>JAHEAY010000089.1 GCA_024642485.1 Cytophagaceae bacterium
GCTTCCGTCAACATATGTCGATCGGGATCACAGAGCGCAACAACTTCCACGGGAGCTACTTGCATCAGTCGGAACAAATCACTTTTCCCATACCAGCCTGCACCGATTAAACCGACTTTTAGCGGTTTAGACGGATTTACCAAATCAAGGCCATAGGCTCCAAAAGAGGATAATGCCAAACTTGCGGATGCGCCTTTTAGAAAATGGCGGCGGTTGATGTTGAATGTTTTCATAGGTTATGTCAGTTGTCAGTCGCTAGTCACTAGTTGCTAGTCTGTGGGGAATCGTTTTATTTTATTCTATCAGGCTTCAGCCTGTGGGAAAGACGCGAAGTATCGCGTCTCTACATGATAATCAATCATAATCATTCCAACGTCCAACGTCTAAGGTCCAAAGTCAATTGCTTCACTCTTACCTCTTAACTCTTCACTCTTCACTCTTCACTCTTCACTCTTCACTCTTACCTCTTCTCTCTTACCTCAAAACAACGCTTACCACTCCTTCCTTTGGAATCTCAATCCCCCATTGTTTGGAATCATATGAAATTGTCGTTTTAATCATATCTTTTGTTTCATTCTGCAGAAGTACCGCCACTTGTTTGTCGGGCCGTAAGGCCGAAACGCCAATTAAACCTTTAGGTAGTCCAGACATTTCAATGCGTGTCGAGCCCGTTGGGATGAATTTAGATGCTTGCGCTACAATGTAATAGGCTTGATTTCGAATGAGTGTACCATCAGTTTGAATGGTGATGGCCCCTTTACATTCTGTACAACCACCTGGCGTATGCGGTCCCCATTGCGGATCATTCGCCAAATTCCATTCCAATGCAGTTTTGGCATCGTTCAATAAGGAACCAATGATGACATTTTTGATATGCCAATTGAAATCGCCGGCAAATTCACCCTTTGCCCCGGTCCATTGTTCTGTGAAATATACTTCTTTGTCGGGATGCGCCTTTCGAACCACACTCAATGCCGAAATATCCCCATTGTATAAATGAAAGGCTGATCCTGCCACATATTGGCGTGTGATTGGGTCATTTAAAATTTCAATCGGATATTCGGGTTTATCGCAATTATGGTCGTATGCCAAAATTTTGGTCTTCAATCCCGCCTTTTTAAATGCTGGCCCTAAATGGTTTTTGATGAATTCATTTTGTTGGCCTGCAAGCATCAGTAAACTCGGATTATTTCCGGGATGTAAAGGTTCATTTTGGGGTGTCAAATAATCCATTTCCAAGCCGAGTACTTTCATGGATTGCAGGTATTTGACAAGGTATTGGGCATAAACTCCATAATATTGAGGTAATAGTGAACCCCCTTTGGAAGCTTGATTATCTTTCATCCAAGCTGGAGGAGACCAAGGAGTTGCCATGAATTTAATGCTTGGGTTGATTTGTTTGATGGCTTGCATCAAAGGAATTAAATCTTTTTCAGATGCTTTGAGAGAGAAATGAGCAAGATTTTCGTCCTTTTGACCCACTGGAACATCGTCATAGGAAAATACTTGGGAATCTAAATCGCTGGCCCCAACTGCAATGCGTAATACGGAAATATTGATACCATTTTTTCCCGTTCCAAAAAGTTCATTCAATAAGGCTAGCCTTTGAGTAGGCGCTAATGACCAAATCAATTGGGCACTTCCGCCAGTCAACGTATAACCGAAGCCATCAATGATCTGAAATTTGTTGTTTGCATGGATTTGAATGCCTGAATTGCCTTGAGTAGACAATGGCAAAACTTGTTCTTTCAGCATTTGTTGGCTTTCAGCCTGTGAAATCCAAACTTGGCCAAAACCTGAAAAATAGCTAAGAACAAAGGCTAAGCTTGTGAGCCCAATAAAACGTTTCATGCAATAGGTTTAAATTGTCTTCAATATATTCAAAAAAAATCAAATTATTGCAGGGGTGTAGGCGGTAGTCGCAAGATGCTAGTTTGAAGTCCGGAGTCCGGAGACAGTATTCAGTGGTCAGTTGTCAGTCCGGAGTCCGTAGTCCGAAGGGGGGTGTCAGTCGTCAGTCGCTAGTCACTAGTCGTTAGTCCGGAGGGAGTTGTCAGTCGTCAGTCGCTAGTCACTAGTCGTTAGTCCGGAAGGAGTTGTCAGTTGAGAGTTGTCATTCCGTAGTCCGCAGTCCGAAGGTTTTTTCACTCTTCATTCTTCATTCATAACTCTTAACTCTTAACTCTTAACTCTTCACTCTTAACTAACGTCCAACCTCCAATGTCCACCGTCCAAAAAAAAATACGCCTAAACTAGACGTATTTTTCGACATTCATTAAACTCAATATTTTATAATCTATTTGATTTTCTTGCGCGCAGCAGCTTTGTGTTCAGAGACGGCACGGTGCGAATCTAAACCAACAATGTTAACCGTTCCACCTTCACGCTCATAATCATGCTTGAAATGTTCCAAGTTTTCCATCACTGAGTGATCCACCAAATGTGTTTTTGAAAGGTCAATCGTTACTTGAAAACTCGGTGGAATTGCTTCTAATTTTCGTTTGATTCCTAAGAAATTGGTAAATACAGCTGCATCTGAGATTTCTACTAAATACGCATCATCTGTAAAAGAAACTTCTGTTGGTGCTTTGAAAATGGCACTCAATGGTTTGCCATTAAATAAATTGACCAAAATTTCAGTTAAAATACCTGCACCGATTCCAACTAATAAATCGACTCCTAAAGTAAATAAGATTGTGACGATGAAAATCAACAATTGTTCTTTCCCAATTTCTAAGGTGTGAATGAATTCTTTAGGATGGGTTAATTTAATACCTACTGTAATTAGCATGGCTGCCAAAGCTGTATTGGGAATTAACTCAATTAAATGGGAGGCTAATAAAACAAAAACCAAAATGAAAAATCCGTGGAAGAAGTTAGCCCAACGAGTTTTCGCTCCATTTGCAATATTAGCTGAAGAACGAGCAACCTCTGAAATCATAGGTAAACCACCCAAAAATGCAACAAATGTGTTACCAATTCCGGTTGCAATTAAATCCTTATTCGCATTTGATTTACGTTTAAATGGATCCAACATATCCATTGCCTTAACGGTTAATAATGATTCCAAAGAACCTACTAAAGCGAACATGATCACAAATTTGATGAATGTTCCCGTTTGAGCAAAGCCATCAAAACTTGCATTAATGTGAATATTATCCATCAAGTTTCCAATATGAACTAACGCATATTTAGGCTCCGTTGTTTGAAAATCCATATACAATTCCGCAGGAATAGCGATAGCTAAAACCACTAATGGTGCAGGAATCTTTTTGATGACCTTGTTCTTAATATATGGCCAGCCCATCATGATAGCTAAACTAATTACACCGATTAACGTCGCTTTAGGATCCCAATTCGCAATAAATTCTGGAATAGATGCAAACAATTCCAAAGGCTCCTTCCCTTTCGTCAAAGCAGGATTTACATCCAATAAAACCGGAATTTGCTTGCCGATGATGATTAATCCGATGGCTGCCAACATACCATGTACGGCCGACAAAGGGAAGAAATCCATTAATTTTCCGAGTTTGAAAACGCCGAAAAGGATTTGCACAATGCCCGCAACGACCATGGCTCCAAGGGCTAAATGCCAACCGGTTTCGCCACCGCCAAATTCACTCACAGCGCCAGCAACAATGACAATCAAGCCAGCGGCAGGGCCTTTAATCGTTAATCGGGAGCCAGCAAAGAAACTCACAACCATACCCCCAATAATGGCGGTAATCAATCCCATAATCGGTGGGAAATCAGATGCTTTGGCAATGCCTAAACTAAGTGGCAAGGCCAATAAAAATACGATGAACCCTGAGGTTGCATCATTAGCGAAATTTTCTTTTAGGCCCGCGAAGCCATCTTGAGGTACTATATTTTTGTTTTTCATGGGTAAGGTATTTTAAAAATAGCGATTTGAAAATTCAGCATGCGTTTTGGAATTTGGTCCCATAAACACACGCGCGTAAATGCGGATAACGGCTAAGCCATCCAAAATAAAACTCAACGACACAATAGCCGCCAAAGCAAATTGATCTTCATGGATATGCGAGAAAATTAAGTCTTCACCAATGAATGCTGGGGTAATTGGAAAGCCTGTCAATCCGAGGCAAGCCAATAAAAAGACCAAAGCTATTTTGGGATGTGTCTCAGAAAGTCCCTGAAAACGACTCAAACTTATTTTACCCTCGATGCGGAATAAGCGTTGAAGCGTTAAATGCCCGATCAAACCTGCGACTAGGATTCCACTTAGATATAGGACATTTTCTAATTGATCAAATTTTTCATTGAATGAGATTGCAAGCGCGATCCAACAGTGATTCATAATCACTAATATCCAAGCTAAACGAACGGAATGTCTTTGCGTAAAGGATTTGAAAACCAGGATCAATCCAAAAAAAGCAAATACCACGGGAGTAGCTTCCTGTAAGTTTTCTGGCAACAAATGCGTTTGCTTCATCAAATAAAATCCCAAAGCAAATGCAGGAATAAAGAACAACATCAACCTTCTTCCGTTAATGAAATTCAATTTATTGCCTGCCCATTTCAATGGATTCCAGAAGTACTCGTACATCATTGTATCCAAATTCCATTCTTTCAAACACAATACGTAAATACTATGTTGTAAACGCTTGGGAAATGAATCCTCTATCGTTTTCGCACGTGGCTCAAAGGAATAGAATTGCTCACGAATCAAATAACTTACCACGGATGGGGAAACCAATAATTGGTACGTACGTAAAAATGCATTTCCCGCAAAATGGAATAAAGCTAGCGATTCATAACCTAATGCTATCTCAATGAAAATAATGCCAATTTGTGCAATCGAGGCATAGGCAATCTGACTTTTTACGGATGATTGTACGCGAGCAATTCCTGTTGCAATTAGAGTTGTTAGGAGTCCTAAGGCAACAATTAAGATGCGCACCGAACTTTGATATTCCCAAAATGGAAATGTTCGTAACAACAAAAATGCCCCTATGTGAACGGATAAACTACCATAAAAAATAGCACTTGACGGCGTAGGACCTTCCATGGCACGCGGTAACCAAGACGAAAAGGGCAATTGAGCAGATTTAGCAGCTGCCGACAATAATATCATCGCGGAGATAAATACGCCAATGAAACTATGCTGCTGCAATTGTTCGTGCACTAATTCCGCATTATTTAATTGGTAAAACGTGATGTTCTGCCCCCACAAATGGTGACTTGCCCACATTGCCAAAATTAAGCCCACATCCCCTATTCGATAAATCGAGAATACCTTCACGGCATTTTTAACGGGTAAATAGCGTTCCCGATAAAAGGAAATCAATAAGAAAGAGGAAATTCCTAAAATTTCCCAACCCACAAACAAGGTCTCTAAGTTTCCTGATAAAGTTGTTATGCTATATCCGAGGTAAAAGAACAAGGTTGTATTGAAAAAGCGCTTATAACCGGCTTCACGGTGTAAATAAGTGCGCGAATACATCGTCACCATGAAGGTCAACAAAGCTCCCACAAGCAAATAAACAGCCGTGATTTTGTCAAACAAGAAATCAATTTGGAAAATGTAATCCTCGTTTTGAAACAAGATGATCTCCTTTACTTGAAAGGTATTTGCTCCTGTCAATATCCAATCTGCTACATAAATCGTTGCAGCAATCATTTGGATCGTCATCGTTATGAAGGCTGCTCCGGAGATTAGCCGTTCATTGTTTTTAGGTAAGATCAGACTTACCAAAAAACCTACAATCGGTACCCAAATAAATAAGGGCAATAAGGTGTTTATGGTCATATTAGTCTTGATTTAATAAGTAAACAGGAAAATTCTCTTGATGGCTTTCGATGACAGATTCCACATCTTTTATCACCTCCAAGTTTTTAACTAATGGTTCATAAGGCGTAAATTCTCCGCCTCCAAAAACAAATAATGCTTTTGTTTCTGGATGAACTGCGACCAATTTGACCCAATCATTGATGAACCATTCATAGGTTTCAGGAGCTCTTTGAATCGTTTTTAAAACGACTTCCGGAAAGTGTTCAACAATGAGTAATAAACGGACAGGGTCATGAACTTCAGTCATTTGAGCAGGTAATCCTGGGCGTAAATCCCCATCAATACCATTCGCTACGCCAAATAATCCCATGACATTATGCGGTAATTTGGTGCCAGCACCTAGTTTTTCTCCATCTACTCGTGAGAAATAGTATTCCAAGTTAATTCCTCCACATACCGGTGCAGCTGCCTTTAAAATACCAAATAAGTAATCGCCCGCTGGGTCTACACGGTAGTCGAAGGAATTCAAAAACGAGCGCCTATCCAAGAATAAGCCCTTCGATAATTCACGTCTACCCACAATAGCTAAGGCATTTGTCGCATGATTCAATTCTGGACGCGGCTCAAAGATGGAAACCGAACGTGTCCGAATTTTTTCATGGATCGATGCAGGAGATTCTTTTGAATTAATCGATTCAAAGCGTCTTGAGCGTTCTTTGGCATTTAAATCCAATGCCTTACGGAATACCTCCTCATGTTTTGCATGCATGGATTTATATTCCGGGGAAGAAATTTGATCGTCATAAAAAACAA
>JAHEAY010000097.1 GCA_024642485.1 Cytophagaceae bacterium
TTCACAGTCCGACCTTCTTTTATATCCAAACAGGGAATAATTCGTTTCGTTAGCATAGGGATTCTTTGGCAAATGTGGCTAAATCTTCAAGCGTAATGCGACCTTCGTAAAAGGCTTTTCCTACAATCACACCAAATAAATTCATGGCACGTAATTGTTCCAAATCTTGCATGTTAGCCACACCACCACTTGCAATGATGTTCATTCCAGGATTATTGGCTTGAATTTTTTCATATAATTCAAAACTCGGCCCTTGCAACAATCCATCTTTCGCCACATCCGTCGAGATGACGTATTGCGCACCAGCCGCTTGGTAGTCGGTCAGGAAATCATAAATAGAGATGTTGGAATTTTCTTGCCAGCCCGATACCGCGATTTGCTCGTTGTGAGCATCGGCGCCTAGAATGATTTTATCTGTTCCGTATTTTTTGAACCAACCGTGCACAAGTTCAGGATTGCGAACGGCAATACTTCCTGCGGTGATTTGTGCTGCACCGGCAGAAAACGCTCGGTCGATCATGGCATCGGATTGTACGCCGCCACCAAAATCAATTTGTAATGAAGTATTTGAAGCAATGCGCTCCAAGACAGCAGCATTGACAATTTCTTTCGCTTTGGCTCCATCTAAATCCACCAAATGCAAACGTTGAATGCCCGCCCCTTCGAATGCTTTGGCAATTTCTAAAGGGTCAGAGCTGTAAACTTTCTTTTGTTGGTAATCCCCTTGCGTTAATCGAACGCATTGTCCTCCAATAATATCGATGGCTGGAATGAGTTGGAACATAGATTAAAGCGCTAAGAAGTTTTGAATGATTTTTTGACCGGCCATGCCCGATATTTCTGCGTGGAATTGTGCCGCATAGAAATTGTCTTTTTGCAACATGGCTGAAAAAGGTTGCACATAGTCGCAAGTGGCTGTCGTATAGGGATTTACTGGCGCATAAAAAGAGTGAACGAAATAAACGTATTCTTCTTTTTTGAGTCCTTCCATCAGGATATTTTCACCATTTGCTTGAATGGAATTCCAGCCAACGTGCGGTATTTTCAGGTCTGAGCTAACAAATCGTTTCACGGGTACATCAAAAACACCCATGCAGCTTGTGTTATTTTCTTCGGAATCCCGGCATAATAATTGCATCCCGATGCAAGTCGCTAAAACGGGTTGCTTTAAAGAAGGAATCAATTGATCTAAGCCTTTTTCGCGTAAGTAGGCCATAGCCGTACTCGCTTCACCAACCCCTGGAAAGATGACTTTATCAGCTGAACGAATTACTTTTTCATCATCGGTCCATTGGTATTTCATCCCGATTCTGTCCAAGGCGTACATGACCGATTGCACATTTCCGGCGTTGTATTTGATGATTGCGATTTCCATGGATGAATTTTAATGGGGCAAAATGCCCTGCAAAGGTAGGCAAAAGGGCTTGGATTATGAAAAGAAGCGTATATTTGTTGGCCTTATGCCAAAAAATCGTCGCATCATTCTTGAAATGCTTTACCTTCTCTGGATGGGAGCGTTACCCGTGCTTTCGAGTATGCTGTTGGGTTATTTTGCCTTGTCGAATCCCACATTTTTTACAGATTTTTCACCTACGGAATATGTGTTATTTTGGATGGGTGCTGTTTTTATCATGGGGCTGGCATTGTGTCCAACAACCTTTTTTGCCATGTTTACGGGCTTTGTTTGGGGATGGACAGGCTTGTGGCCATTAATTATCGCTTATGCCATCGCGTCTTTGTTGGGCTATTTCTTAGCTCGAAAAATGAAAGGAGATGCGCTGATCGAACTGATTCAGGTTAAGTTTAAAGCGGCCGATTTTCTAGATAACGTTCAAGCTCAATCCTTTGCTTGGGTGTTTTTAGCCCGCTTATCTCCCATATTTCCTTTCGCTATCACGAATGCATTAATGGCATTTTTGGGGGTTCCTTTGCGTCAATTCTTTGTAGGCGGAACTTTGGGTATGCTTCCGCGAACCCTGATTGCTTTGTGGACCGGTACCCAGGCGGCCTCCTGGGCAAACTTACTCAATCATCCCGAAATGCTTCGTTGGCAAGATGTCGCGAGCCTCGGAATGTTATTCATTTCCGTCATCGGGATGTTTGTGCTCGCAAAGCGAAAAGCCTAATGTTTTAAAAACAGGTATATAAAACCAAACATCGCGACGAGCTGAACTATCCAAATGGTAAACATCCATCGTAGAATATTTTTTTCCGAATCGGCTATTTTCGTTAATAATTTCAACTCCAGTTCCATGAGTCGAACATCTAAGTATTCCTTCGTGACGAAATTCTTAGTTCGATCCTCAATGGTGTCTTGAATGACGTCTACAAATTCCATGGCATCTTTTTCCACTAAGTGGAGTTTTTTATGCGCTAATTGATACAATTGAATTGATTTCACTTCCATGTTTCAAACCTACAAAAACACACAAGATGAGTCAATTCGATACAAGAATAGACCAATAATTATCAGTTTTTTATCAAGGAAACAATCATATACGTCACAGCTGCTTGTCCCACCCAAAAAATAAACATCCATTTAATGAGTTCGCTTTTTGCTTCGGCAACGGTTTGATGCACAAAATCTTTAGTTACAAACTCTTGCGTAGACTCCTGTACCTCTGCCTGGAGTCCATGGATAAATTTCATGCCATCTTGCTCGCCTAAATGCAATTTGGCTCGAACTAATTGATATAATTTTCGAGTGTGTGGTTTCATGCCCTAAATGTAGGGCCTCATATCAAGCGAGTCAATTCGTTTTTCGACTAATTTATATCAATTCAGAATCAATGACTTGAACTTTTCCCCAGAGGTGCTTGTTGTCATCGATGAACTTTTTGTGTAAAGGATGGTATAAGTATTCGGATTCTTTTGTTGCGTTATCGAACACTAAAACGACAGAAAAAGTATAACTTCCATCCGTTGCACCTTTGTCAAATTCCGTAATGATTGGTCGGCCCACGTGCGCTTGTTGGATCATAGGTAGGGTACCTAATTGTTTTAACGCCGCCAATAATTGGGCTTTTTCGGCTTCATTACCTGGGTTTTTGGCCCAAAATAAGACATGGTGAACAAAGGTCATAGCGGATTTTGCATTGGGTAAAAGGCTGCTAGCTGCAGTCGCCAAGCCGGCTTGTTGGAGGAAGTTTCTTCTAGAAGTCATCAAATAGGTATTTAAATATTATTCAAGTCTACGATGGAAATTTTACAAAAGCAATTAATCATTACGGGTGCCACAGGCATGGTAGGCGAAGGTGTCTTACATGAAGCTATTCAGTCGCCTTTCGTGAGCCAAATTTTAGTCATTAACCGCAAGCCCTGTGGTGTGACTCATCCCAAGGTCAAAGAATATCTACTTCCAGATTTTTTAAAACCAGAAGAAATGCGGGATGCGATCAAGGGTTATGATGCATGCCTATTTTGCCTTGGGGTTTCTTCCGTGGGGATGAAGCCAGATGAATACAAGCAAAAAACCTATGATTTGACGCTAGGCTTTGCCAATGTCTTGCATGACGAGAATCCGAATATGTCATTCAGTTACATTTCAGGAGCCGGTACAGATTCCACGGAGCAGGGTAGATTAGCCTGGGCTCGTGTCAAGGGAAAAACGGAAAATGATTTGGCTAAATTAGGTTTTGGTGATTATTATTCCTTCCGTCCGGCCATGATTCAGCCGACGCCCGGCTTGAAAAATGCCTTGGCCTTTTACAAATACATCAATTGGCTTTTCCCAATTCTCAAATTATTCGTGCCTAATTCAGCCTGTACCCTACAAGAATTAGGCCATGCCATGTTGGAAGCAAGTATTTTCGGCTCTCCGGTCAAGACGGTTGAAGGAAAGGATATTTTGGCATTCGCCAAACAAATGCGTGCGCGTTTATAGCTTTTTGGCTATTTTTGTTAGATAATTAAATATACTACCGTGAATAAGAAAGTCGTACTCATGATTTTAGACGGTTGGGGAATTGCCACCAACCCAAAAGTTTCAGCGATTGATGCTGCAAAAACGCCCTTTATTGATTCGTTATATACGAAATATGCGCATTCAAAATTGGAAGCGTCTGGTGAGTCCGTAGGTCTTCCTGAAGGCCAAATGGGGAACTCAGAAGTGGGTCACATGAATTTAGGTGCTGGCCGTGTCGTATATCAAAATCTAGTACGTATCAATAAAGCGGTTCGCGAAAATACATTAGGGCAAGAGCCAGAATTAGCGAAAGCATTTGACTACGCGAAAAAAGAAAATAAATCGGTCCATTTCATGGGCTTAGTTTCTGATGGAGGTGTTCATGCCCACATCGAGCACTTGAAATCTTTGTTGACATCTGCTTCTGAAGCAGGTTTATCCAATGTATTTGTTCATGCATTTACGGATGGCCGTGATACGGATCCTAAATCAGGGATGAAATTCATGACGGATTTGGTTAACCATACGAAGAAAACAGGTACTGCCGTAGCTTCCGTAACTGGTCGATATTTTGCGATGGACCGCGATAACCGTTGGGAGCGTGTTGCCTTAGCTTATCATGCCATGGTAGATGCAGAAGGAACACCTACACAAGATGTGTTGGCTTCTATCCAAGCAAGTTATGATGCCGGCGTAACAGACGAATTCATTAAGCCAATTATTGCGACGGATGCTGCGGGGAAACCTTTGGCAAAAATTGCGGCTGGAGATGTTGTCATCTGTTTCAACTTCCGTACTGACCGTGGACGGGAAATCACACAAGCGCTTACGCAACGTGATTTCCATGAGGAGAATATGCACAAATTGGATTTGTATTACTTGACGATGACGGAATACGATAAGGAATTCCAAAACGTGAAAGTGATTTTCAATGATTCCAATTTGCCGATGACCATGGGTGAGGTGTTAGAGGGAGCAGGTAAAAAGCAAATTCGTATTGCCGAAACAGAGAAATATCCACACGTGACTTTCTTCTTTTCGGGAGGTCGTGAGCAATTGTTTGAAGGCCAACAAAATATCTTGCGTAATTCACCGAAGGTTGCGACCTATGACTTGCAACCGGAGATGTCGGCAGCAGATTTACGTGATGCCTTGATTCCCGAATTAGAGAAGGAAGAGGTTGATTTTGTTTGTTTGAACTTCGCTAATCCAGATATGGTTGGTCACACAGGTGTTTTTGAAGCCGTTGTGAAGGCTGTTGAAACTGTGGATGCTTGTGCAGAAGCTGTTGTTAAAGCAGGTTTAGCCCATGGCTATTCTTTCATTATTATTGCTGACCATGGTAATGCTGACGTCATGATGAACGAAGATGGAACGCCTAATACTGCTCATTCGACGAATTTGGTTCCATGTATTTTGGTAGATAATGATTTTCATCCAACACTTCAAAATGGGAAATTAGGCGACGTGTCTCCTACAATCTTGAAAATGATGGGTGTGGCTCAACCGAAAGAAATGACGGGTGTTCCCTTGTTCTAATCTTTCTTACTGAGGTTTTGACCAATGGATAAATAAGCATTATTAATTACACGGGAATTGACGAATCTCTAATTACCTTTGTTGCATTAAATTTAACTATGGCTAAAGTCATTATTTTTGGTAATACGCGTACTGCTGAACTTGCACTTTATTATTTGCAAAATGATTCCGATCATGAGGTCGTAGCGTTTACGGTTGAGCAAGATTACATTCAGGAGCCCACGTTTCACGGCTTACCTTTAGTCCCTTTCGAGACGGTTGAGTCAATTTATTCTCCTTCGGAATACAAGTTCTTTGCTCCGATGACGGAGAAGAATATGAATCGGGTTCGCGCACGTGTATATGAACAAGGATTAGAGAAAGGGTATTCCTACATTTCCTATATCAGTTCACACGCGACTGTTTTGACAGATAAAATTGGAGATAATTGCTTCATTTTGGAGGATAATACGATTCAGCCTTATGTGACGATTGGGAATGATGTAGTCTTATGGTCTGGAAATCATATAGGTCATCACGGAACAATCGGCGATCACGTATTCTTTACATCCCATGTTGTTCTTTCGGGTGGTTGCCAAGTAGGCGATTATTGTTTCATTGGTGTCAATGCGACGATTCGAGACCAAAGTGTTTTAGGTGAAGGAACCTTGATTGCGATGGGGGCGAATTTAACCCGTCAAAAGACAGATCCTTGGAGTATTTGGAAAGGAAATCCTGCGGAGAAAGCCGCAATTTCCAGTAAGGATATCAAGATATAAAAAAAAGCCCTTCGTTTGAAGGGCTTTTTTGTTAGTGCTCGATGGGTTGATTGTTTTCGTCCACAATCACAAAAATATCCTCTTTCGGTTTCTTCATCAGATATTTTTCCCTCGCATATTTTTCCAACAAAGATGGATTTCCGATGACCATGCGGCGCTCTTTTTCCAATTCTTTTGTTTTTTGTTGGTAATACGATTTCTCGTTTTCAAGCTGCCTTAATTCATTCCAAAGGCGAAACTGAACAGTGACATCATTGGAATCCAGCACGAACATCCACACGAAGAGGATGCTCGCTGAAATCCAATAAAATTTGTTCGGCCCAAGAAA
>JAHEAY010000098.1 GCA_024642485.1 Cytophagaceae bacterium
TTGGAATTCGAATTTACATAAAAAAATCTGTTCGAATTTTTATTTCATCCGATTAAAGGTTTTTGATGAATATTATCAATAATTTGTACCTTTGGAAAAATTTTACGCCTACGTTTATTTAACCCCTACGAAATGAGTGTTTTAGTTAACAAGAATTCGAAAATTATAGTACAAGGTTTTACAGGAACTGAAGGTACCTTTCATGCAGAGCAAATGATTGCATACGGTACGCAAGTGGTAGGAGGGGTGACCCCAGGAAAAGGAGGAGGATCTCACTTAGAACGCCCTATTTTTAATACAGTTGCTGAGGCTGTCGCAAAAACAGGTGCTGATACATCGATTATTTTTGTTCCACCCGCATTTGCTGCGGATGCGATTATGGAAGCTGCGGACGCAGGTATCAAAGTGATTATTTGTATCACGGAAGGTATTCCTACGAAAGACATGATTGTAGCGAAGGAATATATTGCAAACCATGACTGTCGTTTAATCGGGCCAAACTGCCCAGGTGTTATGACGGCTGACGAATGTAAAGTAGGTATCATGCCAGGCTTTATCTTCCAAAAAGGTCGTGTGGGTATTGTTTCTAAGTCGGGAACTTTGACATATGAAGCAGTAGATCAATTGACAAAAGCAGGTTTAGGTCAAACAACTGCAATCGGTATTGGTGGTGATCCAATCATTGGAACAACAACCAAAGAAGCGGTTGAATTGTTGATGAACGACCCAGAAACAGAAGGTATCGTGATGATCGGTGAGATTGGTGGCGGCATGGAAGCTGAAGCAGCTCGTTGGATCAAAGCAGACGGAAATCGTAAGCCTGTTGTAGGTTTTATCGCAGGCCAAACAGCACCGAAAGGTCGTCGTATGGGTCACGCAGGTGCCATCATTGGTGGTGCGGATGATACAGCAGAAGCGAAAATGAAGATCATGCAAGAGTGTGGTATTCACGTAGTTTACTCTCCAGCGGATATCGGCGAAACGATGATCAAAGCATTAGCTGGAAAATAATTCAATAAGGATGATTCCTTTTAGTTCAAAATCTGCTAGTCATTTTCCCTTAGGGAAGATTAGCAGATTTTTTTTATTGTTACTCTTATTGCTTTCCACTGAATTGCGAGCAGCTAAATGGCAGCTTGTGCAACCCTTGGACAAAGCTTGGCTTGTCTATCAGCCAAATTTAAAAACTTTCTTGCCCTATATCTCCGGGAAACATTACAGTTTTAAATCGAAATCACTGGCTATTCCGCTCCAAGAATTTCCGCATACCTATTTGCGTATGGATTTGGATGACGATTATGTGTTATTTCTTCAAGGTACCTTTCATAGTCATTTAACAAAAGGCAAACATTACCGCTGGTCCGTAGACAGCTTGCAAAAAGTATATCCAAACGCTAATCCGCTGTATTTTAGTTTTTATCAGGCCAAAATGGCTGGACTTCCTCAAACTGTTTTGTTGGAACGAAAAGTGGAGGTGGATAATGTGACGTTTTCAGATATGCTGAATTTGCGCCAGCGGAATGCCTATTTATTTAATCAGTTTTTTGGTTCTGCCTTTCTCTTGATTTTGTTTTTCTTAGGGGTTTTGTACGCGGCTTTCCCACGATATTTTGCAGCCTATTTTCGGTTTTCCGATTGGATACATTGGGAGATCAAAGAAGAGGTTTTGTTGAAAAACACCTTCGCATTTCCTAATTTATTGGTAATCGGATTGTTGAGTTTAATTACAGCTTGCTTTTCATTTTACAATGGCTTGCTGAATCAATCCAATGACGCTTTTTTTGAAACCCAAGAAAATTTGCAACGATTCCTTCCAGCGATCGGGTTTATTTTGTCTAGAACATTGCTAGGCTTGGCTTTATTTGTGAGTAGGTATTTTATGTATAAGTTATTTACTAACCTATTCCGATTGCCACATATCGCGGAGGCCCATTATTTTAAATCGGTTCAGGCGAACCTGCAATTTTTTATTGTTTTGTTTAGTTTGTTGAGTTTATTCTCGGTGTACATGGGACCCATGTATCCAGTCAATTTGACCTATATTTCCTACGTGATAACGGCTTATTTTGTGTTGCGGGCAGTTTACTTTTTTCAGGTATTTCGTCGGACCTATCCAGTGAATCAATTGTCATTGTTGGCCTATTTGATCTTAATGGAAGGACAGGTAATGGTATTTGGATTACGAGAATTGATTTTTCCAGAATACATGTAATGGCAGATAATTAATTGATAAAATTTGTCGTATATTTGCAGGCATTTTCAGTTTAAGGCCAAACAAGAATGCTTAATTTGAATATTTTAATATGAGTGTAGTTGCTAATGTTGCTCAACCTGATGTTAAACGGTTGAAAAAAGTAAAAAGTATCCTTGTTACCCAAGCTGCGCCAGCAGATGCGGCAAAATCTCCTTATTCGGAGATTGAGCGTAAATACGATGTCAAAGTAGATTTTCGTTCATTTATTGATGTCAAAGGGATTTCATACAAGGATTTCAGAAAGCAAAAAATCGATATTTTATCGCATACGGCAATCATTTTTACGAGTCGGAACGCGATTGACCATTTCTTCCGTATCTGCAAAGAGGCGAAGATTGAGGTGCCTGCCGACATGAAGTATTTCTGTATTACGGAGCAAACAGCTAATTATTTGCACAAATACATTGTTATTCGTAAGCGTAAGATTTTTACGGGAACGAAGACGGCGTTGGATTTATTAGAGGTTATCAAAAAGCATAAGACTGAGAAGTTTATGTTTCCTTGCTCGAATAAGCGTCAAAAAGACTTACCCGATTACATGGGGACAAATGACTTCCAATTAACAGAGGCTGTGATGTATGAAACGGTTTCAGCGGATCTTTCCGACCTAGAGGATGTCTTTTATGATGTTATTGCATTTTTTAGTCCCTCAGGGATTACATCTTTGTTTGAAAACTTCCCTGATTTCAAACAAAATAATACGCGAATAGCTGCTTTTGGTCCTACGACTGCGCAAGCAGTGCATGACGCAGGTCTCCTGTTAGATATTCAGGCTCCTATGCCCAATGCTCCTTCGATGACGGGTGCTTTGGAACATTACATCAAGCAAGCCAATAAATAATTGAAAAGCTCCATTCGGAGCTTTTTTTTGTTAGATACTATCCCACTAAGCTAATTTTGTTTATTTTTAGCTCAGCTTTTGCCAAATCATAATCATGCAGGGATTTAAATTCGTATTGGGCTTATTACTACTTTGCTGCATCAGCTCAGGAGTCTTCGCGCAACAAAATCCTGGATTAAGTCTATATCACCTCAATTCCCTTTATTTTAATCCTGCCGCCGCGGGTGCTGGTCGGGATGCTTATGTGCAAGCCCAATACCGAAATCAATGGACCTCGTATGAAACCACACAAGATGGAGGTGGCAATTTGGGTACGAGTATTGTAGGCTTATCGTTGCCGTTGAATTTTCAACATCTAGGAATGGGTTTGATTGTGATGAATGATAAAACGCCGTCGGGCGTGGGCCAACAAGTCGTGCGTTTACAAGTAGCTTATCATTTACCTTTGGCGAATGGGGCGCAGGTATCCATGGGTTTAGGATTTGGTATGCAGACTAAATCATTTGATGGGCGCGTTTTTCGTGTAAGGGATTCCAATGATCCACTTGCTGTAGAATTGTCCGGTAAACAAGTTTCTCAGGCATTGCCCGATTTTAATGCTGGGGTTATGTACACCACTGATTTGTTGGAATTAGGTATTGGTATTTCACATCTCAATCAGTCAGCTTATGATTTTGGTAACCCTAATCTGAAATTAGCTAATGAATTAGCTGCTAATGCGCATGTTCGGGCGAATCTTTCGATAAATGATCGATTTGAATGGAGTCCTTTTGCGCAGGTCAACTACTACAATGGAGTTGTTTCGTCTCAGGTGGGGGCCAAGGTGATATTCCAACAACAGTTTTGGGTGGGTGCAGGGTATCGTTGGGATGATGCAGCTACTGCGATGGCAGGGGTGTCGCTGATGAATAATCGACTTGATTTGGCATATGCATTGGATTTGTCCATGATTAATTCGGCGGTAAAGTCAAATATCTCGCATGAAGTGATGTTGCGATTTGTTTTGCCAAGTTTTCAAACTGCTACTCGTTTTGTGCCGATCAAGACCCCTCGATTTAATTAGGCATATCTTGAAAAATGTCGCAAAAAAAAGGGGAGAATTGCAATGAATTATTAGAAATTCCCTTAATTTTGAGGAATTTGATTTAATTGTGTATGCTGAATAAATTCAGCACAATTTTTTGAGATTGATCTCGTTTACAAAAAAGATATAATAATTCGTCTTTATGAATTTTAAATTTGTTGGAAAGCCTTTGACACTCATGGTGTCAGCCCTTGCCTTGACAGCAATCCTTGCGGGTTGTGGTGGTTCAAAAGGAGGCTCAAGTAGTTCTAAGACCCTTAGTAGTTCAAAAGGAAGTTCATCTTCGAAAAAAGGTGGATTGAAATTTGGAAAGGCTTCTAAAGATGCTCCAGGTATCGAAAATGGAGAAATTGTCGCGGGAGCCCGTAAAGGGTGGAGTCAGCCTACGCCTTATGGCATGGTGCTCGTTCCTTCGGGAAGTTACATGATGGGCCAGGCAGATGAAGATGTTTCTCGTTCTGGAATTAGCTTTAATAAGCGTGTGACGGTAGCGGCATTTTATATGGACGATACGGAAATTACGAATCACGAGTATCGTCAATTCACCAATTCTTTAATGAAAGACTCTGTCTCTGTATTAGGAGAGGATAAAATCATGGCTGAATTCTATCCGGATACAACGGTTTGGAAGAGCGATTTTACATACCACAACGGTGATCCGATGTTGGAGTATTATTTCTCTAGCCCTGCTTTTGATCAATATCCTGTGGTAGGTGTTAGTTGGGAAGCTGCCAAATATTTCTGCTTGTGGCGTTCAAAAATGATGAATGAATATCGCAAGAAACAAGGGATGTACATTTTACCACGTTTTGAGTTGCCGTCTGAATCAGAATGGGAGTGGGCAGCACGTGGTGGTCGCGCTTCTGCAAAATACCCTTGGGGGAATCCTTATGTAGCGAATGCGAAAGGTTGTTTAATGGCCAATTTCAAACCACATCGTGGTAACTATGATGCGGATGGTTATGCATACACGGCACCAGCGAACGCTTATGATCCGAACGACTTTGGTTTATATAATATGTCGGGGAACGTAGCGGAATGGTGTGAAGATGCCTATTCAGATAATGCATCTGCAGTTACTTGGGATTTAAATACAGTGAATAAAGATGCTGATGAGCCACGTAAAGTTGTTCGTGGAGGGTCTTGGAAAGATATTGCTTACTATTTGGAAACAGGTACACGTGCTTACGAGTTGCAAAACAAAAAGCGTTCGTATATCGGATTTAGATCGATGATGCGTTACCTAGGACGTCCAGCTTTAAAGAAATAATTAATAAAAGAAATTAAAGGTTAATCAAATGAAAGGATTAGAAAAATCAATCAATGTGGTAGCGAGTTTTGGTGCTGCTGTGGTAATTATCGGTGCATTGTTTAAAATCGTTCACTGGGAAGGCGCCAATGAGATGTTGATGGTCGGTATGTTCACGGAAGCAGCCATTTTTATTTTGTTTGGTGTGTTATACATCCAAGCAAAGCCTGAAAAAGAATATAACTGGGAAAATGTTTACCCGGAATTAGTAGGTGGCGAAGCTGCTGCACCTCGTCCCGCGGGCAATGGATTAGCAAACTTAGCTAACCAATCAGGTTTAGGAGCAGATGTGGTTGAGAACTTGACAAAGAGTTTGAAAGGCTTGACTGATACAGCCAACAGCCTGCAAGAAATTACGAAGGCAACGGGTGCTGCGAATGATTTTGTACAATCATTAAATGCATCGTCTGCTTCATTAGGATCTTTGAACAAAACAGTCTCTGATGCGAACGCTTCATTGGGATCCATTTCAATTTCTTCTACGGAAGCAGCGAAATATGCCCAACAATACGCGAAGGCTGGAGATCAGTTAGCTGCATTGAATGCGATTTACGAGACAGAAATCCAAGAGTCAAGCAAGCACTTGAAAGCGATTAATGGGTATTACGGAAACGTTAATACAACCGTTGAACAAATTGCTGCGACTTCGAAAGATGCAGAGCAATTCAAAGCAGAATTAGCTAAGTTGAATGCCAACATACAGGCATTAAATCAAGTGTATGGCAGCATGTTGACTGCTATGAAAGGATAATTATTGATTTTATTACAGCTTAGATAATATGGCTAGTTTAAAAGAAACACCCCGGCAGAAAATGATCGGGATGATGTATTTAGTACTGACGGCTTTACTTGCCTTACAAGTATCAGATGCATTATTACAGAAGTTTACGATTTTGAATTCCAGTTTGGAGATTGCCAATCAATCGGCAACGTCCAAAAATAAAGGCATGGTTCAGGGAATTGAGGAGCGAATCAAAGATTTACCTAATCCAGGTGCTTATGCGGATGTGGTTAAACGTGCGAATGAAGTTCGTCGCTT
>JAHEAY010000011.1 GCA_024642485.1 Cytophagaceae bacterium
GTAAAATTCGGCGCATGATTTTGCCCGAACGGGTTTTGGGTAGACCTGTAACAAATTGAATCTTATCCGGTTTAGCGATAGGCCCGATAACACGTGCTACAGTCGCCAAAATATCTTTTCTTGTTAATTCATCATTAATCGTTGGATGCTCGCAGATTACATAGGCATAGATTCCTTGACCTTTGACATCATGCGGAAATCCGACAACTGCAGACTCAATGACACCCGTGTGCATATTGATTGCATTTTCAACCTCAGCAGTTCCGATGCGGTGGCCTGAAATATTCATGACATCATCGACCCGACCCGTAATGCGGTAGTAGCCATCTTCATCACGCATGCATCCATCGCCGGTGAAGTAAAGTCCCGGATAGGTTGAGAAATAAGTGGATTTGCATCTTTCATGGTCGCCATATGTGGTACGGATAATGGATGGCCAAGGGTATTTGATACACAAGTTTCCATTGACGCCATTTCCCACAATTTCCTTGCCATTTTCATCGACTAAAATCGGTTGGACTCCAGGCAATGGAAGTGTGGCAAAGGCAGGTTTCAACGGCGTAATTCCAGCAATGGGAGAGATCATTAATCCTCCGGTTTCTGTTTGCCACCAGGTATCGACAATTGGGCAATTTCCTTTTCCAATCTTCTCATGATACCACTGCCAAGCCTCTTCGTTGATCGGTTCGCCGACTGAACCTAATACGCGCAATGAACTTAGGTCTTTGCCTTCCAAAAACGCATCACCAAAACCCATCAGCGAACGAATCGCCGTAGGAGCCGTGTAGAAAATGTTGACCTGATGACGTTTGATGATATCCCAGAAACGACCTGCATCTGGATAGGTCGGGATTCCTTCGAATAATACGGAAATCGCCCCATTCAATAATGGGCCATAAACCAAATAAGAGTGACCTGTAATCCATCCGATATCAGCCGTACAGAAGAATACATCGCCTGGATTGTATTGGAAAACATTGGCAAATGTATATGCCGTATAAACCATGTAACCTCCACACGTATGAACTACGCCTTTGGGTTTTCCGGTTGAGCCAGAGGTATAAAGAATAAACAAAGGATCCTCTGCGTTCATGGGCTCAGCAGCACATATTTCGGATGCCTGGGCCTCTTCCTCTTCCCACCATAAGTCACGGCCATTCAACATTGAAACCGGCGTTTTTGTGCGTGTTTTGACGATGACTGTTTCTACGCAAGGACAAGAAGTTAATGCCTCATCCACGGTTTCTTTCATCGGAATGGTTTTATTCCCACGCACTGCACCATCGGTCGTAATCACGATTTTACATTGCGAATCATTGATCCGATCCGAAATCGATTGTGCTGAAAAGCCGCCAAATACAACTGAGTGTATCGCCCCGATACGGGCACAGGCCAAAACGGCAATGGCTAATTCGGGAATCATCGGCATGTAAATACATACCCGATCCCCTTTTTTGACCCCTTGCGCTTTTAATACGTTGCTGAACTTACAAACCCGCGCGTGTAATTGGCGATAGGTCAATGTGATGGCCTCATCTCCAGGTTCGTTAGGTTCATAAACAATCGCTGCCTGATCTGGAATTGTTTTTAAATGACGATCCAGCGCATTGGCAGTAATATTCATTTGACCATCTTCAAACCATTTGACTGAATAGTCATCAAAACTCCAATCCAAAACTTTGGTAAATGGTTTAATCCAATCAAATTCATTGGCAATATTCGCCCAGAATTCTTCTGGTTTTTCAATACTTAGGGAATACGCTTCGTGGTATTCTTGTAAACTCGTAATTCTCATTGTTTTATTGGTCAAATTCACCGCGCAAAGCAAAATATCCGAAAAGGCTCATGCCAACCGTGATGAAGGGAGCTAAAATAAACGTGTAAATAATGGCTGGGACTAGATCGTTGCCTCCTTTTTGCCACAAAGGAACAGCTTGGAAATAGACGAGGTATAATCCCGTTGCAATGCCTAAAACCATCCAAACGATTCCTAAAAGTCGTTTAAGACCATTCATTTCGATTTCTTTTTTGATTTTGGCGTCTTTCATGTAGACCAAACCGATGATCAAACATACGGATATCATGGCAATAGGGTAGTTTAATCCTTCCAAATAGGGCTTTGCAATGCTGGTATCTTTGGCAGCTGTTGTGACTAAAAATGTCGCAATCGCAGGCATTAATCCACCAAATATTCCATTTCCAATGTGATAGGGGAAAGACATGGAGGTGTAACGAATTTTAATGGGAAATAATTCAACCAAAAATGCTGCAATAGGCCCGTAGGCCATACTGACAAAACTGATTAAGCAAAAAATCAGGCCTACTAATTTCCATTGAATGTCCACTGGGACATGGATTTTGGAACCTGAATCCGAAATCGTTTCGATACTTCCGTCTGTAAATGTTCGAACCGTATTTCCTTTTTCATAGGAAATAGAACCTGCAACCTCTGTTTTTTGCTTCGTGTCTACAAGATCATACATTTTCGAAAAGATAGGTCTGTAAAGGATAAGTGCTAATGCCATGCCGGCCAGCATGATTCCTTTGCGGCCAATTTTATCCGAAAGTGCGCCAAAAAGTACAAATAGGGGAGTTCCCGCGAGCAAACCAATGACTAAAATCAGATTCGTTTGGGTTTCTTCTAAATGGCATATTTTCAATAAAAATGTTTGAGCATAAAATTGGCCCGTATACCAAACGAGACCCTGTCCCATGGTTGCGCCAAATAAAGCCAATAGCACAAATTTCAAATTCAATTTATTGCCAAATGATTCCTTTAGCGGGTTTGTTGCAACATTTCCACTCGCTTTAGCTTCCTCAAATAAGGGTGATTCCGCCATGTTTTTACGGACAATGATGGATCCGATGACCATAACGATGGAGATGAGAAATGGAATACGCCAACCGTAAGAATCAAATTCTTCTGCCGACAAAACACTTCGAGTTAACATGATTACTCCGAGCGAAATGATTAATCCGAGCGTCGCAGTGGTTTGAATCCAAGACGTGTAAAATCCCCTTTGGTTTTCAGGGGAGTGCTCAGCTACGTAAGTTGCGGCACCGCCATATTCGCCACCTAATGCCAAGCCTTGCAATAAGCGCAGAACTAAGACCAAAATAGGGGCTAATGCTCCGATGCTTTGATAGGAAGGGATTAATCCGATGCCGAAAGTCGCTCCGCCCATCAACATTAAAGTCACCATGAACGTGTATTTTCGACCAATCACATCACCAATTTTACCAAAGAACAAGGCTCCAAATGGACGAACAACAAAGCCCGCCGCAAAAGTGGCTAGGGTATTCAAAAATGCTGCTGTAGGATTATCGGTAGGAAAGAATTTCGTCGATAAAACGGTGGCTAAACTACCAAAAATGTAGAAGTCGTACCATTCAATCAACGTACCAACCGACGAGGCGCCGATGATGTAGCTTAATTTTTTGTTCACAGGTTTAGAATTTTAACACAATATATTGATTTTTTAGCTAAAATTACGCTCTCAAATTATTCGAAAAATGACTGATTTTAAAGAAATCCAACGCTTTACGCAATGGTGGTTGTGGTTGATCTTGATAGGGACATGGGGCTCAATGATCTATGCGTTTATTCAGGAGCCGCCCAAAACAAATGTTGCCTATTTTGTCACAGGTTTTATTGCTTTAGGATTGCCTATTTTGTTTTGGCAGATGCGTTTAACGACGCGCGTTAGCACCGATGGAATTTACGTACGTTTTGTTCCCTTTCACTTGAAAGAGCAGTTTTATCCGTGGGATTCGATTGAATCCGCGCAGGTTCGAACTTACAGCCCTTTGATGGAATATGGAGGTTGGGGCATCAAGTATGGTTTCAACGGCCAAGGGAAAGTGTATAATGTTTCGGGGAATCATGGGCTTCAATTGATCTTCAAATCAGGTGAAAAGCTATTAATTGGGACCCAAAAACCCGAAGAAATTCAAGCGGCAGTTCGATTGTAGATTATCAGTTTATTGGACAATTTATGTCTGAAAAAACATTCGCAAGTTAACAGCTGCGCTGCCGGAGTCATGACCCCGGCAACATTACCCCACACGTGCGGCTGAAGGCCGAAAACGCGAAATGCGGAAATAAAGCCGTAACTTGCGGCATCATTATGAGAATGCTTGTTATTTCCAGTTATTACTCATAAGCACACATTCTCATTTTAATATGACATTTCAAGAGTTACACCTCATTGAGCCGATCTTAAAGGCACTCAACGAGGAGGGTTATACGAACCCAACACCCATTCAAGCACAAGCGATTCCGATTGTATTAAAAGGCACCGACCTATTAGGTTGTGCCCAAACAGGTACTGGAAAAACAGCTGCTTTTACCTTGCCCATCATCCAATTAATGGATGCCAAGCAAACTTTTCAAAAGCCCAAAAAAGTTCGCGCTTTGATCGTAACACCTACCAGGGAATTAGCGATTCAAATTGGCGAAAGCTTTAAAGCTTATGCACGTCACACTTCCTTGAACTATACCGTTATTTTCGGTGGAGTAGGGCAGAGTCCACAAGTTTCCGCCCTTCGTGCCGGAGTCGATGTGGTTATTGCTACTCCAGGTCGTTTATTGGATTTGATGAATCAAAAACATTTGTCGATTGCCAATGTCGAATATTTCGTTCTTGATGAAGCTGATCGTATGCTCGATATGGGCTTTATTCATGATGTAAGAAAACTATTAGCTGCATTGCCTCGTCAAAGACAATCGCTCTTTTTCTCGGCAACCATGCCTCCAGAAATCGTTCAATTGGCCGCGTCTATTTTGCGAAACCCTGCTGAGGTATCTGTTACGCCTGTTTCTTCGACAGTTGAAATCATCAATCAGTCAGTTTATTTTGTTGACAAAAACAACAAGAATACCTTATTGCTCGATATCCTAGAAGATACCAAAATCAAAACTGCCCTGGTTTTCACACGGACAAAACATGGTGCCGATAAAGTTGTCAAGGTACTATTGAAAGCTGGTATCAAAGCTGAAGCGATTCACGGAAATAAATCCCAAAATGCACGTCAAACGGCATTGAAAAACTTTACGGCTCAAACAACGCGTGTATTAGTTGCGACCGATATCGCCGCGCGTGGTATTGATGTGGATGATTTGGAATATGTCATTAATTTTGAATTACCGAATATCCCAGAAACCTATGTTCACCGGATTGGTCGGACAGGGCGTGCGGGTGCCAACGGAACTGCGATTTCCTTCTGTGATATAGAGGAAAAAGCCTATTTGAAGGATATTGAAAAGGTTATTGGCAAGAAAGTTCCTGTTGTGGAAGCGCATCGTTACCCGATGAAGGTTTTAACGATCGAGAAAAAAGCGAAACAAGGACCTCCAAACCGCGGCGGAAAACCTGCTGGACCTGGAGCAGCTAAACCTGCTGAAAACCCACGTTCGTTCGATAAAGCAAAAGCTGGCCGTAAATGGTACGGCAAAAAGAATACATATTAAGATGAAAAAAACACTTTTGGTCATTGCGGGTCCTACGGCTGTTGGCAAAACAGCTTTATGTGTCGAAATGGCCAAAAGTTTTCATACTGAAATCATCTCCGCCGATTCTCGGCAATTTTACCAAGAATTGAGCATTGGTACCGCAAAACCCAGTCTAGATGAACAGGGGGGTGTCAAGCATCATTTCATTGATTCTCATTCCATTCACGACTATTTTTCCCCGGGTGATTTCGAGCGTGAGGCCCTGAAAGTCCTGACGGATTTATTCCAAACACATGATATTGTCATCTTGACAGGAGGTTCAGGTTTATACCTAAAGGCCCTCATGGAAGGTTTGGATGATATGCCTGATGTGGATTTAAATCTACGAGAAAATCTGATGCGTGCTTTGGAAACGGATGGATTGGAAAAACTTTTCAAGCAATTACAGGTATTAGATCCAGAATATGCCTTGAAAGTGGATTCGCAGAATCCCCAACGGGTTGTGCGGGCTTTGGAGGTATGTTTATCTACTGGCAAATCCTACACGTCATTCCGCAATCAGCAAAAAGCCGATCGTCCTTTTGAGATGATTAAGATTTGCCTGGACCGACCACGTGAGGAATTGTATGCGCGAATCGACTTGCGCATGGATATGATGTTGGCCGCCGGATTAGTTCAAGAAGCCAAAGATTTTGAGGATTTTCAAGACCGATACGCCTTAAAAACCTTAGGCTATAAAGAAGTTTATGGTTTTTTCCGAGGCGAGTACGACGAAGCAGAAATGATTCGTTTGTTAAAGCGAAACTCTAGGCATTATGCCAAAAAACAATTAACCTGGTTCCGTCATCAGGATGATTTCGAGTTTGTGCATCCCGACAAAGCATTCAATTACATTCAAGGCAGGCTTAAATAAGCTTCTAATCCTCCTGTGACATTTTGGGCTAGATAACCTTTGGCCGTTAACAGCCGACAGGCGATCTGGCTTTGGGTTCCGTTGTAGCAGATGACGGTGTATAAAATCGTGGGATTTAATTCTTGGATGCGCGTTAATAAATCATCCAAAGGGATGTGGATACCCCCTAAATCAAAATCCGCTCGTTCCCTGGGCGTTCGAATGTCCAACAGGGAAAGAGCGGATAAATGTTCCTTGAAATCGTTCGCGGAAATGGATTGCATCTTAATATCCAGCGGCTTGCCAAGCGAGCATGCCACCTAATACGTTGCGTACATTCGTGAAACCTTCGCTTGCTAAATATTCTTTGGCACGACCCGATCGTGCGCCAGAACGGCAATGCACTAAAACTTCTTGGTCTTTCCAAGCTTCGATTTCTTCCAAACGGTCCGGCAATTCACCTAAAGGAATCAGTTTTGCCCCGATGTTGAATTCATCGAATTCATATTCTTCGCGGACATCGATGAGGTTTAAGTTTTCCCCTTTGTCCAAACGCTCTTTTAATTCTTCAATTGTAATATCCATGATTATTGATCTTCGCCACCCACAACCCAAAGGTCGATCAGGTCGCCAGGTTTAACACTTGTTCCTTCGCAAGTCGCACAGCTCTGTTTAAAGACAGTACCTGCTGGAAATGCATCATTTGCTTCATATGTGATTTTACCCACTTTTAAATTCATTCCTGCCAAAACAATGGTCACTTCATCCATTGGCTTACCCACAAAATCAGGAATCTCCATGTCGACATCCGCCGTACCATTTCCTATGTATAAATCTACCATCGTGCCTTTTGGGATACTTGCACCCGCTTCTATTTTTTTGCCAAAAGCTTGAACTTCAATAACTTCCTTCACACGCGGGTCATTCACCTCATGCACAATTCCTTTGCGCAATCCAGCAATGTATAATTGTTGCTCTGCACTGCGAACTGAGAGGCCAACTAACGTTGGCAACTTAATTGTAGGCGGTGTTTCTGAATTAATCGTAATGTATATTTTACGACCTGATTTTACCAAGGCATTGGGTAATGGATATTGGGATAAAACCGTCAATGGAGGTTTATCAGCCGTATAGGTGCAATCAGCTACCTCGTAAGATAAGTCATTGGCATCAATGGCCTCTTCCATTTTGTCGACTGTCATACCCTTCAAATTAGGCACTTGAATCGTTTCGCCATGGTGCGTACTCCAAGGTAAATACACAAAGAAAAAGCCAAAGAATAACACAAGAAACAACGAGATTAATATCGCGATGTGTGTGATTAAGTCCTTCTTAGATTGCGTGGGTATTTGAGCCATGTGTGGAAATACGTATTTGTTGCAATATAGTTAAAACAATAACGCAAGGCAAATGGAAAGATAGACGGTAGACTTTGGACTTTAGACGTTAGAGGTAAGTTGACTAGTTGGATTATTAGTATCTGACTTTTAGCATAAAAATGTTGTATCATATTTTTCATGTTAAGAGGCCAACGTCTACAGTCTAATGTCTAAGGTCAATAAGACGCGAAGTATCGCGTCTCTACTATCGAAGGTCCAACGTCCAATGACCAACGTTCACAGTCTAAAGTCCAACGTCGATTAGACGCGAAGTATCGCGTCTCTACAATTGAAAGTCCAAAGTCCAAATTCCAATGTCCACAGTCTAAAGTCCAACGTAGATTAGACGCGAGGTATCGTAAATCTACAAGCCAGCGTCCAATGTCTAAAGTCCAAAGTCTAAAAAAATCCGAAGCAAAAAGTATTCAGTTGCTTTTGCAGACTGATACAATTCACTTCGGACTTAATTCCTCCGGACTCCGGACTAGCGACTAGTGACTGACGACTAGCGACTAATATTTAAACACCTTATCTCCCGCCATCACCTCTTGCGTCTTTTCATCAAACGTAACGCGTTGGCCTGTGCGATATGCGGCATTCGACATAATCGTTGCGATCGAGTGTTGGTAACCTGCTTCAATCGGAGCATTAGGTGTCTTGCGAGAACGAACACATTCCATCCAGTTTTTCACGTGGTTGAACGTTAAAACATCTCCTCCTGTATCTGCATCAGTCGCTACTTTTGCACCCTCAATTTTCATTGTCGGTAATAAGTTCGCCTGCAAGCCCATCGCTTTCGCCTCACGCTCACGCAAACCTCCGTTTGGAGAAATGGTATTGGTATCCAAATTCAATTCACCCCCATTTGAGTAGTAAATCTCTTTCGTGCCACCTGCCGAATTCGAGAAACGAGAGGTAAACTGTACTTGGAATCCTTTGTTTCCTTGGCCATAATCGAATACCACAGTCATGGTATCGGCATTTTTCCGACCGTCATTCCATTGGTAAATTCCACCATTAGCAACCACTGAGTTTGGATGCTTTAAGCCTGTAAACCAGTGAACGGTATCAATTTGGTGTGACATCCATTGGCCCGGAATTCCTGATGAATATGGCCAGAATAAACGGTATTCTAAATATTTACGTGGATCAAACGTATCTGCTGGACGGTTCATCAAGAAACGCTTCCAGTCGATATCGGATTCCTTCAAGATGCTAGTCAATTCTGGGCGTCTCCAACGACCCGGTTGGTTCACGTTCCACATCAATTCCACCATTTTGATATCACCAAATTTACCTGATTTGATAAATTCTTCTGCTGCCCAGTAGTTTTCTCCTGAACGGCGTTGTGAACCAATTTGAACAACACGACCTGATTCTTTCACCGCTTTCAATACCGCACGGTTATCTTCCATCGTTTCTGCCAATGGCTTCTCCGTGTAGGTATCGCAACCTGCTTTTACCGCTTCGATGGTATGCAAGGCGTGTTGGAAATCCGCCGTGGAAATGAAAACAGCATCTATGCCTTTGGCAGAATACAATTCCTCATTGTTACGATATGTCTGAATCGTGCCACCTAATTCTTTTTCTAAAAAGGCTTTCCCTTCATCACGTCTGCGGTTCCAAAGATCCGAAAGCGCAACCATTTCAAAGTTCATGCCTTTCGCCAAAGCTTTGAATGGTGGCACATGTGATGCACGGTGACGATCGGAGAATCCAACACACGCCACGCGTACACGGTCGTTTGCTCCAATAATCTTACTGTATGATTTAGCACTAAAAGCGAGTGTTCCCAGTGTCGCCAAAGCTCCTTTTTGAATAAATGATCTTCTTTCCATGGTAAGGTTTAGTTAATTTCTCTGATTTTGATGTTTTTGTAAAACACGGAATCCCCGTGCTCTTGAAATAGGATTGGGCCTTTATCTTGCATACCAAATCCATTCCATTTTGCATGCTTGCTGTGTGCCACAAGTACTTTGAAAATATTGCTTTTGCGCTCGTATTCCAATACTTTAAAACCGTTCAACCAATGTTGGACGATGTTGTTTGGATACACAATGATGCGTCCTTGATTCCATTCGCCAATTTTCCGTTGGAAACGAGGATCTAATTTGTTTGAAGGAATGATGTCATAAAGACTCGCTAAGGTACGATTTCCCACTGTTCCTAATTTAGCATCTGGGTGTTTGGCATCATCTAAAACTTGATATTCTAAGCCAACTGCCGACATCCCCGAATCATAGGTTTCATTGACAAAATATTTCACACCAGAATTAGCTCCTTCCGTTAATTTGAAATCAAATGTCAATTCAAATGCACCAAATTGTTCATTCGTTAAGATGTCTCCACCATTCACGGATTCCTTACCACCGGAAGAATTCACATGTAGTGTTCCGTCTTCAACCGTCCAAACTGCTGGAGGTGCTGTTGTTTTGAATGCTGAACGGAAACCCGTTAAATCCTTTCCATTGAACAATAATTTGAATCCTTCAGCTTTTTCTTGCTCAGATAAATTATTCAACATGTAGTTATCTACCACCGTTTTTCCATCCAGTGGTCGTGGTTGCATATCTTCTCCTGTCTGAATGCGGATATTTTTCCACATCACTTGCATGCCCGGTTTCATGTCGGCATAAATGGCATGAACTTGGAATGCGATGAAACCTTTGGCAGTCATATCGTCAACTAAATAAGTCACAGGAACGTCATTAATCCAAGTGCGAATCGTAGTTCCAATCGCCTCGATGCGGTAATGATTCCAAACATCTCCTAATTTGAATGCTTTTTTCGCTTCGGGTTTTAGTTCATTTTGAGATAACCAGCCCCGACGAGATTCATCGTAAATTCCGCCTGACCATCCACGTGTAGAAGGGTCGATTTCTGCTTGGTAACCATGAACACGTCCATTTTGATATTCTGGGACCGAAAGACTACGGAATTGAATGCCTGAGTTCATTTTGTTGTCGACTTTTACATCTACTTCCAAAATAAAATCCCCGTATTCTTGTTCGGTGGCCATAAATGAGTTGCCGGTATTCGGAACGGTTGTTCCTACCATCACGCCATCTTTGACTTCATATTTCGCGGTTCCACCTAATTGTTTGAAACCTTTGAAGGTTTTTCCATCGAATAAATTTGTCCATTTTTGGGCATTTGATTCGATTGAAATGCACATGAGCGCGACGCTCAAAGCATAGAGTAATTGTTTTTTCATAGTTCTTTTTTATTGTTAGCTAAAGGAAGCTCAACGCTGAAATTTACTCATTAATCTTTAAATAATTCTGTTTGGCTGTGGGCTAGCATCAGGGCAAAAAATACTGAATGCGGAATTGACGCGTTTTCCCACTATTCTATTACTTTTGTAGATTAATTTTACAGCCTGATGCAAAAACAAACAAAAGCTATCCGTATTCAAGCCGAACGTTCTCATAACCGTGAACATTCTGTCCCTCTTTATTTAACCTCGAGTTTCACATTCGAAGATGCGGAAGAAGGTCGCGCTATTTTCGCTGAAGAGAAGTCGGGAAATATCTATTCTCGCTACATGAATCCCAATGTGGATGAATTCGTAGAGAAAATGGTGATGTTGGAAAACGCAGAAGATGGCTTAGCCTTTTCTACCGGGATGGCAGCAATTTTTGCGTCGATGGCTGGATTATTAAAAGCAGGAGATCACATTGTGGCTTCCAATGCGCTGTTTGGTTCATGCATTCAGATCTTAACGAAGATTACGGCCAAATGGGGGATTGAATGTACATTTGTTCCTGGAGCTGATCTAAAAGCTTGGGAAGCAGCTATTCAACCAAATACCAAATTTTTGTTCTGCGAATCTCCGTCTAACCCAGGTTTAGAATTAATTGACCTGAAGGCTTTGGCAGATTTAAAGAAAGGGCGTGATATCGTATTGGCGGTGGATAATTGCTTTGCAACACCGATTTTACAGACTCCTTTGGATTTAGGTGCAGATTTAGTGATTCACTCGGCAACGAAATACATCGATGGTCAAGGTCGCGTATTAGGTGGCGTGATTTGTGGGAAGAAGGTTTACATGGATGAAATTCGATTCTTTGCGCGTCATACAGGACCTTCATTGTCTCCATTTAATGCTTGGGTACTATCTAAAAGTTTAGAATTATTGGACTTGCGTATGCAGAAGCATTCTGAAAATGCTTTGGCATTAGCCGAAGCGTTGGAGGGTCATGCGGCTTTAGTTCAAGTGAAATATCCCTATTTGAAATCTCATCCCCAATATGAATTAGCTAAACGCCAAATGAAATATGGTGGCGGAATCTTAACCTTGGATATCAAAGGTGGATTCGAAAAAGTCGTTGCTTTCAGCAAGGCTCTGAAAATTGCATCTATTTCACCGAATCTTGGGGATTCTAGAACGATCATTACGCATCCAGCTTCTACCACGCATGCGAAAATTGCCGCGGAGGAAAAAGTGGCTTTGGGTATTACCGATGGATTGGTACGTGTGGCTGTGGGATTAGAATCGATTGAGGATTTGAAAGCCGATTTCTTACAAGCTTTAAACGCGATTCAATAATGTTCATCGCGCTCCTGATATGCTTGGTTTTGTTGACAGTCAATGTCATCATCGGCGTATATGTCGAGCGTAAGCTATCTGCCTTCATGCAAGACCGTTTAGGTCCAATGGAAGTTGGTAAATGGGGTTTATTACAAGTATTTGCTGATTTGTTGAAGTTGTTCCAAAAGGAGGACATAGTTCCTGCTTTGGCTCAAAAGCGCTTATTTTTATTCGCCCCTTGGATTATTTTCTTGTCGATTTTTGGTGCTTTTTCCGTGGTTCCTCTGAGTTCAGGCACCTGGTTGCAAGGTTCTCAAACAGAAATGGGTATCATGTTGCTGATGGGAATTGTTTCGTTGGACACCTTAGGTATTTTGTTGGCCGGCTGGACTTCAAACAATAAGTATTCCTTGCTCGGTGCGATTCGTTCTGCAGCCCAATTAGTTTCTTTTGAGATTCCTTTAGGTTTAACGATTCTCTGTGTGGTGATTATATCAGGGAGTTTGAATTTGCAGGATATTGCGGCCCAACAAGGCATTTTTTCTTCGGAGGTGCAGTATTTATTTGGTTTAAAATCGTTGGGGATTGAAATTCAATCGATTGGTGGCGTTTTAGCCTGGAATGTGGTTCGAATGCCCATGTTTTTTATTTTATTCATCTTGTATTTTATCGCTTCGCTCGCGGAAGCGAATCGGGCACCCTTTGATATTCCCGAAGCAGAATCAGAATTAGTGGGTGGGTTTCACACGGAATATGCCGGCATGCGCTGGGCGCTATTGTTTTTGTCTGAGTATGGCATGATGTTGCTCGTCAGTGTTGTCGGAGTTATCTTATTTTGGGGTGCTTGGTATTCTCCTTTTCCAAATATCGGATCAGTCCGTTTGGCTGATTGGACGAATGGTACACCCGGCACAATCGCTGCAACTTTGTGTGGTTTTGGCTGGATCATGTTGAAAACATACGTTTTAATAGCGATTCAAATGTGGGTTAGGTGGACCCTACCTCGCCTTCGAGTAGATCAATTCATGTACCTCTGCTGGAAAGTACTCATTCCTTTCGCTCTCCTTTTCGTCGCAATATCCTCCCTTTGGTCGCTACTCGGGTGAGAAAAGTCTGAGAATTTGCGTAACATTGGCGTTTGCAAAATTTGACCAATCAATTATGATCAAAAAAATTACCCTAATGTTGCTATTAGGTATCACGTGTGTGATGTTTGACCTAAAAGCACAATCCACTTCATTACCCTCCATTTCCGGAAAAGTAATCGATGCCCAAACAGGCGAACCACTCAGAAGCGCTGATATATCCGTTGATTTTAAGAAATCGGGGGTTCACACCGACAGCCTTGGAAATTACCGAATCTATTTGCCTTATGGTGAAGTAGTTATTAAATACAGCCATGTCGGCTACAATCCTTTTCGTACCAAAGTCTATTTGAAGGGCGATGTAACCTTAGATGTGGAGCTAAATGACGTTACCAAACAATTAGAAGAGGTAATTGTATCTGCATCAACAAGCAAGCGCGATATTCAGACGCCATCTTTGGGTGTGACGGTATTGAGTTTAAAAGGAATCAAAAAACTTCCTACGATGATGGGAGAGGTTGATGTGATCCGTAGTTTACAATCCTTGCCGGGTGTTTCATCAGTTGGAGAAGGAGCGAACGGCTTGAACATTCGTGGTTCCAATGTTGATCAAAACTTAATTTTCATTGACGATACACCCATTTTCAATCCGACACACATGTTTGGATTGTTTTCGGTATTTGCATCCGATGCCATTCGGGATTTGGAATTGTATAAAGGAGGTATTCCAGCGCGATTTGGAGGTAGAACCGCAGCGGTCTTAGATATCAAAATGACGGAACCGAATACGGAGAAGTTTAAGATGCAAGGGGGAATTGGTTTGGTTTCCAACCGTGTTATGGCTGAAATTCCCGTGATTAAAGATAAATTATCGGTCTTGGTAGCAGGGCGATTATCTGTCAATGACTTCATGTTCAAATGGTTCGCGCCGGATTACTTGAAAAATATTCGTGCGAATTTCTCAGATGTAGCTACTAAGGTATTTTACAGACCTAACAATAAAAATACAATCTCTTTATCGACTTATTTGAGTCATGATTATTACCGAGTTGATTCCTTGTTCAGTATTGAGAATGTGATAGCGAAGCAAACATCCTTTGATTATGGGCATAAAAATGCCTCGATTCATTGGAATCATTATTTCTCCGATAAGTTAAATATGATGATCAGTGCCTCTTTGACGAATTATTCGACGAAAACATGGGCACCAGATACAGTGAACACGATTGATTTACAGAGCTCGATACTGTATCGTAATATTGCGGCAAGTTTTGATTACCAACCGCGTGTAAATCACAAGATGAATTTTGGGGTAACTGCTACGCGTTATGATATCAAGCCTGGATCATTAAACGATGGCGTTGTTTCGCGTGTGGCACGTGTCATGCTACCTGATGAGCAATCGATCGAAGCAGGAATTTATGCGGATGACGAATGGAAAATCAATGAAAAATTAACGGTTCAAGTAGGTTTGCGTTATTCTCAATACTGGCGAATTGGAGCGGGAACCGTGAATCAATATGTTCCAGGGCAAATGCCATCATTAAATTCAATCGTGAATAAAGTGAATTACGGCGATGGGGATGTGATGGCTTCTTATGGTGGACTAGAGCCACGTTTGACCATGAAATATTCATTGGCAGAAAATACGACGATTAAGTTTGGGTATAATCGCCAACAACAGTTTTTCCAATTGTTGTCGAATAATACGACTCCATTGCCAACGTCCCGTTGGAAAACCGCCGACTCATTTATCAAGCCACAAGTTAGTGATTTTGTCTCCTTGGGATTGTTTAAAACCTTCAATGATAACGTATATGAGGCTTCTGTAGAATCGTATTATCGTGATGTGCGTAATACTTTGGATTTCGTTTCGGGTGCGAATTTGCAATTGAATCCGAACATCGAGACCCAATTAATCACAGGCAAGAGCAAGGCATACGGAATGGAATTCATGGTTCAAAAGAAGAAAGGGGAGTATTCAGGATGGATTTCCTACACCTATGCAAGAGCTTTCAATCAAATGGTGGGTGACTTTCCAGAGGTTCAAGCGATTAATGGTGGAGAGTGGTTTGCGACAAATTACGACAAGCCTCACTCGTTTAACATGATGTTGAACATTCAGCCTACGACGCACCATAGCTTCTCATTTACATTTGCTTACAATACGGGCCGTCCATTCTCATCGCCTTCGGGTAGTTATGAGATCGGTGGAAAGAAATTCCCGGTGTTTGCAGAACGTAATAATGATCGTGTGCGGGATTATCACCGCTTAGATTTTTCTTGGACGATTAATAATCCATCGATGCGCAAGCAACGCTGGGAAGGAAGTTGGGTATTTACGGTCTATAATTTATATGGACGCCAAAACCCTTATTCGGTTTTCTTTAAATCGACCAAAAATGGCTTGAAAGCCTATGAGTTGAGCGTTTTCGCTTCACCATTTATTTCTCTTACCTATAATTTTAAATTCTTATAGAAATGCGTTTGAATTTTCTACGATATATATTTTTCGCTTCCCTTGTCGCTTTAGGTACATGGGCCTGTGTGAACCCGATTAAAGATTTTGTGCAAGTGAACGCCACATCGTTTATGACAATTGAGGCGGACATTTCCGATGATCCAGAATTGTGTAAGGTAAGGTTGACGAATTCTGCGAACCGACTAACCTCTGTATTAGCTCAAGCCGTTGTCAAAGCAGAAGTTTATGTGACGGATCAAGATGGTATCAAAACTGTGTTCAAAGAAGGTATCCCGATTGGTTCTTATTTTCCTCCAGCAGGTTTTAAAGGGAAAATCGGTTCGAGCTATAAACTATATGTAAAAACCTTGGTTGGGAAACAATATGAAAGCGTAGTTGAAACCATGCGCGGAGTTCCAGATATCGAGAATGTGATTAATCGTTTTGAAACCTTTGATCAATATTCGCGTGTCGATCCACGTCGTGCTGGATTTACGGTCTATTTGGACTTTAAAGATTTACCATCTGAGGGCGATTATTACATGTGGAATTGGAAACATTTTGAGAAATTGGATTTCTGTGCGACATGTTCAGATGGTGGCAAATTCGATTTTGTAAAGACATTGGATTGCGTTCAACCTAAATTCCCGAATGATCAAATTTTGAATTATCGTTGCAATGGAAATTGCTGGGATATTACCACAAACAACGATTTGAATGTCTTTTCGGATGTATTGACAAATGGTCAACGCGTCGTAGGCCGACAAGTCGCTCGCATTCCGTTTGACGGTTGGAAGTCATATTATTTCCGTTTGGAGCAACGTTCAATTACGAAAAATGCGTTTAATTTTTATCAATCCCTGATTTCGCAAGTGCAGTCGAGTGGTTCTTTGTTTGATGTTCCAGCAGAAACGCGCTTTAGTATGAACATTAAGTCTTTGAGTGATCCGACGGAAAAGGTGTTGGGAATATTCAATGTGTTCTCTGTTCGCAAGAAAATTTTCATTATCGATCGTAAAACAAATATCCCTGCGGGTGAGTTTCCAATCGTGTTCCCTGTACCGGGTGAGACCTATGCTTGTCCACCAGGATCCGTAGGATGCCAAGATTTAGCCCCTTGTATCGAAGGACCTACACGGACAAAAATTACACCGGAGGGTTGGGAGTTCTAAATTTTAAGGCCAAATTTGTGCTATGATTGGAGTTTTATTAGTGAATTTGGGTACCCCGGATAATCCGAAGACCCCTGCTGTTCGTAAGTATTTGCGTGAGTTTTTGATGGATGGTCGGGTGATTGATATCCCTTACATTTTTCGTTCGTTGTTGGTGAATGGAATTATCGCTCCATTCCGTGCACCTAAATCGGCCAAAATCTATCAAGAACTTTGGGATGAGCGAGGTTCACCACTTAAATATTATGGGGAGGATGTAGCGCGTGATTTACAAGCCTATTTAGGTGAAGGGTATTACGTTCGTTTAGCGATGCGCTACCAGTCGCCTGATATGGCTTCTGCTTTGGCGGATATGCAGGCTAAGAATCTCAAGAAACTAATTATTATTCCTTTCTTCCCACAATACGCATCCGCTACGACGGGTTCTGTGTATGAGCGCGTGATGGAATTGATGAAAGACTGGCAAGTGATGCCAGATTTATCTTTGGTTAGTTATTTTTATGATCATCCAGATTTTGCCAAGTATTTTGCTTCCAAAGCTGCGAATTACCAAAAGGATGTTGATTTCGATTATTATTTGTTCTCTTACCATGGTGTTCCAGAACGTCATATCCGGAAAGGGGATTATTCAAAAAATACATGTGTTTTTGGAACGTGTTGTGATAGCATTACGGAGAAAAATCATGGATGTTATCGGGCGCAATGCCACGAAACAACGCGTCGGATTGCGGCTGAAATGGGCTTAAAGCCTGGAACTTTTGGGACAGCATTTCAAAGTCGCTTAGGTCGGGATCCTTGGTTGCAACCCTATACCGATGAAACCATCAAGAAATTAGTAGGAGAGGGTAAGAAAAAAATCTTAGCCTTTTCGCCTGCCTTTGTCGCGGATTGTTTGGAAACGACCATTGAAGTAGGTGAGGAGTACAAGGAATTGTTCGAAGAAGCTGGTGGAGAGCATTGGCAATTGGTCGAAAGCTTGAATAATTCACCGGAATGGGTGGGTATTTTAGAAGACCTCGTTAAAAAATCATAGTATGCTTTATTTACTTTTAAGCGTTGTATTCTCGGTATTATTGCTGGTGAATTTCAGAGCGCATGCCCGCTTTCAGGTGGATACACGCATTGCGATTTTGTTAAATTATCCTGTTTGTTTTTTAACGGCCTATTTGCATCAGCCAACTGCGATTCCCTTTCATTGGCCTTCTGCTTCCGATACCGGTTTATTGATGGCGATGGGAATCGGTTTTGTAATTACCTTTTTGCTATCCGGGTTTTCTACACAGCGGAATGGGATGGCGCCTACTTCCTTGGCGAATAATATCTCGTTGGTGATTCCCGTGTTGATTAATTTGTTCATTCTGAAGACGGGAGGAGATATTACGATGAGCATTTTAGCTGGATTGTTGTTCTCCTTTGCTGCAATCTATTTCTGCAGTCCACAGGTAAGTTCGACAACTGGCGTTAAACCCGTAGTTTCATTATTGTTGGCCGTTTTTGTGGCTTACGGTCTTACGAATACGCTTTTCAGTTATTTAAATAGTACGTTAACCGCTCAGGTAGGAGGTACTTTGCCGTTTATTATGATGTTGTTGATTGGCTCCATGGCGAGCTCTGCCATCGTGTTAATCTGGAAGTCGGTGAACGGCACCCTGAACTGGAATACGAATTCTGTATTGGCCGCTATTCCCTTAGGCTTGCCAAATTTCTTTTCATTTTACTTCCTGTTGAAGGCCTTAGATGCCTACCAAAATAACGTTGCCGTTGTCTTAACGACTTACAATTTAAGTGTGATTTTGTTGAGCGCTTTGGCTGCTTATGCATTCTTTAAGGAAAAACTCACTCGCCGACAATGGCTGGGTTTGGGATTGGGATGTGTGGGGATAGCGTTGCTTAATGGACTTTAGACGTTAGACTTTGGTCTTTAGTCTTTAGTCGTTGGATTAGCTATATTAATAGCGAGGTTTCGCGTCTAGTCCTGTTTTGTAGAGACGCGATACTTCGAGTCTAGTCTGGAGTTCAATAATCAAGGGCATCGAATTTATTCAAGAAAAAAGACGCGAAGTATCGCGTCTCTACAAAATAGTCCAACGTCTAATAGACGCGAAGTATCGCGTCTCTACAAGTTTTTCCAACGTCCAAAGTCCAACGTCTAACGTCTAGAGCACATTCGCCGTCTGCTCCTTAATCTTCTCCAACTCATCCTTCATGTTCACCACCAATCGCTGAATTTGTGAATCATTCGCTTTGGATCCAATCGTGTTAATTTCCCGACCAATCTCCTGCGCCATGAAGTTAAGCTTCTTGCCATTTCCTTCTGCAAGGATGTCGATGAAATAGCCTAAGTGGGTATTCAAACGAACCTTTTCTTCCGAGATATCGAATTTCTCGATGTAATAAACGACCTCTTGCTCAAAGCGATTTTTGTCGAAATCTTCATTCAATCCTAATTCTAAAAGCGACTTTTTCATCCGCTCACGGATACCCGGCATACGCACTAAATCTTGTTCTGAAACTTGTTGTAAGCCCGTCGCAATGGATGAAATGTATTCTCTAAACTTGTCTTCAACAATCTTTCCCTCACGGGCACGGAATTCTTTACATTCGGCAACTGCCTCTTGGATTGCTTCATAAATCACTTGCCACAAAGCTTCAATTTCCTCTTCGTTCTCTTCTTTGGTCTCTTGTGAAATACTTGCTGGTACATTCAACGCCTGCAAATACAAGGCTCCTTCGTCTAAACTTGAAACGCCTAATTCTGTAGCCACACGCTTCAATTCCGCATAATACAAGGCAATCTGACCCTGAGGTAAGATGCTCGCCTCTGCTCCATCATGATTCTTTTGAATTTGAACACTTAATTCAATCTTACCACGTTCCAATTGCTGCGTCAAGAAATTACGAATCTCAATTTCTCGTGCTGAAATGGATTTTGGGAGCCGACAAAAAATATCAGTAAACTTTGAATTCAAGGTTTTTACCTCAACACGTATTTGTAAGTCTTGCGCCTCTTTTTGGGATTTCCCAAAACCGGTCATGGAATAAATCATGCGTCTGTTTTTGTTTGTTGTTTAATCGTCAGCCCGATGGCCAATGCGATAAATATGAGTAAGCCAATGGAAGCTATGCCGTCAACTTTTTGGCCCATTTCAACTGAATATGGCTCAAATTTGAATTCGATGGTATGTTTTCCTGCCGGTACCACTAAGCTGCGTAAAACATAGTTTGCACGTGCATGCTGAACTTCCTTGCCATCGATGTAAGCCTTCCAGTCTTTATTGCCACGGTAATAGATTTCGGAAAATACAGCTAAACCTGTTTTTGTCGAATTTGACGTATAAGTCAAATGATTCGGCTTATATTCTTGCAATTGTATCGAAGAAATTGCTGTAGAATCCAATGTAACTTTACCTATAATCGCACGATCTTGTTCTTCTAAAATGACCTGCGACGCCGGATTGATTTTCTCAATGCCATTTAATGCCTCGTCCGCATTCTTCGCCCACTGAATCGATTGCACAAACCAAGCATTTCCTAAAGCAGTAGGATTGGTTTGTACAGCCGGCTGACCTGCTGAATCCGCTACAATGATGTATTTGGTATTCAACATATTCAATACGTTCATTTGGCCAGGATTACCTGCAAAGTACTTTTCAATTAATTCCTGGTAACGACGCAATTTAGCCGCATGGTACCCACCCAATGATTGGTGATAATAACTTGTCGTCGCATCATTCATGAAAGAAACCGTCGAGTTTAATACGCGGAATGTCCCATGATCGGCTAAGATTTGTTGGTCTACCGCCGTCGGCTGAATTTGTTCCTCCAAAGTGCTCTTGGATACAAATGCCTCCTTACCAAAATAACGTTTGGCAACGGGAGTCAAGTCAAATATTCCTAACAAGACGATTCCAATCACCCAAATGGATTTCTTTATTTTCGCAAGACTCGCAAGATAAATCAAAGCTGCCCCCAAGAGAATAATGACCAAACTTCTAAACGCATCAGCTTGGAACAAATCAATCCGATCCAATCGGATGCTATTCCAAATCGCTGTATTCAAGGCTTGATCTTGTATAATGGCTGCTCCATCTTGCGCTCCTTTGAAATCGAAGAACAGATCCGGTAGAATTCCGAATAGTAAACATAAGCCGCCACTAAGTCCTACAGCATATAGGAGCGGTTTCTTGATTTCAGCGAAGCTTGGTTTGTGTTTGGCCAACTGGATTAATCCCATCAGACCTAAACTCACCATTCCAAACTGCACAAACGATAAAACCATCGTAATCGCACGGAACTTGTTGAACATCGGAATGTAATCAAACCAAACATAATTCAATGGGAAATTCTTTCCCCAAGCCATCGTTAAAAACAAAGTTGTGATGCCAAGAATCCACCATTTTTCGGCTGATTTGACAAAAAATGCCCCGAATAAAAACAGGAAGATCACCAAAGCTCCTGCATACGCTGGACCAGCTGTATAGGACTGCTCTCCCCAATAGGTCGGTGCCTTTTCTACAAATCCCAATACCTGATCTTCCGGAAATCCTGCATCAACCATCGTTTTGTAGGTCGCAGATTTTGTTCCGCCCAAGTCCCCTTGTGAGGCTCCACCTTTGAAATTGGGAATCAATAAGGTTCCCGTTTCTGATAATCCATAAGACCAATCAAAGGCGTAACCACTGTCTAATCCGTCTCCACGTTTGGCATTAGCTGCTAATTCAGACTTTCCACGGGTTGTCTCTTTGGCATAATCATAGTTATTCCAAAGACGCATGCCGTGAGTTCCGATGGCTAAAATCAAACCTAGGCCCAACAATAATCCACGGCTATACCAGTCGATTAAGGTTTTGTTTCGGTAGGAGTGCACCAACATATACAATTTGTAAGCCCCAATAATGAAGAATAAATAATAGGTAATCTGCACGTGATTGGCATATAATTCCAAGGCCATTGCGAGCGCAAATACCGCCGCACCTAACCATTTACGCGTTCCCCAACACATCCGAATTCCCGCAAGGACCATCGGTGCATAAGCAAGCGCTAAAACTTTGGACGTATGTCCTGCTGGAATAATGACTAAATTATAGGTCGCGAAGGCATAAAATACGGCTCCCGCAAAGCCTAATAGTGGCGAAGCTCCCATCGCCCACAAGAATAAATACATGCCTAGTAATTGAAGCATGATTAAATTCACGGGTGTCGGGAATAAATTGGTAATAAAACTCCCCAAATAACTGGAAATGCTGTATGGATAAGATCCCGAAATCTGATACGTTGGCATTCCCCCAAACATCGAGTTGGTCCACCACGCATCCGTTCCTGTCGACTTTTTAAATTGAATGCTCTCCTGTGCCGCCGCTTGGGCCTGCATAATATCATGTTGAATCAAGACCTTTCCTTGCAACACGGGGCCACAATACAGAAAGGAAATAATGATAAATCCAATAATAACGAGTCCATGAGGGACAAAGGAGCGCAAATCAATTTTCATAAAAGCTATTGAATACTTACTAATTCCAATTCAAATGTTAAATCACGACCAGCCAATGGATGGTTTGCGTCCAATGTTACATGTGTTTCTGTCAAATCTGTGATAACAACTTCCACAACATGACCACCATCTTGGTGCATGCTTAGCGAAGAACCTAATTCCAATTCAATGTGTGGTGGAATTTGAGCACGTTCAATCGTCACAGTATTTTCTGGAGAATGCTCACCATAAGCCTCAGCCGCAGGAATTACAACGGTTTTTTTCTCACCAATGGTCATACCCGTAACGCCATCATCGAAACCTTTGATCACCATTCCTGAACCTAATTGAAATTCTAATGGAGTACGTCCAACTGATGAGTCAAAAATTGCTCCATCATCGTGTTTTCCTGTGTAATGTACGGCTACTTTATCGCCTGTTTTTGCAATAGACATGTTGTTAAAATTAATCCTGCTCACACAATTGCGCCCAGGCAGTAAATAAATTGATTTCTTTTTCTAAGCTCTAAAGCCTATCCTTCAAAGTTCGGGATTTTTTTTGCTTTTTCATACCCTATTCAGGTCGCTTTAAGCTCCTACAATAAATATTTAAATAGCCCCAGGATAAGGTATCTCCCAAATCAGCCGCATACTGAAAATCATAGCAGGCATCGGTTACATTCCCAATGCTCATTAATTTGATTCCGCGATTAAAATAAGCCTCAGAGTAGTAAGGGTAGATGGAAATCGTTTTGGAATAATCCGAAATCGCACCTTTTTCATTTCCCATTTTCGATTTGAAATAAGCACGGTAAAAATAGTAGTCGGCATGATCATCTTCCAAACGAATCGCCCGGGTGATATCAGCAACAGCTCCCGAGTAGTTTTCTTGAAATCCCCGACTAATTCCGCGTGTAAACAGAATTTGAGGATGTTTCGGGTATTTGGCATGTGCGAGTGTCAACAGTTCAGTCGCCTCTTGAAATTTCCCTTCTTTGATTTTAGTCAAGCCCAAATTGTAATCGATCATACAACCGCTCAACAAGAAACAAGATAAAATAATCAGGTATTTCATTACTTAAATGTTACAATGGATATTCCTGCACCTCCACGGTCGGCATGTTCATCTTGCACCAATTTGATTTCGCGGTAGCGTTTCAATTGCTCTTTGACCAAATTGCGCAAAATTCCATCGCCTTTGCCATGTAAAATACGAACCTCAGGTACGCCGAGTAATAGCGCATCATTCATGTATTGATCCAAAATCACATAAACTTCCTCGCCGCGTTTACCACGCACATCGAGCGTCAAACCAAAATGGGCCATGCGATCATTCATGTCGATGCCGCGCATGGCTGTGCGAGCCGACTTTTCCGCTTTAGGCGCCTTAACTTGTTCTAAGCGGTTTAATTTAATCGTGGTGCGGATTCCACCTAAGGCGACAACAGCGTCTTTGCCTTTCATTTCCATCACTTCACCTATCGCACCTTCACCATCCGCTTGTTTAATCGCTACCCAAGAGCCTACCGCAATTGGTCCGTTGATTGTAGCTTTTTGTGGTGTAGAAGGAGTTACGGGGGCCTGCACCTTTAATTTTTTCTCTGAAAATTCATTAAGGCCTTTTCGGATTTCCTTGGTTACCTCTTTTTCAGCGGATTTCTCCTTGATTTCTCGAATGGTTTGTTCGATTTTCTGATTGGCATCTTTGACCAATTGCTTGGCTTCTGCCTTGGCTTGATTGAGCAAACGTTTCTGCTCTTCTTCCAAATGACTCTTCAGGCTCGCATATTGCTCTTTGATACTTTCAGCCTGTGCTAGTTGAACAGCTAAACTCGTATTTTTTGCCTCCCAAATCTGCTTCTCCGTCTCCGTTTCCATCAATAACTTGTCGAAATCCACTTGGTTTTTACCCAGTTTTTTTCGTGCATTTTCAATGATTTGATTCGGTAAGCCTATTTTTTGCGCAATCTCAAAAGCAAAAGAACTACCCGGTTTCCCCATGTCCAAAATGAACTGCGGTTCTAAATGGGTTGTATCGTAACGCATCGCCGCATTAAATAATCCTTGCTTGCGATCTGCTAAGCTTTTCAGATTGCCAAAGTGCGTATTGATAGCACCGTATGCGCCTTTATCGGCTAATTTCTCTAAGATCGATTCCGCGATGGCTCCTCCCAAAGAAGGCTCCGTTCCCGTTCCAAATTCGTCAACCAATAAAAGCGTTTTCTCCTGCGCATGCGCTAGAAAATAACGCATATTGCTCAAGTGAGAAGAATAGGTACTTAATTCATTTTCGAGATTTTGCTCATCGCCCATATCCAAAAAGATTTGGTCGAAAAAGCCCATGGTTGATCCTTCCGTTAAAGGAACTAAGCAACCAGCTTGGAATAAATATTGCAATAATCCGATGGTACTCAAAGTCACCGATTTACCCCCGGCATTGGGTCCTGAGACGACCATGATGCGTTTTTGGTCATCTAATGTAATATCCAAGGCTTTGATTTTCTTGCCGATTTTAGCGAGCGATTCTTCTAAGATTGGATGTCTCGCGCCTTTCCATTCCACCCAAGGTATGGATTTTAAATGAGGTAAAATGGCATCGTGTTCGATGGCCCAAACGGCTTTGGCACGTACAAAATCGATGATTCCGAGCCATTGATACCAGGCTGTCAACATGGGAACCATCGGACGAACACGATCGGATAAGCGTGAGAGAATTTGAATAATTTCCCGTCGTTCCGCGGATTCCAATGACTTTATCTCATTGTTTAAAACCAAGGCATCTGCCGGTTCCAAATAAACGGTCTTCCCGGTGTCCGACTCATCCTGCACAAAACCTTTGATTTTGCGCTTATGTTCAGCAGCTAAGGGAATCACCATCCGACCATTCCGTAGCGTCAACGAAAAATCCTTGCTAACCCAGCCTTCCTTGTAGGCCTGCTGAATATAGGAGTCTAATTTTTTACGTAGGTTTTGTTCTTCCGCAAAACGTTTTCTTCGCAAATCACCTAGCGCAGCCGAAGCTGTTTCCTTGATTTGACCATTGATGTCAAATACGCGGTCCAACTCTTGTACGATGGGAATGATTTGTCGGAAATTCGATCCTTGCTCTTCCTCTTTGTTGAGGTAATTCTGCGTGATTTTCGCTATTTCGGGGTATTTTTCCGCATCAATGTTCGCGAAAAAGCGAATGACTTGATAGAGGATATCTAATCCACGATGCCAATCACGCCATTCTTCAGGTGCTAAATAATGACCTTCTAGTGTCAAAGGTGCGAACCATGGGCGTAGGTCAAAATAATCTTGTTGGGGCCATTCACCCCCATGCTCCGCCATGATTTGCTTCATCTCGTGCACTTGTTCTACCCATTGTTTGACAACGGGGAAACGCATGGAGAATTTCATTTTGGCAGCATATTCCGCACCCATCGGGCTTAGACAAGCCTCTTGGATGTGTTCCTTGATCTGTTGGAACCCTAGTTTTTCAGCAATGTTTTCTGGATAATTCATAGCTGATAATGGGTTTTAATTTTGTCGATGAGCGCATCGTTAATTTTCCAATAACTTTCTGTGGTCCAACCTGCTACATGCGGGCTGAATAAGGTCATGGGATGTGAGGCAATTTGATCAAATAGCGTTTTTTCTGTAGCTGTCCATGTGGCCAATTTTTCATTGGGCAACACATCTAAAGCCAAACCACGTAATTTACTGCTCGATAATCCTGCAGCTAATGCTTCCAAAGAACAAACGCCACCCCGCGAACTGTTGATCAATACGATGGGTTTTTTAAATTGTTCAATAAATGCTGAATTAACCATCTCCTTCGTTTCGTCCGTTAAGGGAACGTGTAAACTTAGGATGTCAGCTTGCTCGAAAATATCCTTTAATGCATGAGTCGCTGGCGCATATTTGTCATAGGCCAAAATATTCATGTCGAAACCTTGCAGTTTCTTGGCAAGACTTTGACCCATATTTCCATAGCCGATGATGCCCAAAGTTTTGCCTTGTAACTCCCAGCCCCGATTTCCTTCGCGGTCCCAAATTCCATTGCGAACTTGTGTATCTGCTGTATTAATTTTCCGAGCTAGCGTAATTAATTGGCCGATTACATGTTCCGCCACCGCATCGCGATTGCCTTCGTTGGCACTAAAAACAGCGATTTGATTCGCTGAACAATAAGCCTCATCGATCAAATCCAATCCGGCTCCCGCACGGGCAATGAATTCTAATGTAGATCCTTCCAGTTCTTTGGTCCCGAGCGACATTTTTGAACGAAGTACTAAGCCTTGATAGCCTGCTAATTGCACCTCTTTCGGGTGAATTTGTGGCTGTTCGTCTACCTCAAAGCCCAAGGAACGTAAATCCGCAGCGAGGGATGGGTGAACTTCATCAATGATCAAGACCTTTTTTGCCATAGACTAAACGTGCATGCGGTTTTTGACCAAATCGATAGCTAGAAAAAATGCATGTAAAAACGAGCTTGGGTCAGCTTCATTTTTACCTGCGATGTCATAAGCCGTTCCATGATCAGGTGATGTACGAATGATCGGTAAACCCGCCGTGAAATTCACACCCGTCTCAAAAGCAATATATTTAAACGGAATCAATCCTTGGTCATGGTACATGCCCAAAACACCATCAAATTCCTTGAATTGTGCTTTTCCGAAGAAACCATCGGCCGGGTAAGGCCCGAAAACCAAAACACCTTTCTTGCGGTATTCTTCTATCACCGGTTGGATGATTTCCAGTTCTTCTTGACCTAATAAGCCCGACTCGCCCGCATGTGGATTCAATCCCAATACGGCTAATTTAGGTTTCTCGATGGCAAAATCTTCTTGTAAACTCTGCAAGAAAACGTCGATCTTATTTTTGATTAATTCCTTCGTCAAGGCTTTGCTGACATCTTGCAAGGGTAGGTGACCGGTCGCAACACCCATGCGGAAGCCTTCACTTACCATCATCATCAAGGAGTTTTTCGCCTCGAAACGTTCGGTTAAGTATTCTGTGTGGCCAGGGAATTTGAAGTCCTCCGACTGGATATTATGCTTGTTGATAGGAGCAGTAACTAATGCGGCTAATAATCCCTTGTCTAAATCTTGTGCGGCACGGTCTAAGCAAGCAAATGCAGCTTTACCGGCTTCAGGGGTTACTTTTCCAGGTTCTACAACGGTGTTGGAATCGTCCCAACAAGTAATCAACGAAGTATGTCCTTCTGTTGCTTCTTCCATGGAACCAATGCTTTTGATTGACCAATCTTGTAGATCTAATTGCTTTCGGTAGAATTTAACGACTTGTTGGGAGCCATAAATCACCGGTGTACACCATTTTAAGATACGCTGACTGCCTAAGGCTTTTAAAATGACTTCGGGACCAATGCCGTTGTAGTCGCCTAAGGTTATGCCAATAAAAGGTTTCGTTGCGCTCATATAAAATGGGTGAATTTTGGGCTTGCAAGTTAAGAAATTTCACAGGAAGGATGTAGATATTTTTTTTGCCCTGCATATTTTGGTAACGAAGCCTATAAAAATTGTAAATTTTCAAGTTTTGCCAAATAAAATAGCTGTCATTGTACTTAAATCCCAATTAATTTATCATTTTTGTTACAATGCACTAAAAATATTAGCATGCCAAAATCATACGTTAAGAAAATCTCGAGTCTTCTCATCGCGAACCGCGGTGAAATTGCCATCCGTATCATGCGTGCCGCTTCTGAACTGGGAATCAGAACTGTTGCGGTTTACACCTTTGAGGATCGCTATTCTTTACACCGTTATAAAGCGGATGAGGCTTACCAAATTGGTAAGGACAATGAGCCATTAAAACCTTATTTGGATATCGAAGGACTGATTGCTTTGTGTAAGTCCAAAAAGATCGATGCCATACATCCAGGTTATGGATTCTTATCAGAAAATGTTGGTTTAGCGCGTCGATGCCGTGAAGAAGGCATCGTTTTCGTAGGTCCGTCTCCTGAAGCCATGAATGCATTAGGGGACAAAGTAGCTGCGAAAGTTGCTGCCTTGAAAGCAAATGTACCGATGATCCAAGATTCGAAAGGAGATATGTCGGTGTACGAAAATGCCTTATCCGAAGCTCGCCGTATCACATTCCCCGTGATGGTGAAAGCCGCAGCAGGTGGAGGTGGTCGTGGAATGCGTGTCGTTCGTACGGAAGAGGAATTAGAAAAAGCACATTCAGAAGCGAAAAATGAGGCAAAAAATGCCTTTGGTGATGATACATTGTTCATCGAGAAATTCATCGATGATCCTAAGCATATTGAGGTTCAATTACTCGGTGACCAACACGGTAATTTGGTTCACCTTTACGAACGTGATTGTTCCGTACAACGCCGTTTTCAAAAGGTTGTAGAGGTAGCCCCTTCTTTTGGTTTAAAAGAAGAAACGAAGCAAAAATTATATGCGTACGCTTTGTCTATCGGTAAGGCGGTAAATTATTACAATGCGGGAACGGTTGAGTTCCTAGTGGATAAAGATGAAAATATCTATTTCATCGAAGTGAATCCGCGTATTCAAGTGGAACACACGATTACCGAAGAGGTAACAGGAATTGATATCGTGCGTACCCAAATCTTGGTTGCGCAAAATTATAAATTATCCGATCCGGGAATTTTCATCCAAAACCAGGAAGATATTCCATTGAAGGGTTTTGCGATTCAGTGTCGGATTACCACAGAAGATCCATCGAATGGCTTTAAGCCCGATTTTGGTACGATTATTGCTTACCGTAATGCTGCCGGATTTGGTATTCGTTTGGATGAAGGATCATCGTATCCAGGGGTTAAGATTTCGCCTTATTTTGATTCAATGCTGGTAAAAGTTTCTGCCAAAGGTCGTACGCTACGTGGTGCTTCTGAGCGTTTGAACCGAGCATTGTCGGAGTTCCGTATTCGTGGGGTGAAAACTAATATTCCATTCTTGCGTAATGTGATCACGCATCCCGTGTTCCAAGAAGGAAATTGTACGGTTCCGTTTATCGCGAATCATCCAGAATTATTTAACATTAAGCCTACACGTGACCGTTCAACAAAAGCGTTGCGCTATTTGGGTGAGGTAATCGTAAATGGGAATCCTGACGTGAAAGTGAAGCCATCTGCTCCTTTCCGTACACCTATTATTCCTTCTGTGGATGAGTTTGCGGAATTCCCACGTGGACACAAACAATTATTGACAGAATTAGGACCTGAGCGTTTCGCGAAACACATTCGCGATTCGAAACAAGTTTTATTTACGGACACAACTTTCCGCGATGGACACCAATCGCTCTTAGCGACACGTGTTCGTACACAAGATATGTTGGCCGTTGCTTCCGGCTTCGCTAAAACCTTCCCGAATTTATTCTCGATGGAGGTATGGGGTGGTGCAACTTTTGATGTGGCGATGCGATTCTTGCATGAATCTCCTTGGAAGCGTTTGGAAGAGTTTAGAGAGGCGATGCCAAACATGCTTTTACAGATGTTGTTCCGTGGTTCCAATGCCGTGGGGTATTCAGCTTATCCGGATAATTTGATTGAGAAGTTCGTAGAAAAATCATCCGAATCAGGGATCGATGTCTTCCGTATATTCGATTCCTTGAACTGGATCGATGCAATGAAAGTATCTATCAAAGCAGTTCGTGAGCGCACGCCAGGTATTGCTGAGGCTGCAATTTGTTACACTGGTGATGTGTTTACAAATGAGAAGTACAACATGCAGTATTATTTGGATTTAGCTCGCCAACTAGAAGATGCGGGAGCGCACATGCTTGCCATTAAAGATATGGCTGGTTTGTTACGTCCATTCCAGGCAGAGAAATTGGTTACTGAATTGAAGAAAGCAGTTGCTATTCCGATTCACTTACATACGCATGATACAGCTTCGGTTCAATCGGCTACCTATTTGAAGGCGATTGAGGCGGGTGTTGATGTGGTTGATGGGGCTTTGGCAGCGATGTCTGGCTTAACATCCCAACCGAATTTGAACTCCTTGGTAGCGATGATGCAAGGTCATCCTTATGATAGTGGATTGGATTTGGATGCCATGAATGATTATTCCAATTATTGGGAAGCGGTTCGTACGATGTACTTCCCATTTGAGTCGGAATTAAAAGCAGGAACAGCAGAGGTTTATAATAATGAGATTCCGGGTGGGCAATACACCAACTTACGTGGTCAGGCGATTGCCTTGGGCGTAGGGGATAAGTTTGAATTATTGAAGGACAATTATTCGGAAGCGAATAAGTTATTTGGTGATATTGTTAAGGTAACTCCATCTTCGAAAGTAGTAGGCGATATGGCCATTTTCATGACGGCAAATAGCTTGTCGGCAGAAGATGTATATGCCAAAGGTTCTACGTTATCTTTCCCAGAATCTGTGAAGGATTTCTTCAAAGGAGGATTGGGTCAACCTTATCAAGGTTTTCCAAAGCAATTGCAAGAAATCATCTTAAAAGGAGAAACCGCTTACGAAGGACGTCCGAACGATAACTTAGCGCCGATTGATTTTGATAAGGATTATGCGGCATTTGTTGCGAAATTCCCTGACAATGAAGGAGGCTTCTTGGATTACTTGTCATACAAAATGTATCCAAAGGTTTACGAGGATTATTACAAAAATCAAGCCTTGTATGGTGATTTATCAGCGATGCCTACGCCAGCCTTTTTCTATGGCTTAAAGCAGGACGAGGAAATCATGATCACGATTGAGCCAGGTAAAACAATCATCGTGAAGTATTTGTATATGTCGGACCCTGATGAATCCGGCTTGCGTAACATTACGTTTGAATTGAATGGTCAAGCTCGCCGATTGAAAATCTTGGATAAGAATATCAAGGTTGAGCGTGCTCAACATGCCAAAGCGAAAGCCAAAGGCGATATTGGAGCCCCTTTGCAAGGTCGTTTGAGTCGTATATTGGTGAAACCAGGTGAGGAAGTGAAGAAAAACGCTCCATTGTATGTGATTGAGGCGATGAAGATGGAGTCGATTGTTTCGGCGCCGTTTGAGGGGATTATTGGAAATGTAGTTTTGAATGAAGGTACGGTCGTGGAGCAAGAGGATTTGGTATTGACTTTGGAAGAAGCCAAATTGCCAGAACCTGATGTTGAGGAGTATTTATTCGTTTATGGAACTTTGCGTCGTGATTGTGGCAATGACTTACATCGTTTAATCGCACGTAACTCGGATTATGTGGGCATGGCGACTTATCAAGGCCAAATGTATCAAGTGGCAGATTATCCGGGAATTATTCCTTCGGAGGATGCCAAAGATCAGGTGGTAGGGGAGTTGTACTTGCTTTCAAACACGATCAAGTTGTTGAATGTCTTGGATGAATACGAGGAATTTGATCCAGAAAGCTCTGAGAAATCCTTATTTGTGCGTGAACATGTGACGGTGAAATTAAAGGACAAGGAAATTACTTCATATGCATATCTTTACAATAAACCCGTTGATTCGAAGAAACGAATTGCTTCGGGGGATTATTTAAAAGGATAATTTTATGAAAAAGCTGCTTTTGTTGTTGATGATTTCCAGTACAGTTTGGGGTCAAAATTTGTTGACAAAAGCACATGCACACAATGATTATGAACACGAGAGGCCTTTTTATGAGGCCTTTTCGTTGGGCTTTGGTTCCATTGAAGTGGATGTTTATGCGGTCAATGGCCAATTGTTGGTAGCCCATGATGTGAAGGATCTAAAAGCTTCACGGACCTTTCAAAATTTGTATTTGGATCCATTAGTTCAAGTTTTAAGTTCTGGAAAAGCGGGGAATTTTCATCAATTATTAATTGATTCGAAAACTTCTGCGGATTCAACTATGCCGCTATTATTGAAGGCCATCGAGCCTTATAAAGACTTATTGCTCAAAAATAATTTCCGAATTGTCATTTCGGGCAATCGGCCAGCCGTTTCGGATTATGTCAAATTCCCGAATTGGATTACGTTTGACGGTCGGTCGAATGAGGAAGTCCCTTCCTTTTTAGCATCCCATGTGGTTTTAGAAAGTGAGGCCTTTTACAAATTCGGCATTTGGAGTGGAACAACTCCGATGTCACCTACATTGCGGACTAAATTGAAAAGCTATATCGACAAGGTGCATGCATCTGGCCGAAAAGTTCGTTTGTGGGCAACGCCGGAGGGATTGATGGCTTATCAGACTTTCTTGGATTTAGGCGTGGATTATATCGGGACTGATCAGTTGGTGGCTTTGGCGGAGTATTTGAAGGCAGCGCGAAGTGGGCAGTAATCAGTAATCAGTTGTCAGTTTCCTGTCGTCATGTGATCGACTGAAGTTTTCATCGTTTATGTAGAGACGCGATACCTCGCGTCTATTTTTGGTAGATTTTGAATGATACTTCTTCCGTTGACTTTAGTCTGGGGTAAATAATTCTATGTACAGACGCGATACCTCGCGTCTATTTTTGGTAGATTTTGAATGATATTTTTTCCATTGACTTTAGTCTTGGGTAAATAATTCTATGTAGAGACGCGATACCTCGCGTCTATTTTTGGTAGATTTTGAATGATATTTTTTCCATTGACTTTAGTCTTGGGTAAATAATTCTATGTAGAGACGCGATACCTCGCGTCTATTTTTGGTAGATTTTGAATGATATTTTTTCCATTGACTTTAGTCTGGGGTAAATAATTCTATGTACAGACGCGATACCTCGCGTCTATTTTTGGTAGATTTTGAATGATATTTTTTCCATTGACTTTAGTCTAGGGGAATAAAAGTATTTAGGTTATTCGCCATAGTTCTCTTTTTTATCTCTGATTTTTTTTGTTGTTTTAGAGGTAAAACCTATTTAAACATCTAACGTCCAACGTCTAACGTCCAACGACTAATGTCTAACGTCCAATCTCTTACCTCTTAACTCTTACCTCTTAACTCTTAACTCTTAACTCTCACCTCTCTATGTTATCACGTCGCCGATTTCTCGCACAAAATTCTTTATTAGCCCTAGCGGCATTTTTACCTTCAGCAAAATCCAAAACTTATCGAATGGGCTATTCGGCCATCACATGGGGTGGAAAGGATGAATTAGCCATCGAGGAATTGTCGGGCTTGGGTTATAAAGG
>JAHEAY010000019.1 GCA_024642485.1 Cytophagaceae bacterium
GTTCATTGAATCGCGTGACGCGTGTGATTAAGGTATTAGGGATGGTCAATGCGACGGATGATTTTTTACGTCATCCCTATGTGATTAATGGCTGTTCTGAATTATTTGCCAAAGTTTGGGGTGAAGAAAATGGCATCGGTGTTCGCTCTGCTGTGGGTATGGGGACCTTGCCGGATAATATCCCAGTGGAGATTGAGGCGATGTTTGAATTGGACGCTGGCTTGTAGAGACGCGATACTCGCGTCTTACAGACGGTGGACTTTAGACGTTGGACGTTAGTTCCTTTGGCAAATTACTATGGATATGTATTTATGAATGTAGAGACGCGATACTCTCGTATTACAGACGGTGGACTTTAGACGTTGGACTTTAGTTCCTTTGGCAAAGCTTGTAGAGACGCGATACTTCGCGTCTTTTTGTTTTTGTAGACGCGAGGTATCGCGTCTCTACAATTTGGAATCGGCGCAAGGCGCCTCAAACTTTGGCAATGCTTAAAGCTTTGCCAAAGAGTCTATAGACGCGAAGTATCGCGTATCTACTAAGCAGAAATTTCCAACATCGCCTTCAGCGCCTTATATGCCGGCACGCGGATGGATTCTTCCAAATTGATTTCAGGTAATTCGTAGTACAAGGCATTGTACAACTTCTCCAAAGTATTCATTTTCATGTAAGGACATTCGGAACAAGCACAGGTGTTTTGTTCATTCGCCGGTGCCGGAATCAAATGCTTATGCGGCACGGCTTGCTTCATTTTGTGCATGATTCCCGCCTCGGTCGCCACGATGAAAGTGGAATTTGGGGAGGTTTCTACGTATTTCAACAAGGCTGTTGTCGAGCCTACGTAGTCCGCTTCTTTCAAGATGATTTCTTTGCATTCTGGGTGGGCGATCAACAAAGCATCTGGATATTCCTTTTTCAAGGCGGCTAATTTCTCTAATGAAATATCGATGTGCACCATGCAAGCTCCTTCCCAAAGAATCAATTCCCGACCGGTCTTGTGAGCTACATAGCGACCCAAATTCGCATCCGGTGCAAAGATGATTTCGCGATCCGCTGGAATGGACTCGACGATTTGAACCGCATTGGATGAGGTGCAAATGATGTCGGTCATAGCCTTGATTTCTGCCGAGCAGTTGATGTAGGAAACCACAATCGCATCGGGATGGGCTGCTTTTAATGCCGCAAATTCCGAAGCCGGAACTGAATCCGCTAGGGAACATCCCGCGTTGAAATCGGGTACCACTACTTTTTTCGAAGGGTTTAGGATTTTAGCCGTTTCACCCATGAAATGCACGCCACAGAAGACGATTAAGTCGGCCTCTGTTTTTTCCGCTGCTTGGGACAAACCTAGGGAATCGCCAACATAATCAGCTAATTCCTGGATTTCTCCGTCTACATAATAATGGGCTAAAATCACCGCGTTTTTCTCCTTTTTCAGGCGCTGGATTTCGGTAATTAACTCAACACCTTTGGGAGTCGAGCGGGCGATGTACCCAACGGATTTGGCTTCGTCTATTAAATTCATTTCGCTTTGAGGCTAAGGTCTAAACTTTTCACTTGGTGCGTTAAGGCACCTACGGATATGTAATCTACTCCCGTTTCGCCGTAGGCGCGGAGTGTTTGTTCATTAATTCCACCAGAGGCTTCGGTCACGAACCGACCGTCTATTTTACGGATGGCAGCGCGGAGGCGATCTGGGCTGAAATTGTCTAGCATGATTCGTTGAACGCCGCCGATAGCCAATACTTGGTCTAATTCGTCTTCGTTGCGCACTTCGATTTCAATGGCTAAAGGTTCTGGCAAAGACGCATTGTAGGTAAAAGCTTTTTCTAAAGCCGCTTTGATTCCACCCGCAAAGTCGACGTGATTGTCTTTTATCAGAATCATATCGAACAAACCATAGCGGTGATTTACTGCTCCACCTATCTTGCAGGCCCATTTTTCCGCCAAACGGAAGTTGGGCGTCGTCTTCCGCGTATCCAACAATTTGGCCCGCGTTCCTTCTAAAATATTAACTAATGTGCGCGTATATGTCGCGATTCCCGACATTCTTTGCATGCAGTTTAATACCAAACGTTCTGCTTTTAAAATCGATTGCGATGATCCGCTTACTTCCAAAACGACTTGACCCGGTTCGATCCAAATGCCATCGTGGATGAAGACTTTCACCTCTAGGGCCGCGTCCACTTCCTTGAAAATCGCCAAAGATAATTCCGCCCCAGCGAGAATTCCACGGTCTTTCACGAGCAATTGTGCTGTACCTGTCGCATCAGCAGGGACGGTGGAAAGGGAGGTATGATCTCCGTCGCCAATGTCCTCCGCGAGGGCAGCTTGGATAAAAGCTTGAACGTAATGTGGTTCTAAATAATTGAACATGGCGATTTTTTCGAAAGGCAAATTTACGAAAATTCCATTCCGAATTGATTTCTAAGAAAATTATCCTATTTTTGCTACTTATCATGCAAAAGAAGGTTAACGTTTTTCATTTATTGTTGTTTATGCCCGTGCTGTTTTGGCTCGTGGCTAAGCCAATATCTTTCGTTAAAGCCGATCAAGCAAAGGTAAAAACCGAGAAACAGCAAAAGACGATTCAAGTAGCAGAACAGCATGTTTACCAAACAAGCTCTAGCACCCAACTAGATTTTCCACAAGATTTTGTGTTTCCAAGCCTTCAGGTTTTTATTCCGAAGGTTCTTCATGTGTCCATTAAATTGCCCTCAGTTATTCATCGGACGCAATTCATGCGAATTTTATTGACTCAATTTATCGCCACGCTGGCGCCCTGAGGAACAGTCGTCAGTCGCTAGTCACTAGTCGCTAGTCAAATGACCAACGTCCAACGTCCAACGTCCCAAAGGGACAAATTATTTACAATTTTTTATTTTCAATTTAACTTAAAGTTATGCGTTACAAAAGTGCCGTTATTTGGCTGTCTACGATTATTTCAGCCTTATGTATTTTCTTCCTATCGTTTACATGGAAGTCAAACCAATTAAAAGATCAAGCAATTCAATATGCGACTACAGCCGATGGCAAAGTAGATGCAGCGAAGCGTTTACATTTCATTGATTCCCTTTGGAAACAACCGGTTTACATTGGATATACCTTACAAGAAGTTACGCAATATGCTTTGCAAAAAGGTCTTGACTTAGAAGGTGGTTTACACGCGGTATTAGAGGTTTCTCCGGTAGAAATCTTGCGTGCTCTTTCTGGACAATCAAACGACCCGAATTTCGAGAAGGCTTTAGCGGAGGCAAGTGCTGCACAAGCAACTTCGACTTCATCGTTTAATGAGTTGTTCTATGATGCATTTGCGCGTATTGCACCGAAGCAAACATTAGCTTCTGTATTTGCCAACTCTGTTAACCGTGGAAAAATCTCATCTACTTCATCTGATTCTCAGGTAAAGCGTGTGATTGATGCGGAAATTGACGGAGCGGTAGATCGTGTATACAAAATTATCCAAGCGCGTATTGATAAATTTGGTGTTGCGAATCCAAATATCCAACGTTTGCCAGGTTCAAACCGTATTCAAGTAGAATTGCCAGGGGTAGAGAACCCAGAGCGTGCACGTAAATTATTATCAGGTGCAGCGAAATTAGAATTTGTTGAGTGTTATGAATTGAACGAATATGGTTCAGGTTTAAATGCTTTAGGCGCGATTTTAGAGCGTGAGGCGAAAGCTCCAACTGTTGCGGCTTCAGCAGCAGCTCCAGCGGCGAAAGATACAGCATCGAATGCATTGGCATCTCAATTAGCAGCTCCTGCGAAAGATTCAGCAGGAAAAGCAAAAGCGGATACTTCTGGTTCAGCTTTGACGAAATTGTTTATCCAAATGGGTAACGGTATCGGTGTTTATGTAAAAGATACAGCGCGTGTGAACGCATTGTTCCGTCGTGCAGATGTGAAAGGTTTCTTCCCAGCGAATTTGAAATTTGCTTGGGCAGCGAAAGGTGTTCCAGCAACGAATGGAGATGAGATTTTAGCATTGGAAGCTTTGAAACAAGCGGAAGGCCAAAAGGCTCCTTTGGAAGGTGATGTTATTACAGATGCAGCACAAGATTTTGACCAAACAGGTCGTGCAGAGGTAACCATGTCAATGAATGGTACAGGTGCTCGTATCTGGAAAAACTTGACAGGCGCGAACATCGGTCGTCGTATTGCGATTGTATTAGATGGTTATGTGTATTCTGCTCCAGTAATTAATGGAGAAATTCCAGGCGGTCGTTCTTCGATCTCAGGAAGTTTCACAGTAGAGGAAGCAAAAGATTTAGCGAACGTATTGAAAGCAGGTAAATTGCCAGCTCCTACACGTATCGTGGAAGATGCATTCGTAGGTCCATCATTAGGTGCGGAGGCGATCAACCAAGGATACATGTCGATGTTATTAGGTTTGTTATTGGTTATCGTGTTCATGGTAGGTTACTATGGAACTCCAGGTTGGATGGCTAATTTGGCCTTGTTCTTCAACTTGTTCTTCATCGCAGGTGTTTTGGTTCAAATCCAAGCTGCTTTGACCTTGCCAGGTATCGCAGGTATCGTGTTGACATTGGGTATGGCGGTAGATGCCAACGTATTGATCAACGAGCGTATTCGTGAAGAATTGCATGCTGGTAAAGGTTTATTGGAAGCCATCAACGTAGGTTACGAGAAAGCATTAAGTGCGATTTTGGATGGTAACATTACGACGGTTTTAGTCGGTGTGATCTTGATTATCTTCGGTTCAGGTTCTGTGAAAGGATTCGGGGTAACGCTTTGTATCGGTTTGGTTACATCAGTATTTACTGCGGTGTATATTTCACACTTGTTGGTAGATTGGATGGCAAAACGTGCAATCAAAGCTGGCAAAGAGAAAGAAATGACGTTTGAGACATTTATCTCACGTGATTTGTTCAAAGGCATGAATTTTGATTTCATCGGTAAGCGTAAGTATTCATACTGGTTCTCTTGGTTGTTAATCGCTGCAGGTGCGATCGTTGTGATTATGCAAGGTGGTTTCAACTTAGGTGTTGACTTCAAAGGTGGACGTTCGTATGTGGTTGAGTTTAACCAAGCAGTTCCTACGGATAAAGTAAAAGAAGCTTTGGCGGATGATTTCGGTGGAAAAGGCGTTGAGGTGAAGACTTTCAACGGTCCTACGAAATTGAAGGTGACTACCTCTTACTTAGTAGAAGATGAGTCGATTGTTGCGAACAACAAAGTACGTACGGCATTGGAAACAGGTTTGAAGGATTTTGCTTCAGCTTCTCCAAAAGTATTGTCGGAGTCAAAAGTAGGGGCAACGGTTGCGGATGATATCTTGATGCAATCATTTGTTTCAATCTTCTATGCCTTGATCGCAATCTTTGTTTACATCTTGCTTCGTTTCCGTAAATGGCAATATTCATTGGGTGGTATTGTTGCCTTGTTACACGATACATTAGTGGTATTGGGTATGGTAGGTATCGTTCGCTTGTTCGGTTTCGAATTGGAAATTGACCAAGTATTCATCGCAGCGGTCTTGACGGTTATTGGTTATTCAATTAACGATACCGTGGTCGTATTTGACCGTATCCGTGAGGAAATCGGTGTGAATCCAGATTTGGGTAATAAGGCCTTGATGATCAAAACGATCAATGAGTCAATTAACCATACGATGTCACGTACTGTAATGACAGCAACAACGGTATTCTTGGTAGTAACGGTGTTATTGATTTTCGGTGGTGATGTATTACGTGGATTCTCGTTTGCGATGTTCATCGGGGTTGTTTTTGGTGCATATTCTTCTATTTTTGTAGCGGCGCCAATTGTAATCGACTTAGGAACATCTTCTAAACCAAAGAAATAAGTTCTGATGCCGGTTGCTTGAAAGGGTGACCGGCATTTATATATTTCAACAAATTAATCAACTATGAACAACAGTATCTGGAGAAAGAAACCCATGCACATGTTTGAGCAAGACATGCAAAAAAGTGAGCTCAAACGCGTATTGGGAAAATGGAGCTTAACGGCGATTGGTATCGGAGCGATTATTGGAGGTGGGGTTTTTGTATTAACAGGAACAGCCGCGCATTTCCACGCAGGACCAGCCTTAGCGATTTCATTCATTATTGCAGGTATCGGCTGTATTTTTGCCGCGCTTTGCTATGCCGAATTTGCGGCAATGTTACCTGTAGAGGGTAGTGCCTATGCTTATGCTTACGGAACCGTAGGTGAATTATTTGCCTGGATTATCGGTTGGGGACTTATCCTCGAGTATGCCATGGGTGCGATGACCGTTGCGGTTTCGTGGTCGGGCTATTTCAATAAACTCTTGCATCTCTTTGGGATACATTTACCTGCCAACTTAACCAATGACCCGGTGTCATTTGGTGGTGCTTCGGTGAATTTACCAGCTTTAGTGATCGTATGGTTTGTGACTTGGATCTTGGTTAAAGGGATCAAAGAAGCAGCGAGTGCGAACAATTTAATCGTGGTATTGAAAGTAGCGGTGATCTTGTTTGTGATCATCATGGGTGCGTTTTACATTGATGTGGCCAACTGGACTCCATTCATTCCGGAGGAAACATTGGTACAACATGAGAATGGTGAAATGTTGCCAGCTTACGGTTGGGGTGGTATCATCTCAGGTGCGTCGGCGATTTTCTTTGCATACATTGGATTTGATGCGGTGTCTACCCAAGCGGGTGAGGCGATCAATCCGAAGAAAGATATGCCATTTGCGATCATTGCGTCCTTGTTGATCTGTACTGTATTGTACATCGCGGTATCTTTGGTGTTGACGGGTATGATTAACTACAAGAACATTACGGGTGATGCGTTAAAAGCGCCAGTTGCCTATGCCTTTGATGTTGCGGGTCAGCCTTGGGCGGTATTTGTGATTACAGCAGCAGCGACAGCAGGTTTGCTTTCGGTGATGTTGGTGATGATGTTAGGCCAAACGCGTGTCTTCTTAGGCATGGCGAAAGATGGTTTATTGCCAAAGTTCTTTGCGGAGGTTCACCCGACGTTCAAGACACCTTGGAAATCGACGATTTTAGTGGGAGCAGTGGTTTCGATCGTTGCTGGTTTTACCCCGATTTCTTTATTGGGTGATATGACAAGCTTTGGTACTTTATTTGCCTTTACGATGGTGTGTTTAGCGGTATGGATTTTACGTTTCCGTGATCCAAATCGTGATCGTCCATTCAAGGTTTCAGGTTTGAACATCGTGGCTCCTTTGGGAATCTTGGTGAATACCTTTTTGATTTTGAATTTAGGTCGGACAGCCCAATTATTCGCATTAGCGTGGTTGGTGTTCGGTTTGGTGGTCTACTTCTTGTACGGCCGACCGAAGTCGCACTTGAATACGAGAGAGTAATGGAAAAGCCCCTGTGTAAGGGGCTTTTTTTGTGTGCTGTTGCCCCTTTGGCAATCCTTTTAGGTTTGCCAAAGGTTGAGGCGCTTTTTGTGCCGATTCCCCAGGCTAAAGTCTGGGGTTTTTAATAACCTTAGGCTTCAGCCTAGGGATTTGGGGGCCCCATCATCCTAATTTTATAACCCTAGGCTTCAGCCTAGGGAATCGATGCTGCGCATCTCAAACTTAGGCAAAGTGCAAAGCTATGCCTAAGAGATAAAGGTTTGCCAAAGAGCTATTTTTGGCGTATTTTTGCAGCTTGATTTATCATTATGCAAAAGCTTGACGCGGAAATTGCCAAACGACGGACCTTTGGTATCATCTCTCACCCCGATGCGGGAAAAACAACCCTGACAGAAAAATTGCTACTCTTCGGAGGGGCCATTCAAACGGCAGGGGCCGTAAAATCGAATAAAATTAAGAAGGGGGCGACCTCCGACTTCATGGAAATCGAGCGCCAAAGAGGGATCTCGGTGGCGACGTCCGTGATGACTTTTGAGTACAATGATGTGAAAATCAACATCTTGGATACGCCGGGTCACAAGGACTTTGCGGAGGATACCTATCGGACTTTGACGGCCGTAGATTCCGTGATTTTGGTGATTGACTGTGTAAAGGGTGTCGAGGAACAAACGGAACGTTTGATGGAAGTTTGTCGCATGCGCAAGACGCCCGTGATTATTTTCATCAATAAAATGGACCGTGAAGGCCAAAACCCGTTTGACCTACTGGACGAATTAGAACAGAAATTAGGTATCTCGGTGCGTCCTTTGACATGGCCGATTAATATGGGCCAAAACTTCAAAGGCGTTTACCATTTGTTGGATCGTTCCCTGAACTTATTCTCTGCGAATAAAACGAAGATTGAGAAGAATGTCGTGTCAGTAGATATCGCAACGCCGGAATTGGATGCACGTGTGGGTGAACGTGATGCGAACCAATTGCGCGAAGATGTCGATTTGATTGAAGGGGTTTACGAAACTTTTGACAGAGAAGAATATTTAAGTGGGGAGTTGGCGCCCGTGTTTTTTGGCTCGGCGGTCAATAACTTTGGTATCCAAGAATTGTTGGATACGTTTACCAAAATCGCTCCTCCCACCCAAGCACGTGGTACGGATGTGCGTGTGGTGGAACCAAATGAGAAGAAATTTACAGGATTCGTATTCAAGATTCACGCGAATTTAGATCCGAAGCACCGTGATCGGATTGCGTTCTTGCGCATTTGTTCGGGCGTGTTTCATCGCAATACATTTTACCAACATATTCGTTTGAAGAAGAACGTACGCTTCGCGAATCCGTATAATTTCATGGCGCAGGATAAAGAGGTCGTGGAGGAAGGATTCCCGGGGGATGTAATCGGTTTGTACGATACAGGTACCTTTAAAATTGGCGATACGCTGACCGAAGGAGAGGTGATGAACTACCAAGGAATTCCGAGCTTCTCGCCGGAGATTTTCAAGGAATTGATCAATTTGGATCCGATGAAATCCAAGCAATTGGAAAAGGGAATCGATCAGCTCACCGACGAAGGTGTTGCCCAGTTATTTACGCAACCCCAATTAGGTAATCGGAAGATTGTGGGAACGGTGGGTGATCTTCAGTATGAGGTTATTCAATACCGTTTGGAGCATGAATACGGCGCGAAGTGTCGCTTTGATGGCATGTCGGTGACTAAAGCTTGTTGGATCACCTCCGAAGACCCGAAAAAACTTCAAGAATTCGTTCGTTTGAAAGGCCAAAACATTGCGCAAGATAAAGATGGCAATTACGTGTTCTTAGCGGAATCAGATTGGATTCTTCGCATGAACCAAACGAATAATCCCGAGATTGAATTCCACTTTACGAGTGAGTTTAAGTTGGCGTAGTCTCTTTGGCAAAGCTTCGCGCTTTGCCAAAGTTAGAGGCGCTTTTCGCGCCGATTGTTGTAGAGACGCGATACCTCGCGTCTAGTCCCCCAGGTTAAAACCTGGGGTTATAAATAAAAAAGACGCGAAGTATCGCGTCTCTACAGTTATTAGTTTATTTAGACGCAATTTTCGCGTCTTTAAATGGAATTGCTAAAGAATAATCTCTTAACTCTTAGCTCTTAACTCTACACTAACCCCAGATCCTTCTGAATCACCCCAACCTTCTCCTGCAAAGCAGCAAAGGTCTTATCGAAATCAGCTGCGGATGCCAAAGGAGCATTCACCGATACATAGAACTTAATCTTCGGTTCTGTGCCGGATGGACGCGCGGAGACTTTGGAGCCATCTGCAAGGATGAGTTGGATTACATTGGAGGCTTCGATGCCACGGCCAACGGTGATAGGCGTTTGTTTGCCCGTCAAAAGGTCCGTCGAAACGAGGCCTTCGTAGTCCAATACGGTTACCGGTTTAGAACCCGCCACGGATGCAGGAACATTTGAACGCAAATTGATCATCATTTGCTTGATTTCCTCAGCACCAGCTTTGCCCTTTTTGGTTAGGGAAATTAAGCCTTCGTAATAGAAATTATTCTCAATGTACATTTCGGCTAAGAAGTCGAACAGGGATTTGCCCTGATCTTTCGCGTAAGCCGTTAATTCTGCGATCATGGCACAGGAGGCCACCGCGTCTTTGTCGCGGACTGCATCGCCAATTAAATAGCCGTAGGACTCTTCGCCACCTCCGATGAACTTTTCTTTGCCCTCCAACTCGCGGATGACCTGCGCGATGTATTTAAATCCGGTCAAGGTATTGTAACATGGCACGCCTTTGGAAGTACACATTTTATCGATCAAATCCGTGGTCACAATCGTTTTGGCCACAAATTCATTGCCTTTTAAATCTGTTACTTTCAATAGGTAGTACAGAATCAAACTGGCCATTTGGTTACCGTTCAACAGTACCCATTCGCCGTGCTGATTTTTCACGGCTGCACCCACGCGATCCGCGTCAGGGTCCGTGGCAATCACTAAATCCGCATCGATCGCTTTGGCTTTGTTTAAGGCCAAAGTCATCGCTTCTTTTTCCTCCGGATTAGGATATACGACGGTTGGGAAATTGCCATTCGGAATGGCTTGCTCTTCCACGACCGTTACGGCCTCAAAGCCTAATAGGTCTAATGCTTTGGGAACTAAGGTTATTCCCGTTCCGTGGATAGGAGAGAAGACGATTTTAAGGTCTTTTTGACGTTGGATGACGTCTGGCTTCCGACAATTCGCTTGGATGGTTGTCAAATATGCCGCATCGATGGATTCGTCCAATAAATGTAAAAGGGAATCATTGCCCTCAAATTTGATGTCGGCAACCGATGAAATGGCATTTACCTCCGCAACGATGTTCTTGTCATGCGGCGCTACGACCTGAGAGCCATCGGCCCAATAAGCCTTGTAGCCATTGTATTCTTTTGGGTTGTGGGATGCGGTGATCACCAAACCGGCTTGGCAGCCCAACTCGCGTACGGTGAACGATAGCTGCGGGGTAGGGCGCAAGGCAGGGAAGAGATAGACCTCAATGCCATTTGCGGTGAAGATATTCGCTGCGATGCGCGTGAATTCCGGAGAATTATTGCGGGAATCGTGCGCGATCGCCACTTTGATTTTTTGGTTAGGTAGACATTTGTTCAGGTAATTCGCAAAACCTTGTGTCGCAGCACCCACGGTGTATTGATTCATGCGGTTGCAACCCACGCCCATCTCGCCGCGCATGCCGCCCGTCCCAAATTCCAGGGATTTGTAGAAGGAATCCGTCAAAGCGGTCTGTTCGCCGGCAGCGATCATCGCTTGAATTTGTGTTTTGGTTTCGGCGTCATAGGGGCCGTTTAACCATTGGTCGATGTTTGCTTGGGTCGTTGCGTCAAATGTCATATTCTAATCGCTTAAATTTCTCCAGTAAATACGTGTTTGGCAGGGCCAATTAAAAATATTTGGGTAAATCCGTCTGTGCTGTTTCCTTCGAATTGCACGGCTAATTCACCACCTAAAGTCTTGATTTGAATGGGGCTAGGCATACCTTTGGTGGTATTGGATACCAAAGCCGCTGCCGTCACGCCCGTTCCGCAGGAATAGGTCTCGTCTTCCACGCCGCGCTCGTAGGTCCGAACGAAGAGGGTTTGGGGATCTAATTTCTCCACGAAATTCACGTTGGTGCCATTTTGGCCTTGATAAGCCTCCGAATAACGGATCGCTGCGCCGATGTTCTTCACGTCGGTGAATTGCACCTGTTGGACGTAACGCACCACATGCGGCGAGCCGGTATTGGTAAAATAATCGTCATCGTGCTGGGTGATATTCGCCACATCTTGCATCTGCAAGGAGATTGTTGAGGGTGTGATATAGGCCAAATGCGGGCCATCCACCGCGATAAAGTGTGCTTTTTCTTGTACGATGCCTAAATCTGCGGCAAAGCGTACCAAACAACGGCCGCCATTTCCACACATCGTTCCCTCGGTGCCGTCGGAATTAAAATAAACCATGCGGAAATCGTAACCTTCAGCCATTTGGAGCAACATCAAGCCATCCGCACCGATTCCAAATCGGCGGTGGCACAATTGCGCAATCGCTTGGGTATCGAGGTTAAAAGCTTGATTTCGGTCGTCGATGATGACAAAATCGTTTCCGGTTCCTTGGTATTTGTAAAATTGCATGACCCAATTTAAGAAAAATGTGGAAAGTATCGTGCTCGAATGACGTTAAGATGATGTTTTTCGTGTCCGGCGATCATCCAACACAGCGCTCGGACGGAAATCGAATTACCGTTGGCCTGCCCTAATTGATTCGCCTGCGTTTCTGTCAAGGAGCTCATAAACAAGACATTGGCCTTGCGAACCGCTTCGTATTGTTCGATGACTTGTGCCAAAGTCTGGTTTTCATAGCCAGCTTGTAGCATGTAGGCATTCTCGTCGAAACCGGGTAGGGATTGCGTCTCTCCCCGACTGATCGCTAAGGCGCGGTAGGAAAAGATGCGTTCGGTATCGATCATGTGTCCCAAGGTTTGTTTGAGGCTCCATTTGCCAGTTGCGTAGGCGTAATTGCCGTCTTGCTCTGTTAGGCCCTGATAGATATGCAGGATTTCAGCCGTTTGGGCTTCATATACCTCAAAGAGATTTGCATCTGCGGGGAAATCCAAGTATTCGGCGAAATAGGGTGCGTTCGGGTATTCGTAGTTGGCAGGGAAATGCATGGTGTCGATGGGTTTATTCGTTTACCTAGGGTAATCATTCAAGCTTTATCAAAGGTACAGGGGAAAAAGGAAAATGGGAAGCATAGAACTGATAAAGCGAATCAAGAAATTGATTTTTTATTGAAGGTATGCTGATTCGCCAAAGCCGTGATTTTCAGTTGGATAAGCGTGCGCATCCCCACGGCCCCTAATTTTTTCATATTTTTTTTCACGCATCTATTGCATCCAAGCAGAATTTCCCTAATTTTGTGCCACCAATTACAAGACGGTCCGGTAGTTCAGTTGGTTAGAATACATGCCTGTCACGCATGGGGTCGCGGGTTCGAGTCCCGTCCGGACCGCCAACTAAGAGAAAAGCCTCAGAGAAATCTGAGGCTTTTTTTGTACTTATGATAAATGGGCTACTGTATTTCAGAATTATTTAATTTTATCAAAATTCATTTAATTTAAATAACAATATTTTACTGTTTATAAATGGTGCTAAAATCTATAGTCAAAACTTTCTAAAGCTAATGGTAATTATTAAGACATTTAAGAATGTTGAAATCTTTAAAAATACTAGTCATACCATAATTCCTTACAGCTTATATTTCATTAGTAAGTTTCTTTTTTTAATATCCTATATATTGTTTAGCTCGAAATCGTGATCGCATCAAATGCTTATAGGCTTAAATATTACGAAAACATCAAATCAATTAGACAGATATGGTTTGAATTCTATTTAGAACTGCTCTTTAATAAAAAGAGTTGGCCTGTGGAACCATTAAATCAATTCATGCTATTAGTTTTTTAGGTCACGAATAGCAAGTTGGTTAGTGGAATAGCCTTTTCAATCAGAAAGAGGGTTTATTTAAGGTTATTAATATCTATAAATAACCTTTCTATCAGCTTACTTTTGTTTAACTATGTGCAAGAATAGAAATCAGAAAAGAATATTAATCTTAATGGAAATTGAACCGAAAAATATTTAATAATTAATTTATCTAGCCTGCTATAAGATTTGGTAATCCTGACTCTTTTAATATGTCATCTCGATTTTGATTATTCAACCAAATTATAAAACCCTTGTCAACAATATTTATTTTTTTTGTTGTTGAATCATAATCTATTATGATAGGTGTTATTCCATTCCTTACCTGAAGTGATGCGATTGAAGTTAATGCTTGTGTAAGATTACCAGGATTTAAATCACTACCTCGTGGATGTTTTTGAGTAATTAAATCATTAATTGTATTTCTTCTTAAGCCATTCTCTAATTCATTCACTTCAGAAACTATTATAGTGTATAAAATCCATTTATACATTTCCAGTTCTGTTGGTTGAAAACCGTCTGAAAAATCTGAAATAAATTTTGAATATCTACCAGAATGTTGACTTACTACTTGATCCAAATATTTATTTAATTTTGAACAATCTAATGCCAATTGCTCACCTTCATATGTATGTACAATACCATTTTCTTTACAAATCAGATAGCAAACCTCTTGAATTACATAAACATTTTGCAAGCTTTCTTTTATCAACTTTTCTTTAAATTCATCACTAAATGAAATATTCAATAAATATTCTCCATCATCAATTAATTTTTTTAATTCTCCATCTTCCCATTTATCCGCATTTACTGATTTAACACGACCAGCTAAGTCACCATTCAATGCAATTAATCTATTTTCTTCCAACCATACGCCTACTATTAAAAAAGTGATTTTAGAATTTTCATGAAAAGCCTTTAAAGCTATTGAAAAGTCTTCTTGGGTCTGAGGCTTCAAATAGTGAAAATCTTCTAAAACAATTATTTTTGAAAATTGATTGTCTTCCAAAGCTTTAATTATATCATTAACATCATCAATATCAATATCCAAACTTTTTACTATTTTTTCTTTTTGCTTACCTAACTCTCCTTCAACTTCGACATTAGATTTTACAAAAAAATCCCACCCTAAAGTTGCTCTAACTTTTGCCTTTCCTGAAATTGTCAAAGATTCAGATAATGATAATTCATAACCCGCTTGTTTTAATATATTATTATGAATTTCACTGAGGTTCATCTTGTTATTACAATGAACGAGAATATAATCATCTTCATTTATATTCTTTTTTCTAAGTGATGTTTTTCCTTGCTTAGAGCTTCCATATATTACGACATGGTGCGACCGATCTAATGAATCAACCAAAATTGTATCAGCAAATCTTTCAATATAATTTAATGGCAAATCCCTTTGGATTCCAAAAACATCTTTCGTTTTATTTACATTCATATTCACATTTCTATAAAATTTCAATTAAGTGTATGTAAATGTTTATGGGTCCCTAATTAACAGTTAACTTAAAATTAAAGGTTTTCATCAATTCTAAACTGACTGTTAATTTGGGACAATTACAACTCTACATAATACCCCTGAATCTCTTTTTTTATCTAAAATTGATTTATTGAAACTGTTGATAACTTCACAATTTCAATTTTAAATAGCTTTATTGATATACTAATTGCTAAAATTGCGCTTCAACATAAGATGAAATTAAATCCCCAACATTCTTTTTATCGTATCCTGCATAGCACTTTTAAAGCCATCATCTTGTGAAATTAATCGATACAGATCTAATTCGTTTTTACGTTGCTTACCCATTACGTCATCAAAAATCTTATTAAAAGCAATCTCTCTATTCTGAGCATCTTTATTATCAGCATATTTTTCTTTAAAGTCGCTGTGCTCTCTTATTTTTTGGGCAAGGTTTATAAATTTTGCTCTTTGCTCGTCAGGTGTGGCCTCCCACCCTTGAAACCAACGTTCATTAAAACTCTTTACAATTAAGTCCAAATCGTCTAATTCTGATTCTCCTCCATGTGCAGCTCTGGGATTGGGGTTCTGAGGTTCAACTTCGGTCTCTGATGAATCAAGACCTATACTTGAGTTTAGCTTTACTCGTTCTAGACCATAGGTTGAAAGATCAACAGAATTCAATAAGCCATCCAATGCATCATCCTCATTGTTTACAATTACAAGTTTAGGGATCAAGAATTTTAAAAACCAAAAGAGTTTTTCCCACCTTTGAACTTCATATGGCATAATGGAAGCCATTTGTCCATATACTTTCACAAAATGCTTCGCTTTAATTTTATAATCTGCTTTTGACTTATCATCTAGTTCCAAAGTGAGATTAAAACGCTCAGCAGCTACATCAATTATTGCGCTTAATTCTTGAGCATCTACACCGTCAAAGTATTTATTTACAAAATCCTCTACTTCAGCCCATTCGTAAACCCCTGGCTCGTCTAAATTTGATTTTAATTCGTGGAGCACATTAATATCGGTGGCACTACTTAATGATGTTGCAGTATAGAAAGGATCAAAGGATTTTTTTATATCCTCAGTAGAATTATAAAAATCGAGAATAAATAAATCTTCTGTTTTCTTACCCAATTTATCCGATGAACGATTTAATCTTGATAAGGCTTGAACGGCAATTACCCCTTGTAATTTCTTATCAACATACATCGCTGATAATTTCGGTTGATCATATCCCGTAAGGTATTTATTCGCCACTACTAAAATTCGGTATTCATCCAAATCGACATACCTTGCAATTTTGTCTGATATGTAGCCCGGATCAGTTGATTTGGTTGTGTCTAGATTTGCGGGAAAGTCATTAATGTTATCCTCCGTATATTCTATTCCCTTAATTTTCTTCATTCCTGAAAAAGCAATAGCGATCTTAAAGGGATTACCCCGTTCTTCAAGCATTTCTTTAAATGCGAAATAATAATTGATGGCAGATTCAATACTTTGAGCAGCGACAATAGCTTTGGCTTTACCTTTTAACTTTTTAGTATTTACTAATTTTGTCAAAAAGTGCTCAAGCATTATATCCGCTTTAGTAGCAATGGTTTGTTTATTCTGCTCAACGTAGGTACGTAATTTCTTTTGTGCCTTTACTGTATCAAATAAAGGATTTTCTTGAATCGATTTTTCAATTTCGTAATAGCTTTTATATGTAGTGTAATTTGCTAATACATCTAAAATAAATCCTTCTTCTATGGCTTGTTTCATAGAATACAAATGGAAAGGTTTGTATTTCCCATCTGCCTGCTTAACTCCAAAACGCTCAAGTGTATTATTCTTCGGTGTTGCAGTGAAAGCTAGGTAAGACGCATTGCCACGCATTTTGCGTGAACGCATAGCCTCAAGAATTTTATCTTGTGGGTCTTGATCCTCGTCTTCATCGGTTTCAGCTAATGAATTGCCCATAGCTTGATTCATCTTTCCTGCGGCACTACCGCTTTGACTCGAATGAGCCTCATCTATAATGACCGCAAAACGCTTTTCGCTTAAATCTGCAATACCATCAACTATAAATGGAAACTTTTGAATGGTAGTGATGATTATTTTCTTACCACTCTCCAAACTTTCTTTTAGATCTTTGGATGAGTATGCTGGAGCAACAATATTTTTAACCTCAGAGAATTCTTTAATATTTTCACGAAGCTGTTTGTCTAATAAACGCCTATCGGTTACTACTATTACCGAATCAAATAACGGATTTGTTATCCCTTTACTTCCAGGGATTGAATCACTTTCAGGATAGGTCTCGATAAGTTGATATGCTGCCCAGGTGATTGAATTCGATTTACCAGAACCGGCGCTATGTTGAATCAAATAGGTTTGTCCAACACCTTTGCTGCTGGCATCAGCAATTAACTTTCTCACCACATCTAATTGATGATATCTGGGAAAATAAAGTGTTTTTTTATTTAAAGGATCTGTATCTTTTCCATCAAAGCGGACAAAATGCTGAATGATGTTAGCAACGCTTTTTCTAGTCAAAATCTCATCCCATAAATACGATGTTTTATGGCCAAATGGGTTAGGAGGATTTCCCTTTCCAAATAAAGGTTCACGTTGACCTAAATTAAAAGGCAAGAAAAACGTACTTGCACCATTTAGTTTAGTGGTCATGTATACCTCATCTGTATCAACAGCAAAGTGAACAATGCATCGACCAAAATTTAAAAGGGGTTGCGTTATGTCTCTTTTATTCTTGTATTGATACTGACCATGAACCTTTGCATTTTGACCAGTCCAATGATTCTTAAGCTCCATTGTAGCAAATGGCAAACCATTTACAAAAAGAACCATATCAATCTCCTCACCAGTAGGGGATGTCGAATATCGAAGTTGACGAGTTGAACTAAATTGATTGCTTTCGAAATTCGACTTAACAGTTTCACTGCTACTTGCAAGTGGCAACGGATAGAGTAAAGTAAAGTGCGCATCGTCTATGTCTAAGCCTTTGCGAAATAAACGAAGAATACCGTATTTTTTAATCATACGATCTAGGCGTTCTAAAATTTTTAGCTTCCAATCAGTTTGCTTTTGGAGCTTAGCTAATTCTTCTCTTTGAGTGGTTTGCATGAAGTCCCAGAATCGAAATTCATCAATTGCGTATTTGGCATTGAAATCTTCTGGCAATCCAATATAATAGCCATTGCCGGAACGATAAATCTCAGTTCGTTCATTGACCGTGTTTAAAGGAACATTCTGTTCCTTTAATTCTTCCAGACAACTTCCAGTAAGTCTCTTTTCGATAGTGGCTTCTAGCGCCTGTTCATTCGTTTTACTCGGCATCGTTATATACTTTAATTTTACCTGTTACTGCACTATTTATCAATGTGGCTTTGTATTCTTTTAGCTTTTCTATTTCTTGTTCTTTCAGGGAAATAGTGGTAGAAATTTTATCAGATACAGTTTCTAAATAGGAAGAAATTTCGTCTAAATCTTTTAGAGTAGGGACAATTACTTTGACCGCACTTAGATTTCCTCTTGACAATTTGGGTTGTGCAGCTCCTGAAATAAAAACTGTGTAATCAATTAGGCTTAGTTGTTCTGCCCAATAATTAAATCCTTCGAATAATGGCCTCAATATATGAGCATGATTATTAACCCAAAATTTACCATTAGCGACAAATGCCAATGGTGTAGATTTGCTAAGTAAATTAGCACCATCTTCACCGATAAGAATTAATTTCTCATCAAATATATATTGATCTATGTAATCAATAATTCCACTTGCTCCGTAATAAGGGAAATTGCCTACCATATTTTCTCTTTCTATCGCACTTAAAGGAATTCTTTTATTATTTAAAAATTCAAAAGCATACCTAAGATTTTTAACTTCCCAATGTTCAGGAATCTCCCCAATCCATTCCACACCACTATCCTTCATTTTAACATCAGGATTTAACCCATGGGTAACTGCTTTGTGAATGAGTATTTGTCTACGTTCTTGAAGCAGCTCAATTTGCTTTTGTTTGATGTCAATCGCTTGGTCGATTAACGCTGTTTTACGATCAAGAAATGCAGCAATTGCGGTTTGTTCGCGAAGGGGAGGGAAAATTAAGTCGCAATTGGCAATGTCATTCCAGTTGAGTGTTTGCCTTACTCCCGAACCTAATACCTTCATAAAGGCAACATCAAATCGATGTAAGAAGTACTTATAAAAAGTTTTATCAAGTTGGACGGAATTACTTAAAACAATATAACCTGAACTAACAACTACATCAATATTTGATAATGCAATTCGTAAACTAATTAGGTCATAATTTAGATTCAATGGGTTTACTAAAAAATCACCTTTATTTACAACTTGATAAGATTTTTTTGTTGATTCTGGTATTTTTTCATCATCCTTATAAACTACTTTTCCAAAACTAATTGAACCGCAATTCAAATTAGGATTGCTACGTTTCTTTATTTCATAGAAGACCCTTTTAAATTTCTTCACTTCCCAATGAGCTGGTACATCCTCAACCCATTCAATACCAGAATTCTTATATGCCGAGTATCTAATTGACGGCATATTTTTTATCGTAGTTTCCATTAAGCTAGATTTAAAATTTCACGAATTAAACCATCACTCAAATCTTCCAACTTCAAGATGTCAGAGCTTATTTCATCTATGTCACGAATTGGTTTGTGTCGGTAGAAGTATTTATTGAAACTAATTTCATACCCAATTTTTGTAGCGTCTAGATTTATCCAAGCTTCATCTACATGAGGCTTTACTTCACGCAAAAAGTAACTATAAATGTTTTCTTTGAGAGGTACATTTTCTGTGTCACGCAAATCACTCTCGGTTTCATATTCAAGGTATTCGCCTTTTACATCGGTAGCAAAATAACCATAGCTTGCTAGTTCATTTTCACTACAATCCAAATGTTCCAGCAATTGATCTAGTTTATCGCCGGTTAATTTTTTGACTCCTTTAACCACTTTTTCTGCTTCAAGATCATACCAACTCACTGCATTTAAAATAGTGCTTTTCTCCGACGCTGATAGTTTTATTTTTTTAACTTTCAATACCTCATCTACCGTCTCTTTAAGTAAATTAAAGTCGCTGCATTCTTCATTACCTATTTTTTGCATTAAATCAGTAGCGATATTTAATAATCCCAATTGCTTATCCCATAAAGCTTCACTCACTAATGCTTTGCTTTGTTTGGCATTTAAATTCAGTTCATTTCTTTCACACCATTCAATAATTTCTTTTTCGATTTTGGCAATATCTGTATAAACCATTTCTCCAAAGGTTTCATAAGCCCAAACCATCGCTTCACGTAATGATTTGTCAAATCGTAATTCGGCAATTCGCTCTTCAGTAAATTGTGCTTTTAAACGTTTAGGTCGCTCAATGGTAACTTTATAATAACCAAAATCTGTATTGTCAAATAATTGAGATGCAATACCTTCTTCCTCTTTTGTTTCATCATTAATAACACGATCTACAGCTTGCATATTTGAATAAACGGAAACAATTTCCCGAATATGTTCAGGTGCAAACTCGCAATTTTTATTGCCTAGATTCTTACGCAATTTGCGGAACAATAAACCTGCATCAATCAATTGCACCTTACCTTGCCTATTCTTAGCTTTATTGTTACTTAAAATCCAGATGTAAGTTGTTATACCAGTATTGTAGAACAAGTTATTGGGCAGTTGCACAATGGCTTCTAACCAATCATTTTCGATAATATATCTCCGAATGTTGCTTTCTCCTCCACCAGCATCTCCGGTAAATAAACTACTTCCATTATGCACAGAAGCAATTCTCGAACCTAATGGACTTTGAGATAATGGCTTCATTTTATTTACCATCTCCATTAAAAATAGTAATTGTCCATCTGATGAACGAGGTGTCGCATCAGCATCTTCCTCTATACCCCAATAATTGCTAAGCCTAATTTGAAAACGGGGGTCTATTATATCTTTACCGTCCTTAATGTATTTTTTCTCTGTATCCCACGATTTACCGTAAGGGGGATTAGAAAGCATAAAATCAAAGGTAGTTCCTGCAAATTCATCAGTACTCAGCGTTGAACCTACACGAATGTTTTCAGGGTTATTCCCTTTGATCATCATATCCGATTTACAAATAGCATAGGTCTCATCATTGATCTCCTTGCCGTATAAATAGACATCCCCTTTTGCCTTAATTTCTCCTTCTTCATCCTTTACAAAATTTTGGGATTCTGTCAGCATTCCACCGCTACCACATGCAGGATCATAAATGGTCATTACAGGAGGGAGTTTATCTTTGATTGGCTCAAAAATAATATGGGTCATTAAATCAATTACTTCACGAGGAGTAAAGTGCTCCCCAGCTTCCTCATTATTGTCTTCATTGAACTTACGAATCAGTTCCTCAAAAACATAACCCATTCCAAGATTGGTCAAAGGAGGCAGTTTACGCCCATCTGGATCATTCTTTTCGAAAGGTGTAAGATTTATATATGGTGAAGTAAATTTCTCCAAAACGTTTAGCAAGACATCTTTTGAGGCCATGTGACGAACCTGACTCTTGAGTTTAAACTTCTCTATTATTTCTTTCACATTACCACTAAAACCGTTCAAATAATCCTCAAAATTGGCTTGAAGAATTTGCTGGTTATTAGTTGCAGTATCGTGTAAACGTTGCAAAGTCCACTCACTCGTATTGTAAAAAACATAACAGCTTGCTTGTCTTAATCCATTTTCATCCCATTCCGTAAACTTTGCCACGTCTCGTTGAAACGCCAACTCTTCCAACACTGCAGCTTTTGTTGTTTCAAGTAATGCATCCAATCTACGTAGTACCACCATCGGTAAAATTACATCACGGTATTTTCCTCGGACATATACGTCACGAAGACATTCGTCTGCTATTGACCAAATGAATGAGATTGATTTATTGTGGACTGATTGGTTCATTCTTTTCTAGTGTTATTTTATATAATTCTATTTGATTTTATTCGTTAGGTATTTTTTTTCATAAACATACCCGATTTCTATTTCGTTTTTAATCTTAAAAGGCACTTCAATTCTCCTATAATCTTAATCTTTAATGTCGTAGAATTTGATAAAAATAATTTAATTAACTACCTCATTTAATTATTGAATAAAAAAGTCAGTAGCCGTTGTATATTTTTGATGTTTTTCCATGTAGATTAATTGATAATGCAAATACCTAATTAATTACTTCAGATTATTCCTTATTGCTCTCGTTATTATTTTTAGAATTGTGTCAAGTTGAAACCATAGGTTTTCAGCCTTAGTAATAAGATTATTTTCTTTTAAATGTTGATGCAGAGAAATATAGTTATAGAGCAAAAAAAATGCCAAAGGGCACTTATCCGCCAATTTTATTAGACTCTTGTTTTGTGGTGCTGTTAATTTGCTTGTTAATTTTAGCCGCTAGTTTATAAAATTCACTAAAATATGTTTCGTCAAATTTAATGTCTTTTTTAAACTCGGTTAAATACAGCGATTTCAGTCTTTTTTTAGCTGATTCTCTTTCGTCTTTATCTTCAGATTGAATTGCAAAAACTAACTCCGCATTTTCAGCATTTACTTTTGTCTTGATAAAGTCAGGGAGAAGTCCTTCTACACAGCGGTAGCCTGGTTTGTCTATTCCAATTTTAAAATAATCGACTTCGTTACGATATCCCGCTTTGTCAAAATTTGATCTTACATGACCAATTGCGTCAAGGTCAATTGTCACAATTAGTTTATTGAAACGTTCTTTAAGAAACTTCAATAAAACAGGATTATTTAAAAATCCAAAGCCATCATATGGATATAATTCACCTTCAAACTGAAGTCTTTTTGTCCCGTGTTTTTTGTCCCTTAATAGGTTGAAATATTCAACATCAATTTTTCCTTCCAAAAGTATTATGTTGTTGGACTTGCTAAAAAACGCTTCTTTTAAACTTTCAAATTCTGGCCCTACCATACCTAAAGCTAACTCAAATGGATCTCTCCAGTTTTCACCTTCTATATTTTCAATTACAGACTCTCTGGTTTTATTTCTAATAATATTTCGCTTTACCAAAATATTCGATTTGGGATTGTAATGACTCAGTAAATACGGGCTATGGGTTGTAGCAATAACTTGAATTTCTAGCTCTTTACTTAAGTCTTGCAGAATTCTTCCAAATTCAGATTGAGCCGAAGGGTGCAAAAAAGATTCAGGTTCTTCAATAATTACTATAGGGGTAATTTTATTAGATTCATCATCATGATTGATTAAGTTTTTTGCATTGAAAATGCTACTTAAAATCAAAGTTCTATTTTTTGTTCCACTTCCCCATTCTTCGAGAGGTAATTCAAAATTACTTTCACCTAATGATATTTCATAAGGTATATTCTCATAGTCCATATCAAATCCACTGATCGACAAACTTACTTCATACTTTTCAGTTAATCGCCCGATTAACTCCTGTAACTCTGACTTGTGTTTTTTAATTGCTTTGGATAACTCTTTGTTAATTTGATTAACTTTTCCTTCAATCAACTCTTTTGTTTTAACATTTAAACTATCCAATTGTCCGTGTTGTTGTGACCGTCTAAACGGATTCATCGGTTGCGTGGAATTATGAAATACAATAACCTGTGCAAAGTTTATACGCCTTAAGATTTCACCTACTTTATAAATATCGGTTACGGTCTTGTCATCAACTGAAATATTAATCTGATTTTCCTTAGGATTAGGAGTCACTATTAACTTTATGATAAGTAAAGTGTCCTCTATTTCTAACTCTTGAAATTCTTCTTTGCTTTCTTGCAAAAACACATTTAAGAATTTTATTAGCCCAATATCTCCAGTTTTGTCAAGTTGAACTTGAACTGTGATTTCAATATTTTCTTTAGTAGACTTCGCCTTCCATATTGGGAAGTCTTGATGATAATTTATTCTATTTCTGGGTCCCATTTGTCTTTCAAAAACATTTAGGATGGCTCTAATAATATTAGATTTTCCAGAATTATTCTTACCACAAATTGCAGTATAGAAATCTTCAAATTCAATGTTGCAATCTTCAAAAGACCTAAAATTTTTTAAATGTATGTCTTTTATTTTCATAATGTCGGTCTATTTTTAAAATGCCACAATTCACTTATTCAAGAATAATCTTTTCGTTTATCCCTCATAATTTAGAATTAATTAATAAGGGTTTTCTTGGCTCCTCCCTTAAAATAATAGTCAAATTATTTATACAACCATTTCCACCTCTCCCGGCATTCCCCTCAAAATCCGTTCCACCGGCTCCATACTATTTACCTCCCCTTCCAGCAACCAAGATCCGTCCGCTTGTTCCTTCAAAAAAGGTGCCGTTGCCGGATAATCATCTTTTAAGAAGAGCATGGCCCGCATGCTTAATTTTAGCTTGATTGGGAATTTGGAGCCTGTCTCGTTGAAACCAAAGACATCCGGTTTCAATAGGAGATGTGCTTCTTTAAATTTATGATTTTCTACTAATATTTCAATGGCAAACATGCGTTCCAGTTTGAAATATTTGTTCTGCGCTGACGCTGGTTCATAAGCACAGAGGTATTGATAGTTGGCCGTAAATCCAATCGGCTCCACGCGTCGGTCGCTGATGCTTTCGCTGCTGGCCGACTGGTATTTATGCAGGATGATTTGTTTTTCGGTGGATATCGCCTCCTTGATTTGCGTGACGAGTTTGGCTAAATGACCAGCGAGGATGTGTTGGCCCATCGCATGTTGTTCATCCAAATAAGGCAACTTACTCAAAATGGATGCGGCCAAGGGATGGTTTTTGGCAGCTACGGTAATCGTCTCGTGGATCAAAGTCGCTTCCTCTTTGGTCAAGGGTTCCGAGAAATCCTCTGCCGGGATGAAGAATTTGTTGTGCGCATCCTTTTCCACCACAAAACCCAGTTCGGCCAATAAATCCAAATAGCGGTAGCAAGACCGTTCGGAGATTTCGAGGGATTGTGCGAGGCGTTTGATGGACTTGTTGGGAAAAGCCTTCAACAAACTGATCAACTTGAATACGCGTAAAATACGATGTTGGTTGAACATAAATTCGATTTAAGAATTTAAACATAATGAATTGTTTTTTAGGGATTTGGGGAAATGACTTGATTTGTCAGTAAAATTTAGACATTGGACGTTAGACGTTGGACGTTAGTCCGGAGGGAATAGTCCGAAGGGATTAGTCGGGAGTCGCTAGTCACTAGTCTGGAGGGGGGCTGAAAGAATATTAGATTTTAGATTCAAGATTTATGGGTACGTTTTTTTGACCCCCCCCAGGTTAAAACCTGGGGTTATAAATATCCCTAAGCTTTAGCCTAGGGAATAGACGCGAGGTATCGCGTCTCTACACGCATCGATAAATTCTTGTCATTTCGGGTCGCTCCCAGAATATTGACCTTGTCTGTCAAAAGATCGCTGCTACTTGCCGGAAACAAAATATAAACACATGAAAAAAATAGTCCTAGTTCTTAGTTTAGTGGTAGCAAGTGTGTCTGTCAATGGGCAGTCGGTGGTGGTGTCACCTTGTAACGATAGCCTGTATACGGTCTTGAAATCACGTCCCATTGCACAGATGTCGGATCGTGAATTTGCTTATTTTAATCAGAAGGAGAAGGATTGTGCTGAGTATCGCAAGGCCTTGATGCAGGAAGAGGTGAAGGTGGAATCTTTGAATGTGGCAAAGAAGACGATGAATACGTATTGGACGGTGGCGATTATTGGGGTGGCGCTGTCTTTGGTGCCTTTGTTGTTGTTGAAGTAATTATATTTCTATTGTGATTTGCGTGCATGGGCCAAGCTTTGGCAAACCGGTGAGGTTTGCCAAAGAGGGCTACTCAAGACTGTATTATGCATTACCCAGGGCTTTGGCCTAGGGACTAGACGCGAGGTGTCGCGTCTCTACAGTCAAAGGATCAATCGACGCGAAATGCGTCTCAAACTTTGGCAATCCCAGGAGGTTTGCCAAAGAAAAAATGGGTATGAATTTTGTCACTGAAATTTCCTTCACCGTTTTTGGCCTATTGTGTAATTCGCTTTCTTGCAGCTAATTACCGTAGGGATATGCAAAAAATCATTTGGGTTATATGTTTGTTGGCCTGTCTGGGCTGTCGGGAATCGACGCTGGAATGGGGGCAGAATTTATTGAAAGCCAAAAATTATGAGAAAGCGCGGGAGGCGTTTTCGTTGTCGATTCAGGAGGATGAGACGCATTGGGAGGCGTATTACGGTCGGGCGCAATGTGAGACCGCCATGAATTTGTCGGCGGAAGCCTTAGCCGATTATGAAAAGGCCTATATCATGCATCCTACAGCGGAGACTTGTACCGGATTGGGGAAAGGGTATTGGGATGAGCGGAATTTGGAAAAGGCCAAATCCTATTTGAACCGGGCCATCGGGATGGATGCAGATTACGCAGATGCCTATCTGAATCTGGGATTGATTTATGCGAAAGAGGAGGAGTTTCCTAAGGCCTTGCCCTATTTGCTACATGCGAAAGGACTGTATAAGCAAATGCCTGAAGAGCTGACGATGGCTTTGATGTTGGTTTATTTTGAGACGGGAAATGATCCCGCTTGTTTAGAAATCATTCGCTCCTATAAAACGTCGGATACGGTGCGTGCTGACGCTTATGAATACCAGGGGCGAATATATCAGCGTAAAAAGCAGTACAAGCAGGCGCTGAAGGAGTTTAATGCGGCTTTGGATATTGATTCTCTGCGTGGACTCTCGCGACTTTGTCGGGCGGATACCTACAAGGCTTTGGAGGAATTTGATAAGGAAATCCTTGACCGAACGGAGATCATCCGGGAGATGGAGGCCACAATAGATGATGCGTATTTGATTGGGCAATCCTATTATTACCGGGGCATTGCCAAAGGGAATGCGGGCGATAACCGGGGAGCGCTGCAGGATTTCAATAAGAGTTTAGCTCTGACGGGTCCTGAGGCAGGGGCCTATTTCAGCAGGGCGATTGCTAAGATTCATTTGCATGATTTGTCGGGGGCCTTATAGGATTATCAGAAGGCGGTTCTATTGGTGAAGAGTGTGGCATTTGATGAATATTTGACGGAAGACCCGGAGGCGTTTCCGGAGTTTTTGGCGTATTGCAGACAACGGGGTATACGTTTATCTACGCCTAAATCTTCCTAGACATGACGCAGACGAAACATGCTTTTTTGTTTTGAATTATTTAATTTAAATTTGTTTGGCCGTGCCCAACTATGCTTTGATGTAGAACTGCACGTTAAAAAGTATTCATAACCCAGACTCGATCTGGGTTTTTTGTTTTTGTGCTACTTTGACGATTTTTCAGATAGAGCATTGAATAATTCTTCTTATTTCAAGCAATCAACAGAATCAAAGACTCGTAAAATCCGAATAGTTCAAATGGAGGATTCATCAATGCAATAATTTACCCTGTTTTCGAATAAGCAGCTGTTGGTATTCCGCGTAAGTTTGGGTATTAAATCAAAGGGCATGGACTTTTATACACAACAAATTGAATCATTGAATCTTTTGGCCAAAAAGCTGAAGGCACAAAAAAGAACGAAAGCGGAAATTTTAGCTGATTTTGTAGGTGCTGGAATATTAGACACGAATGGGGATTTTACGGAACCGTATAAGGAATTGCAAAAATTTAAGCGGACAAATAAATAATGTATAATTTCCGCCACAACCTTCAAATCGGATTCCATGGTTGCGATGAATCTGTAAGGGATATATTAATTACTTTGCCCCATCAGGTTAAAAAATCTCAAAAGCCCTATGATTGGCTGGGCAATGGATTTTATGTTTGGGAAAACAATCTCTTGCGTGCGAGGAGGTGGGCAGAAGATAAATTTAAGCGTAATGAAATCGAAAAGCCATCCGTGGTTGGGGTTATTTATACTTTATCAAATTGTTTAGATTTTACGGATAGTGTATTTATTGATTCAATTGAGCAACATTTTTATCAAATGCGGCGTGACTTTATAGATTTGAAAATTGAATTGCCGATAAATGAACAAGTACAAAATGATCTGCACCAAGACAAGCTAATTAGAAGATTAGATTGTTCTGTTATTGAATATTATCATTTTAAAATTGCTTCAGAGAGCCATTTTCAACGAATTTCGACAGGCTTTTCAAGTATTAGTAATTTTGATACTGTTCGAGGAATATTTACGGAAGGTGGTCCTGCATTTCCAGGTGCGGGATTTCATAAAAAGAATCACATTCAGGTTTGTATTAGGAATCTCGATATGATTAAGGGATTTTTCATTCCGAAAGTCTAGTTGTTTTTGTCACTGAAATCCCGACAAATAGAGTCGGAGCTTTTCTAAATTTCCCGGAATTTTGTAAATTGATGTATACGGTAAAATTCAAACGATATGAATCCGAGCATCGAACTATTGACAATTAAGCGTGCGGATGTGCGTGTCTACATGAACCTCGGTTTCGAGGGCGAAGATCTAAAATTTGATGGGCATGATTTGGGAACCACGGTGGATGAACACTGGGGTAGTTCCGAATATGAATATACGGCAACCGTGCTTGCCAAAGATTTGGCAGCGCTCTATGCCTTGCATGGCATTGTGCCGGGCGATAAGGAGGCATTGCTACATGCTTTGGCCCCAATGTTTTCGAATAATTCAGGCTATACCCTGTTCAAGAAATACTTAACGAAGGAGGGAATTCCCTTTGATACATTTACATATTAAGAATTATTTATGGTTGATTTGATTGGAGATATTCATGGCCATGCCGACAAGCTCGAGGAGATTTTGGCAATCATGGGCTATGTGAAAGAAGGGGGTGTGTACCAACATCCCGCAAAACGGAAATTGGTTTTCTTGGGTGATTACATTGATCGGGGTCCTAAAATTCGGGAAACGCTCCAAATCGTCAAGTCGATGTGTGATGCAGGCCACGCGCTCGCAATCATGGGCAACCACGAATTCAATGCCATTTGTTTTCATACCAAAGACAAAGTGAAGGGAGGGTTTTATCGGAAGCATACGGTTGTTGAAATAGACCAACACATCGAAACCCTTCGCCAGTTTCGGAATTATGCCCAAGAATGGGAACAGGTCTATTTGCCTTGGTTTCATACGCTGCCGCTCTATTTAGAACTTGATGATTTTCGTGCCGTGCATGCTTGTTGGGATGATGCGCACATCAACTGGCTTGAAACCAATACCATTTACGAAGAAATTCAAGGCCAAAAACGTATTTCCGAAAATGTTTTGGCTCAATACGCTTCCAAAGAATCTCCGGTTTACGAGGTATTGGAGGAGTTATTGAAGGGCAAGGAATTTGATTTGCCAACAGGGCAGGAGTTTGTAGATAAAGATGGAACGACAAGGAAAAGCGCTCGGATCAAATGGTTCCAACCTGTGGAGGATCGAAAATTACATAAGGACGTCTTCTTGGGAATCGGGGAGGAGTTTGGCGAATTGGTCCTGGATGAGTCGATACATGATGCTTTACACAGATATGATGCGGAAAAATCGGTGTTTTTTGGTCATTATTGGTTGAAGGGCAAACCCACGGACGCATTAGCCAAATCCATTTGTTTGGATTACAGTGTGGCCAAAGATGGTCATCTTGTCGCGTACCGACTAGATGCACAGGAATTTGTTATTGTATAAGTATGTGTGAAATCACCGACCAAATCAAGTTTTGCACCTGCACCCAAGGGCATTACTCCAAACTCCCACATTATTGGTTGTATTACCGCGTGGGGGAGATGAAGCAGAGTATCATGATGGGAACAGCAATTATTCCTGATTATCTAAGTATGCCTGATTACATAGAAAATCAATTCAAACTCCTTGAGCGTTTAAATAATCCGGATGCCTTTGATGTAGAAATCCATCCCAAGGATGGGGATCGGATGGAAATTGTATTGAATAATTTAGGAAAGGCTAGGGCTGAATTTCATTTTATCTTTCAAGACTCAAGTTGGGATTGGGAAAATCATAATCCTTTTGAGGTGTTGAATCACCACATTGAAAAACTCGCCAAAGGCCCCATTTGCTAAGTGAATAAATTGAGACCGATAATCAAGTTGAGGATCAAAGCCGTGATTGTCAAATAAAGCATCACATTGCAAACGATCTTCGTAAGTCGGTATTCGTTACTTACCTCGGCTTTATAAAGGTTCATAAATGGCAAAGGGAAGAATAGGATGCTTTGCCAGGTTTTGGCCTTTCCCATCGCCTGGTCCAAATAGACATGTAAGCAGACTTTCACGCAAAAAGCCAATACGATGATCATGCCTGAGGCGGTATGTAGCTGGTGTAGGTTGAACATGGTTGATTTTGTTACCTTTGGCAATCCCCCCACCCCTTTACCTTTGGCAAACCTGGTTGGAGGATTGCCAAAGGTAGCGCGTTTCTAGCAAAATTTTGAACAGGTAATTGATAAAATTGATATGGATTCCTACAACCTCAATCGCTTTCTCCTTGCACAAGAAATCACATACGATCAAGCGCTTCGCGAGATTCAAGCGGGTCGCAAAATGAGCCATTGGATGTGGTTTATTTTTCCGCAAATTAAGGGTTTGGGCACTTCGTATAATTCAACGTTTTATGGAATCAGTGGGAGGGAAGAGGCGGAGGCCTATTTGACACATCCTGTATTAGGGCCCCGAATAATTGAAATTTCGAAGGCTTTGTTGGCGCATGCTGATAAACCCATCGAGCATATTTTAGGTCATACAGATTCCCTCAAACTTAAATCTTGTGTGGAATTATTCTGTTCCTTGCCAGGGGCGCATCAAGTTTTTAATGAAATTCGATTGCGGTTTTTTGGGGAAACCAACAAATAAATAGAAAGCAGGTAATCGATGAAAACCTGCTTTCGATTTGGTACTTGTTAAAGGCTACTGTTCACGAGCGTTGATTTCTTACTTTCAACAATAACGCCAGCGATTGTTTTCTCTACCTTACTTATTCCTGCGCTTGATTCAGAAACGATGATTAAATCATAGCTACCAGCTGCCAAAAAAGAGAATTGATAGCTGCCATTGCTTTCTAATTTTGTACTAGTAATGGCATTGGGGAACGAAACGTTTTCACCTGTTGGCTCGCTACTTTCACTTGCCGTGTATTTATCTTTTTCGTACACATAGATAATGTATTTGTTCGTGCTCAATAGGTTTGATATGGTCCCCTTTATTTCGCCTGCTTGATTATTGACAATAATTTTAAGAGTTGGATTAAGAATATAGGTGCTGCCTGATCCTGTCAATACAACAGATTTTCGTAAGTCAAAATCAGCAGTAACTGCCACAGTTCCATTGATCGGGACTGTGAAATTTCCATTGGCTTTGTAGCCAGATTGTGAACCACTAGGTACAAATAGTGGTTTCTTTTCTCCGCTTGTTAATTCTACATAGCAGCCGGGATTGCTCGGAGTGTTTCCCCCTCTACTAGGTGCGTCAAGTTTGAAGCGCAAACCAGTATAATTACCAGAATTCAAATTGAATTCTCCTAGTAAAGAAGTTCTGCCATTTTGTAAATCAAGTAAATTGATGAGTTGGGCTTTCGTGAATTCTGTTGCAGTGATCCAATTTCCACCACTGATTTGATATTCTAAACCCGTAAATGTGACATAAACAGCTTTGACATTGCTTGCATCAATCGGAGAGTCTGTGACGCTCAAAGCTAATTTTCCGGTTCCGGAGGCGGCATCGTCTTTTTGACAAGAAAAAAGAAGGGAAGCAAATACAAAGAGATAGGCAATTGATTTTATACGTTTCATAGCTTGAGTAGTTTTTTCTTTCTTAACGAAAAATGATCCATAAAAGTGCTAGAAACCTGCTATTTTTTCAGATGGATGGTTTGCCTACCCGCATAAACAAAAAACCAGGAATCTATTGATAGCCTGGTTTCTTGTCTTTCTTTTCTAATTTCTTCTCCTTAGGAGTCTTCGCGGGTTCCTTCTTCTCCGCCTTCTTGGAATTCATGCCTTTTGCCATGTTGTTGGGGTTTAGGCTCACAAGAACGGGAAATTATTTGGATTTATTCCCACTTACCTTTGGCAAACCTGGTTGGAGGATTGCCAAAGGTAGTGCGTGGGTAGTAATTTAAAAGCTGATAAACTGATTCAAATTATCAACAAGCTGGTTATTATAAAGCCTATATGTCCCAATTTCCCCGTAGATTTGGCACTCCTTCAAGGTTTGCCAAAGCTATTGAGGGGGTAAATTAAAAACGCATGTTATAAGCCAAATAGGGTATTGCCGCCTGAGCCCCCGTAGGTGTCAAAAATCCCACATCAAAGGCCGTTTTTCTGCCTAAAATCCGCACGCCTGCCGAAAGTATTCCCTCGTAGTTGGATACCCGATTGACAAATTGGCCCGTACCATCATCGTAATTGACCGAGGTTACATTGAATATCCAATTCTCCGACATCAACATCACGCGCTTCGATATACGCGTCATGCCCGAGAGTGTCATCATCGGTTTGTTGGCAAATTTCCAGGTATAATCCGAACTCCCCAATCCCGTATTTTCCTTCACAGCTCCCAAACCCAAATTCACTGTTAGGTTATGTTCATGCGTTCCATAGGTCATCGAACCATATAAGGCCCCCACGCCAAAATTTAAATCACGAATCAATGATGTCGCAAAAAGCACCCCTCCGCCCAAATGTAATTTAGGCGCTACTTGATAGCCAATTTTCGGTGTTAAAAATAGCGCAAAAGGTATAAGAACCCCGCCACCCACAGAGAGATGATCATTCAGGCCTATTTGGAGGGAATTCAATAAAAAGTATGCGTTTTGGTAATATTTATCCCCTTTCTTTAGCGGAATCGCCGAAGGCCCAAAGAAATATCGATTGGGATGCGGATTGGCCCAGCGACCTCCTTGACCAGGGATTTCATTGGGATTTAAGCGAATAACGGCCTGCACGCTCTCCCAAGGAATGGTCAATAGGCCTGTGTCAGGTATCTCAATACTGATGCTCTTGTCGTTTTGATGCTGCAATTTGCCTTCAACCGGAGCACCTTGTTTTAGTTCGATACGAACGTAAGTTGAATCTTGCGCCGACATCTGAAAACTAACTAACAGAAAGAATATGAGTAAACTGCGCATATTGCTTGGGTTTAGGAAAGAAAGATACACAAAATTGGGAATCCCCAAGGGGCCATTTACATCCTCCATTTGAGGATTCTTGCCTAAATTACATTAATTTTCAAAGCACATCTGTCATTCTATGAAATACCGCGACCTCATTTGGAAATATTTAATCATCATCAGCT
>JAHEAY010000112.1 GCA_024642485.1 Cytophagaceae bacterium
AGGCGGAGGCACAAACGCAAGTGGATTTATTCAAGGAATTGTTTGCGAATGAGGCTATTCAAAAAATTGCGCAGAATATCAAATACGATATGAGTGTATTGGCCAATTATGGTGTGGAAATCAAAGGTGCTACCTATGATACGATGCTGGCTCATTACCTCATCGAACCGGAAAAGCGCCACAACATGGACGCTTTGTCTATGGCCTATTTGACCTATGAACCTTTGTCGATAGAGACCTTGATCGGTAAAAAAGGTGCCAAACAAGGCAATATGCGCGATGTTGCTTTGGAGGATATCAAAGAATATGCGGCAGAAGATGCTGATATTACCTTGCAACTCAAGCCATTTTTGGATGAGCAATTATGCAAGAATCCCAAAGCGATCGAATTATTGAACGAGGTCGAATTGCCTTTGGCACGCGTACTATCGAAGATTGAGTGTGAGGGGGTTAATTTAGATGTGGCATTTTTACAAGAGATGTCAAAGACCTTGGAAACTGATTCTCGTGAGGTCCAACAAAAAATCTTCGAAGTAGCGGGGCAAGAGTTTAATGTCGCATCTCCCAAGCAATTGGGTGAGATACTGTTCGAGAAATTGAAATTAGATCCCAAAGCGAAGAAAACGAAAACGGGTCAATATCAAACAGGTGAAGAGATTTTATCCAAATTGGAAGCGGAACATGAAATTGCCCGCTTGATTTTAGACTTTAGAGAATTGCAGAAATTGAAGTCGACCTATGTCGATGCCTTACCTCAATTGATTTCGCCGAAAACAGGTCGTATCCATACTTCCTTCATGCAGGCGGTAACGGCAACGGGACGTTTGTCTTCGAAGGATCCCAACTTGCAAAATATCCCAATTCGTACACCGCGTGGTCGGGAGATACGTAAGGCGTTCATTCCTCGCAATGCTGATTTTCAGATTTTATCGGCCGATTATTCGCAAATTGAGTTGCGGATTATGGCTGCATTTGCCCAAGATGAAGCGATGTTGAATGCCTTTAATCAGGGAATTGACGTACATAAAGCCACGGCAGCCAAGGTATTTAAAGTTAGCTTAGATGAAGTGACATCTGAATTACGTAGAAGAGCTAAAGCGGTCAATTTTGGAATTATTTATGGTCAATCAGCTTTTGGTTTGGCGGGATCTTTAGGGATTTCTCGGACCGAGGCGAAGGAAATCATTGACCAATATTTTGTGGAGTTTCCGGGTGTCAAAGCCTTTATGGACACGACAATTACACAAGCTCGCGAGTTGGGTTATGTGGAAACAGTCTTGGGGCGCCGTCGGTATTTGCGTGATATTTTGTCATCCAATATGAATGAGCGTAGTTTTGCGGAACGAAATGCGATCAATGCTCCGATTCAAGGTTCTGCAGCCGATATGATTAAAGTGGCTATGATACAGATTCAGGCGTTTATTGAACGGGAGAATCTGAAGTCACGCATGATATTGACGGTGCATGATGAATTGGTTTTTGATGCGCATGTTTCAGAAATTGATTACCTTCGTACGCACATTGATGAAATTATGTGTCAGGCCTTGGATTTAGGCGTGAAGATTGAGACGGGCATTGGAGTTGGTATGAACTGGTTGGAAGCCCATTAATGGATTAGTTTTGAAGATATCTGTTGCACTTTGTACCTTGAATGGAGAGAAATTTCTCCGGACGCAGTTGAGTAGTTTGGTTGATCAGACCTTACCGCCCGACGAGGTAATTGTGTGTGATGAGGGTTCTTCGGACCGTACCATGTTGATTCTCGAGCAATTCAAGGATCGCTTGCCTTTGCAGATTCATCAAAATCCGACTCGATTAGGAACGTATCAAAATTTCCAAAAAGCACTTACACTTTGTACAGGTGATTATATTTTTCCCGCGGATCAAGATGATTTTTGGGATCCCCAAAAAATCGAGCGTATAGCTACTTATTTTAATCACCATGAGGATGCAGAAGTCGTTTTTACAGATGCAGTTTTGGTGGATGAATTTGGCCAAATTTCAGGAAAGCGTTTGTGGTCGACTTTTCGTTTTCGGGAGGAGCAACAACTGGATTGGAAAATGGGTAAATCTGTGGATATTTTATTGGATGGTAACCGTGTAACGGGCTGTACAATGGGTGTTCGTAAGCGTTTTGTAGATCGAGTTACCCCGTTCCCTACCAATCTCCCTAGTTATTTCTTACATGATGCTTGGATTGGTTTGGCGGCAGCTTTGGAAAATAAGATTGATTTTATTCCAGCTACTTATGTTCAATACCGTTTGCATTCCGAACAACAAGTGGGCGTTAAAGGAAACCAAGGAACGCCACCATCTTTGTGGGAGCGTATTCAGCGTCCGCATGAAGATAAAGTAGGACCCTACCGAAAGAAGTTGGAGTTTTTGGTGGAGCTTCGTAAGGCAGTTTCGGCTAAATTTCCGAATCAACGGTTTGAACCTTTGGACACGCGTATTGATTATTGGGATCGTCGGGCTAATTTACCGGAAGCTCGTTGGAAGCGTTTGAAAAAGACCATTCAGAATTTGATTTTGGGGAATTATCACCGCTACAAGGATATTGATGCGCCAGCGGAGACCCCATATTTAATGTTCTTGGGTGATTTGATCGAGTAAAACATTTGCTCACATTTTTCGTTTAACCTGAAACGAAATGCTATGAAATCATTTTCTTATTTCTTGTTTGTCTGGGCATTTGCTTTTCAGGCATGTAGTCAAGCACCTAAATCAACGATATCGATGGATCAATTACCTACTTCAGAAGCAGAATGGAAGGCAAAATTAAGTGAAGAAGAATTTTATATTTTGCGTCAAAAGGGAACGGAACGGCCATATACGGGTAAGTTTTTGATGCATGTGGAAAAAGGATATTATACTTGTAGAGGTTGTGGTACACGTTTGTTTAAGTCGGACTCCAAATTTGATTCACACTGCGGTTGGCCTTCATTCGACAAAGAAATCAAAGCGGGCGTTATCAAAGAAACCCCTGATTTAACATTAGGGATGCGTCGCATAGAAATCACCTGTGCAAAATGTGGAGGTCATTTGGGACACGTATTTGATGATGGACCTACGGAAACAGGCTTACGTTATTGCGTGAATTCGGTGTCTTTGGGGTTTGAGAAGGATAAATAATTCGGAGTAGGCGCGAGGCATTGCGTCTCAACAAATTGGGTAATTAATTATGTCTCACGCGCTGATTACGTATTTCAAGCAAATTTCTCACTTATCAGAATCATCTGAAGAGGCTTTAAAGGCACTCATTCACACACAATCCATTCCTAAAAATCAGGATTTACAGCATATAGGTCAAACCTGTAAAACGCTCTATTTTTTGAAATCGGGTTTAGCTCGTATTTATTATTTCCATGATGGTAATGATGTAACCGAAGGATTTTATGAGCCATTTTGCTTGATAGCACGAGCTGAGAGCCTTTTTGCAGGGGTGCCTAGTAAAAAGGCGATTCAAGTGTTGGAAGACGCTGAAGTTTGGTCGATTTCTACCAAAGATCTCTTTGGCTTATACGATACTCATCGGGATATCGAGCGATTGTTCACACGCTTATTTGAGGGTGCTTATGTTCAAACGATTCAGCGCATCGAAAATTTACAGTTTCATTCAGCAGATGAGCGCTACCAACTTTTAGCCCAGGAGCAACCTGAGGTGTTGCGTCGGGTTCCATTAAAATATATCGCCTCATACTTGGGTATCACGCAGGTTAGCTTAAGTCGAATTCGGGCGAAGAAAAGTTAATTTAACATTTGATAAATATATTAGGGTAAGGAATATTCAAATTGCTTGAGTATTTATCTTACCATGAAAAATCTACTTGGATTACGTCAAAATTGGCAACAATTCAGCTTGTTGGTTCTTATCAATGCGCTCGTTGGCGGGATGATCGGTTTAGAACGGTCAATTTTTCCTCGATTAGCGAATGAGGTTTTTGCTATCCAATCGGCGCAAGCTATCTTTTCCTTTATCATCGTTTTTGGAATCACCAAAGCCCTATTTAATTATTTTGCTGGACATTTTGCCAATCAATTGGGTCGGAAAAATGTATTGATCTTGGGTTGGTTTATTGCTATTCCGATTCCTTTTATTTTTATGTGGGCTCCTTCATGGGGCTGGATAGTAGCTGCCAATGTATTGTTGGGTATCAATCAAGGTTTGGCTTGGTCGAGCACAGTGACCATGAAAATTGATTTAGTGGGGAATCAAAATAGAGGGCTAGCGATGGGAATCAATGAATTTGCGGGTTATGTTTCGGTTGGTCTTGTGGCCTTTCTAACGGGCTGGTTGGCGGATCAATATGGCTTACGACCCTATCCATTTTACCTGGGGATTGGTTTTGTTTTACTAGGTTTGTTTTTGACTATATTTTTTGTTCGGGATACGGCGGCGCATGTCCAGCAAGCATCGGAAGCGAGTATTTTACCTCGGTTGAAATCTGTTTTGTGGGATACGACTTGGAGACACCCGAATTTGGGATCCGTGACTCAAGCGGGATTAATGAATAATTTGAATGATGGCATGATTTGGGGCTTATTTCCGATGTTACTGCATGCCAAGGGCTTTTCTTTGGTGGAAACAGGTTTGATAACGGCTATTTATCCAATGGTTTGGGGAGTGGCTCAGTTGTTTACGGGACGGTTGGCTGATTTGATTTGTTCAAAGGTATTATTGAAATGGGGGATGTTTGCGCAGGGCATCACTTTGATGGGTTTTGTGTTTGCGTCTAGTTTTATGCAGTATGCGATTTTATCGGTCTTTTTGGGTTTAGGTACAGCCATCGTTTATCCCACTTTTTTAACCGCTATTTCGGGCTATACGCATCCCTTAGACCGGGCTAAGAGTTTGGGTGTTTTTCGTTTCTGGCGAGATTTGGGCTATGCGATTGGAGCTTTGTTGACCGGTGTATTGGTGAATTATTTTGGCTTTGAAATGGGAATTTGGGTGATAGCCTTGTTGACCGTGACATCAGCGATAATCGTATGGCGACGAATGAGTTGTCGGGAAATTGTCTTCTAGTTGTCCCAAAAAAAAGACGCGATACATCGCGTCTTTACCTAACATGAAAAGGGGAATTACAATAGAATTTTCGCCCAATTACTCTTCATTTCATTCGGTTCGCTCATTCCAATTTGTTTATCAGCTAATTTTCCGTCTTTGTAAAACTCTAAATAGGGGATGGATTCAATTTGCTTCGCTTTGGCTAAACCCTGATTTGCATCTACATCGATTTTAATCAACTCGACTTTACCTTTTTGTTCTTTTACCCAGGCTTCTAACACAGGGCTTAACTGTTTACATGGACCACACCAAGTAGCGTTATAGTCAACGATGACGAGCTTTTTATCTTTGATTTGTTGGTCGAAATCTGCCAAACTCATTCCCTCGGATACGGCTGGACCGGATGTGTTGGTGGTGAGAGGTAAATTTGCCGACTGCCATGCTAGCATGCCACCGGATAAATTAATGACTGACTTAAATCCCATTTGTTGGAGCTGATTAGCTGCTTCCCCTGAGCGACCACCGGAGAGGCAGTACACGTATACAGGTTTTGATTTGTCTAATTTGTTGGTCACTTCTTGAAATAAATTGCTCGAAATATCTGCTAATACAGCTCCTGCGATGTGACCCGTGTTGTATTCGTCAATGGTACGAACATCTAGAATTTGACCCGCTTCGGCTGATTTAATTTCGCTTTGAAATTCGCTTGCACTAAGGTCTTTTTTTCCTTTCTGTGTAGTACAGGCTAGCAGGGATAGCGAGAGGATTAGGGAAATGAGTGTTTTTTTCATGACAAATTTTATTGAAAACTAAGAGTTAGGAATGAGTTAAGAATTAAGAGTTAACTAAATCTAGTAAAAAAGTCCAGCGACTAGCGACTAGTGACTAACGACTAGTATGCTGTTTAATTACCCCTTCCAGCGTACTCGCCGGAATAACGCCTGATTGACGCCAAACGGATTTTCCGTCTTTGAATAATATCAACGTTGGGACCGATCGAATTTGGAATTTTTCTGCCAAAGAACGGTTTTTGTCCACGTCGATTTTGATGATTTTGGCTGAAGTACCTACTTTCGATTTGACCTGTTCTAGGATAGGTTTTAGCTGTTTGCATGGTCCACACCACTCTGCGGAGAAGTCGACCAATACCGGTTCGGGGGATTTTAAAAGTTCTGCGAATTTGCTCATGGGTTAAAGTCGCTAGTCAATAGTCGCTAGCATTTAAATGTTTAAGTATTTTTAAGTCCGGAGGGAAGTAGTCCGAAGTCCGGAGGGGTTTTTAGTGGTCAGTAGTTTATTGTCTGTAGTCAGTAGTTTATTGTCTGTAGTCAGTATTCTCTTTTCTGTCTTGTTAAGTCCGGAGGGAAGTAGTCCGAAGTC
>JAHEAY010000115.1 GCA_024642485.1 Cytophagaceae bacterium
CCTTCAATGCCGGACTTGACTCTAATTTACTATTGAAATCCAAGGCATAAAGCCCTGGCAATTTTTTCGCTTCTTCGATACTCGCCTCATCCAAACCTCCCGCTAGAAAATAAGGAATATCCAATTCGTAGGCCTTTAAAATAGACCAATCAAATCGCTCCCCTGTTCCGCCTACTTGAGATCCCTTTTTCGTATCAAATAAATAATAATCGGGCTCCAAATTCAACACTTTAACATCCTCCTCCGTCGCCACACTGACAGCCTTGATCACCGTCAAACCCTCAGCACGCAAGGCATCAATCTCATCTTGCCCCTCATCGCCGTGCAATTGCACAACCTGAAATCCGGCCTTTGTAGACAATTCAATGATGTTTTCGGTGGGCTCATTCACAAACACACCCACCGCCTTTGTCTTAGTCGGCAAGGCTGGGATAACAAAATCTTGCCCTACATAGCGAGGCGATTTGGAAGCCCATATAAAGCCCATATAATCCGGTTCGTAAGCCGCAACTGCTTCGATATTAGTCAAATCCCGCATGCCACAAACCTTCCACTTCATATATTATTGCTTTAAGAAATCTGTTAATGCCTGACCTGGATTGCTCGTCTTCATAAAACTCTCACCGATCAAAAAGCCACGGTATCCATAAGCCTTCAACTCCTTGATAATTTCGGGCCCTGAAATACAACTCTCAGAAACCTTCACAAATTGGGCAGGAATCTTATCCGCAAGGACTTTGGATGCCTCCACATTTTGCTCGGCAAAATTTTTCAAGTTGCGGTTATTCACACCTACAACGGAAATATAATCGCCCAACGAACGATCTAATTCTTCCTGGTCATGAACCTCCAACAAGGTTTCCATACCTAATGAACGAGCTAAAGTCCCTAAGGTTTTGATTTCTGCAGGACTTAATGCTGCCGCGATCAATAATACCACGTCCGCTCCCATCGATTTCGCCTCTACGATTTGATATTCATCGATCATAAAGTCTTTACGCAAAATAGGCGTATTCGGATTCGTCCGCCGCGCTAAATCAAAGTCGGCATAGGTCCCACCAAAATAAGCCGTATCTGTCAGCACCGACAAGCAAGCCGCTCCTGCCGTCACATAACCTCGCGTAACTTCATCTACACCCATCGTATCATTAATGATGCCTTTAGAAGGAGACTTGCGTTTAAATTCCGCAATGATGCCCGTAGAAGCTGGCTGAACCAAAGACATAGCCAAGGAGTGACAAGCCCGGGCAAAATAACCTTGCTTTTCCAGTGCGGAGATGGAAACACGCGCTTTGGCAGCGGCAACTTCCGTTCGTTTGGTGGCAATGATTTGATCTAAAATAGTCATAGCGCGATGCGATTAATCCATGATAAACTTCTTAAACACCTGGAATGCTTTTCCACTTTCTAATGACTCTTTGGCCATTAAAAATCCATCCGCTAACGATGGAGCCTTCTCTGCAACCCAAAGTGCCGCCCCAGCATTCGCCAATACCGCATTTGTTTGAGCAGCTGTCCCTTCGCGCTGTAAAATTTTATACAGCATATTCGCAGATTCTTCCACATTCGCACCTCCGAACAATTCCGATTGCTGTACATATTCACATCCTAATTCTGAAGGTTCATGAACTTGTCGGCCTGCATGTGTCTCTAAGCGAAAATTAGATGTCAACGAAATTTCATCATAGCCATCCTCCGCAAAAACAATCCCAAATTTCTTGCTAGAATCTTTGAAAAAACCAGAATATAATTCAAAAACCTCAGGGGAATAAACACCTGTTAATTGCTTACTCACATTTGCGGGGTTCAATAAAGGCCCCAATAAATTAAAAAAGGTTTTCATTCCTAATTCTTTGCGAATCGGACCTACAAACCGCATGGCTGGATGGAACAAAGGCGCATGTAAAAAACACATGCCCGCAGTTTCCATTTTGCGCTTCAAGATTTTGGGATCATTATTGAATTTCAAACCCAAAAACTCCAAAACCGTGGAAGAACCTACCGATGAAGAAACCCCATGATTGCCATGCTTAGCAATCTTTTGGCCAGCACCTACGATTACAAACGAGGAAGTCGTACTTATATTAAATGTATCCTTTCCATCCCCACCTGTTCCACAGACGTCCATGGCATCGAACTCCGACAAATCAACTGTGACCGCTAAGTCCAACATCGCCGAAACAAATCCCTTTAACTCTTGAACTTGAATTGGGTGATACCAATAAGATGATAAAAATGCGGCAATTTGACTGGGATTCACCCCGCCATTCCCGATTTGCAATAAAACCTCGTGCGCCTCTTGTTCTGACAACGCCTCACCACTCACTCTTCTTTCTAGAACCTTTTTCATTTTATTTTAACCAATTTTTAATCATTTGTAATCCGTGTTGGGTCAAATAGGCCTCCGGGTGAAATTGCACCCCACGTACATCGTATTGCTGATGCGCTTCCGCCAACACATAGCCCTTGTCATCTTGGGCTGTAATCTTCAAATCCTTTGGCATCGAGTCAGGGATTACCGTCCACGAATGGTAACGACAAACCTCAAAACGCGATGGAATATCCAAGAACAAACGCTCGGTCGGGTCAATCACTTGACATTCCGTCGTCACGCCATGCAAAACCTCTCCCATATTCTGTAATTGAGACCCAAAGGCCTCCGCGATCGCCTGATGACCTAGACAAACACCTAAAATCTTTTTAGTTGACTTATATTCTTTCAATAAATCCATCATAATTCCCGCCTCGGAAGGAATCCCAGGACCCGGAGAAAGAAGGATTTGGTCATATTTGCCCACTTCTTCTAAGCTAATTTTATCATTGCGAAATACATCCACATTCGCACCTAATTCCTTTAAGAGGTATACCAAATTGTACACGAAGGAATCATAATTATCTAAAACCAAAACGTTCTTCATGTCTTCTTATGCTAAGTTCTCTGCAACTTCCAATGCACGACGCAAAGCTGCTAATTTATTATGTATTTCTTGCATTTCGCTGGCAACAACCGACTTCGCTACAACGCCCATTCCTGCTTGGAAAAATAAGGTATTTCCCTTGCTCAAAAAGGTCCGAATCGCAATGGCATGATTGAAATTCCCTTGAAAATCCATGAAACCAATCGCACCGCCATAGATCGCTCGGTTTGTTGGCTCCAGCCGATTAATAATCGTCATCGCATTGTGCTTGGGCGCACCACTCAATGTCCCCGCAGGAAAGGTATCTGCTACTAGTTGCAAAGGATTCACGCCTTTTTGCAAGCGACCCGTCACTTTGGATACCAAGTGAATGACATGGGAGAAAAATTGTACTTCTTTGAAGGTCTCCACTTTGACTTGATCCGCACTCCGACTTAAATCATTACGTGCTAAATCGACCAGCATTACATGTTCAGCCGTTTCTTTCGGATCTGCCAAAAGTTCTTGCGCTAATTCCGCATCCCGTGCATCATCCCCCGAGCGTCTAAACGTTCCGGCGATTGGATGAATTTCAGCGACATCTCCATCAATTTTAATTTGCTTTTCTGGCGAAGCACCGAAAATGCGGTATTGTTCGTAATCAAAATAAAACAAATAAGGCGACGGATTCACGGAACGCAAAGCGCGATACACTTGAAAATCATCCCCTTTGAAACCTTGGGAAAAACGGCGGGAAGGTACGATTTGGAATACATCACCGCGTAAACAATGCTTGATGCATGTTTCCACAATTTCTTTCACTTGCTCATCGTTCAAATTACTTACTTCCTCACCGACACGCTCGAACCGTTCTGAATCATAATGCGGCATGTTCAACAAATACGTAATCGTATCAAAAGAAGGTTCAGACCCATCATAACTATGCGCATAAAGCGACATTTGATTATTGAAATGGTTCACCGCAACCACATAACGATACACAAAATAGCGAATCGATGGAATTTCTGTTTCTGGATTTTTTGCCTGAATCTCAATATCCTCAAAATAGGTTACCGCATCATAAGAAATATGGCCAAACAAGCCATTCGCCATCGGTGAATCTCCTTTTTCTTTCTGGAAATCAAAACGATCCGCGAAAGCTTTCAAGGCTTGAACAGCATCCCGACGATTCGTTAAGGTGAAATTTTCCACTGATCCGTCGGGGAATTTTTGGGTAACCTTCGAATCGGTTAATTCGAATGAAGCAACCGGATCAAAAGCGATATGTGAAAATCCATGTTCCCGGCCGTGGTAATCCGCAGATTCCAGGATTACGGAATTCTTGAAGTTTTTACGAATCTTCATGAAAATACCGATGGGCGTAAGGGTATCCGCCAATTGGGTTTTTCTCGCAGTTCGAATTTGTATTGTAGACATGTTTTCTAGGGACAAAATTAAAAAAAGGCTTACTGAGAACAGCAAGCCTTTCGTAAACATATCATGTACACACAGCAAAACTGTTCAAGGAAATATTAGCCTTGCCACCAGTTTTTGTTGTATGCTGCTTTTGTCATCTTGGTATTAATTTGATGCAAATGTAAACTGAAATCTCTTAATTCAAAATTTTAGCCGATTAAATCCCACAAATTTCCATATAAATCCTCGAATACGAGCACTTTACCATATTCTTCAAGCACCGGACCACGGACAATTTTGATGTTGTGTTTGAGCAAATTTTGATGGTCTTTTTCAAAGTCATCCGTATGTAGAAACAAGAAAACTCGGCCACCTGTTTGATTGCCCACACGAGAGCGTTGTTCGTCCGTTGCGGCTTTGGCCAATAACATTTGGCAAGAGTCTTCACCCGAAGGTTGGACCAGCACCCAGCGTTTCACATCACTTAGCCGCGTGTCTTCCACCAAAGTAAAACCGAGTTTTTCGGTATACCAAGTAATTGCTTCGTCGTAGTCGGCCACCACAAGGGCGATGTGCATGAGGCGATGTTTCATAGTCGAAAGTCCGGAGGGGTTTAGTTTTAGTTTTCGTCGCGGCCCACGAAGTTGAATGGGCTGATTAATTTCAATTCTGCTTTAATGGCATCTGAAACGGCTAGGCCGTCGATGAAATTATGGAAGACCATTTGGTCGATTTTTCCGTGGTGACGTGTCAAATCCTTCAGCGCCTCATACGGTTTCGGGAATGCTTCACGACGCAAGACTGTCTGAATCGCTTCCGCAATTACCACCCAGTTATCTTCTAAGTCTTGTTGGATTTTGCTATTATTCAATTCCAATTTCCCTAAACCACGTTGCAAGGAATTCAACGAAATCACGACATGAGCCAAAGGCGTTCCGACATTACGAAGTACCGTTGAATCCGTTAAATCACGTTGTAAACGGGAGATAGGTAATTTCGCCGACAAGAATTCAAAGAAAGCATTTGCCATCGCGAAGTTTCCTTCCGCGTTTTCGAAATCGATTGGGTTGACTTTATGTGGCATCGCCGAAGATCCGATTTCCCCTGCTTTGATTTTTTGCTTGAAATAGCCCATCGAAATATACTGCCAAATATCGCGTGACAAATCAATCAAAATCGTATCCAAACGCTTTAAGCCATCAAAATAGGCGGCTAAATTATCGTAATGCTCGATTTGAGTTGTGTATTTTGAACGTTTAATACCTAGATTTGCATGCAAATTGGCCGCAAATTCCGGCCAATTAATCTCAGGAAAAGAAACTTGATGCGCATTGAAATTACCTGTCGCACCGCCGAATTTACCCGTAAACGGCACTTGAGACAATAAGTCTAATTGGCGATTTAAACGCTCAACAAAAACCTTAATTTCTTTGCCTAAACGCGTCGGAGAGGCGGGTTGGCCATGGGTATGAGCCAACAAAGGAATCTCTTTCCATTCGGTCGCATAAGCATCCAACGTCGCAACAACTGCCTGATAAGCAGGTAAAATTACATCACGATGCGCCTCAGCGATGGAAAGAGGAATCGCGGTATTATTTATATCTTGAGAAGTTAAGCCAAAGTGGATAAATTCAACATAAGGAGTTAAATCGCCTGGCAAGGCCAACATCCGATCTTTGATGAAGTATTCAACTGCTTTCACATCATGATTGGTAACCTTTTCCGTTTCCTTAATCCATTGTGCGTCTGCTTCGGAGAAGTTGGTGTACATCGCACGCAACGCTGCATAATGTTCTTTGGGAAAACTTGCTAAAGGAGCTAAAGGAATATCACACAAAGCGATGAAATACTCAATCTCTACTCGAACACGGTATTGGATTAGGCCAAACTCGGAAAAATACGGAGCGAGTGATTGGGTTTGGCGACGGTAACGACCGTCAACAGGCGAGATCGCCGAAAGCAGATTTAATTCCATAAGTTCTATTCAAAGCGCAAAGGTACAACATTTTAAAAATTTATCTGTAATTTCAAGCATGTTACAGCCTAGATATCTTTCGGTCATAT
>JAHEAY010000021.1 GCA_024642485.1 Cytophagaceae bacterium
AAATTGCTTATATAAATTCAAGGCAATAGTCAATTTGGATTTATTGTACTTTAGGCATGCGGAATTGACTATTGCCCAATATGTGGCCACTAGGCTAATTCTAATCTACCTTCAGCGCCTCCAAATCTATCGTCTTCGCCCGCGCATAGAACCGCCACGAAAGCAAGATCGACGAACAAACCAAACTAGCTGTCAAGCCCATCCAGATTCCCACAGCTCCTACACCCAAGTAAATGCCCACATAATAGGAAATCGGAATGCCCATTCCCCAATACGAGAATACTGTGATAGCCGTTGGGATTTTGACATCTTGTAAGCCACGTAATAGGCCTAAAGATACCGCCTGAATGCCATCGAAGAGTTGGAATATCGCTCCCCAAACCACCAAGGTAACTGCGATCGCGATGACGGGTAATTCTTGCGTGTAACCACGCACTAAATATTCCCGACCAAAGAAAAAGACCAAGGCACAGACGCCCATGAATATCACCGATAAAATCAAGGCGGCATGTCCGGAACGTTTGATTTCTGAACGATCTCGTTCGCCGATTGCCGTTCCCACATTAATTCCGCCTGCCACGGCTATGCCTGTCGCCATCATGTAGGTGATCGATGCCATGTTGATCGCCACGATGTGTGCAGCTTGTGCCGTCACAGAAATCCAACCCATCATGACAACGGCCATTCCGAAAGTCGCAATCTCAAAGAAACCCTGCATACCCGAAGGGATTCCGATGCGTAAGATGTTCTTTTCTAAAACGTTTTTCTCCACATGCACATGTCCCTTACGTAAATAAGGTTTGAATTCATCCCGCGTAAACACGTAAATGGCTAATGTGGCCGCCATAAACAAGCGAGAAACCAAGGTCGAAATTCCGGAACCTAATAAGCCCAAGGCCGGAAATCCCCAAACGCCATTGATCAATAAATGATTGCCAAACACGTTCATGGCCAAAGCCATGATTGTAATCGTCATTCCCACCGTTGTTCTTTGGAGCCCATCCATGAAACTCTTCAAGGCTATAAACCAGAAAATAGGTAATACCGAAACCGAAATCAAAGTCAAAAAGGGTAGGGTCAAGGTTTTATTCGCCTCCGTCTGCCCAAATAAATCGTAATTCAATCCCACAATTCCCGTGATGAGAATGGTCGCGATACCTAGCAAGGTCGCTACGCGTAAATTGGCCCGCAGTAAATTTCCACATTCCGTTTGATCGCCTTCGGCTACAGCCTTGGAGATCATCGGGGAAACGATTTGGATACAGATAATGCCTACAATCGCAATGGTGAAAAAGATGGAATGCGCCATGCCGGATGCGCCTAAACTTTCGGCGGCACCGGTCGACATTTGGCCTACCTGAATCGTATCGGCAAGGCCCATAAGCATAACGCCCAATTCGCCCACCACGATGGGTAAGGCCAATTGGACGGTCTGTTTAATCTTAGTAAATAAAGACATCTTAAATACGTACGATTTCTGCACCGATTGCATTTAAACGCGTATCGATGTTTTGGTACCCGCGATCAATTTGCTCAATGTTGTCGATGATGGATGTGCCATTCGCCGACATCGCCGCGATCAATAAGGAAACCCCCGCACGAATATCCGGTGAAGACATGCGAATGCCTTTCAAGGTTTGCTTGCGGTCGAAACCAACTACCGTAGCACGGTGTGGATCGCAAAGAATGATTTGTGCACCCATCTCGATCAAACGATCCACAAAGAATAAACGAGATTCAAACATTTTTTGGTGAATCAATACCGTTCCTTTCGCTTGGATAGCCGTCACTAAAATGATCGACAACAAGTCAGGCGTAAATCCTGGCCATGGATGATCCGAGATGGTCAACATCGATCCGTCAATGAAGTTTTCTAATTCATAATGCTCTTGCGAAGGGATGAAAATATCATCGCCACGGAATTCCATTTGAATACCTAATTTCTTAAATACATCAGGAATGATACCTAATTGAGGGATTTGGCAGTTTTTAATCGTGATTTCTGATTGTGTCATCACGGCCATTCCGATGAATGAACCGATTTCAATCATGTCTGGCAACATCGTGTGTTCCGTTCCATGAAGAACATCTACACCTTCAACAACCAATAAATTTGAACCAATACCTGAGATTTTTGCTCCCATGCGGTTCAACATCTTCGATAATTGTTGCAAATAAGGCTCGCAAGCTGCATTGTAAATGGTTGTCGTTCCTTTCGCTAGCACGGCAGCCATCAAGATATTCGCTGTACCTGTTACCGATGCTTCATCCAATAACATATAGGCACCCTGTAATTGCGAGGCATCTACTTCATAGATTCCCCCATCTTCCGCGCTATAATTGAATTTCGCACCTAATTTCATGAATCCGAAAAAGTGCGTATCTAAACGACGACGACCAATTTTATCTCCTCCGGGTGAAGGAATACGTCCTTTTTTGAATCGCGCCAAAGTTGGCCCTAATAACATCACCGAACCACGAAGCGCTGCCGCTTTTTTCTTGTAGGTTTCAGATTCCAAGTAATCAATGTTCACTTGAGATGCATCAAACTCAATGCTGGTTTCCGATAAACGACGCATGCTCACGCCCATGTCTCCCAATAAATCAATCAATTGGTTGACATCGCGGATATTCGGGATGTTGTGAATCGTAACAGGCTCTGCTGTTAATACCACCGCACACAAAATTTGCAATGCTTCGTTCTTTGCTCCTTGAGGAGTAATTTCTCCTTTCATCCGGCGGCCACCGGTAACCTTAAATGATGCCATAAATCTTACTTATTTTTACGGTAATTGTTATTACGATTGTTGTTGTTATTTCTGAAGTTGTTCTTCCGGAAGTTATTGTTCCTGTTGTTGTTATTATTCGGGTATTCTGGCGCATTGTATGCGTTTCGCGCATTATTTGCCACTTTTGCATGACCTAAAGTCTCTTGAGATAATTCGTCGACGATGCTGCCTAATAGATTCTCCGACATGTCTTTGATGTTCTGCCAAATGACCGAATCATCCACCGTGTCTTTGTTCCAAGTCACGTAGAAGCCTTTCATCAATCTGGCAATGTAGGCCACCAAAATCTTTTTATCCTCTAATTTCTCTTCGGCTATGGCGCGTAGAATTAATAATTCAACGTTACGTCCGTAGTGCTTGAATTTCAAATGATGTTGATTATATGCAACTTTACGAGGGGCTTTACCTACCGACTCCGGTGATGGGGGAGGAAACGGGCCTTGCACGTCCAACTCGAAATTCGACATGATAAATAAGTCATCCCAAAGCTTTTTGGAATAATCTTGGCTGTTGTCCTTCATGTTGGGATGAATCTGTTTCATCAAATCCACCATGATAAAGGCATATTTGGTACGCTGCTCGCGGTCGGCTATGGTCATAATGTAATTGACCAATTTTTGTACACTCGATCCGTATTCTTTCATATTAATTCGAAAATGTTAACCACATCACAAGATGTGGCAATGCAATCAGGCAAAACACCACGATTGCCCATAATGACATCACTAAAACAGCTCCAGCTGCATAATCTTTCACTTGTTTGGCCAAGGGATGATGTTCCGGTGAGACCAAGTTTGTTAGGCGTTCAATGGCAGAATTGATTAATTCTGCAACCCAAACGCATGCCACAGCCAGACTAATCCAAATCCACTCTTGTGCCACAAAATCTAATTTCAAACCTACATAAATCACTAAGGCAGTCGCCGCCAAATGTATTTTGGCATTTCTTTCTTGTTTAATGAGATCTACAATCCCATCAATCGCATGCCCAATACTTTGATTTAGCTGTTTGAAAAACATTAAAATTCTGCCGTTTTAGGTGTTCTTGGGAAAGGAATCACATCGCGGATGTTGCTCATCCCTGTTACGAATAAAACCAAACGCTCAAAGCCTAATCCAAATCCTGCGTGTGGCGCAGATCCGAATTTACGCGTTTCCAAGTACCACCATATCGATTCTTCTTCGATACCTACTTCTTTTGTGCGTTGCAATAATTTCTCGTAATCGTCTTCACGTTGCGATCCTCCAATGATTTCTCCGATGCCTGGGAATAATACGTCCATCGCACGAACGGTTTTGCCGTCTTCGTCCAATTTCATGTAGAATGCCTTGATGTCTTTCGGGTAATTCGTAAGGATAACCGGTTTTTTGAAGTGCTTTTCAACCAACCAGCGCTCGTGTTCCGATTGTAAATCGATGCCCCATTCTACAGGATATTGGAATTTACCTTGCTTGTGGGTTTTCGATTGTAATAAGATGTTGATCGCTTCCGTGTAAGTAATGCGTTCAAAGTCGTTTTCGGTGACAAATCGCAACTTTTCAGTTAAGCTTAGTTCCGATTGCTCCTCTTTTTTCTTTGTTTTTTCTTCGTCCAATAAACGCTTCTCTAGGAATGCGATATCATCCGCACAATGGTCTAAAGCGTATTTGATACAGAATTTGGTGAAGTCTTCCGCCAAATTCATGTTGTCTTCTAATTCATTAAAAGCAACTTCCGGTTCGATCATCCAAAACTCTGCCAAATGGCGTGTCGTGTTTGAATTCTCCGCACGGAAGGTAGGTCCAAAGGTATATACCTTCGATAAAGCCATCGCGCCTAATTCGCCTTCTAGTTGGCCTGAAACTGTCAAATTCGTCTCCTTACCAAAGAAATCTTCTTTGAAATCTACCTTTCCATCTTCAGTCAAAGGAGGGTTTGTAGCCGGTAACGTTGTTACACGAAACATTTCACCCGCACCTTCTGCATCTGATCCTGTGATGATAGGCGTATGCAAATAGAAGAATTGGTTTTGGTTGAAATAAGTGTGAACTGCATAAGCCAACGCATGGCGTACACGTAAAATGGCCGAGAACGTATTTGTCCGAGGGCGTAAATGCGCGATTTCACGCAAGAACTCCAAGGAGTGTTTTTTCGGTTGTAATGGGTATTTTTCTGGATCAGCGATCCCGTAAACTTCAATGGAATTTACTTGTAACTCGACTGATTGTCCTTGTCCTTGTGAAGGAATCAGTGTTCCAGTCATGGCAATACATGCCCCCGTCGTAACTAGTTTAAGTGTTTCTTCCGAAACAGCTCCATCAGAAACTACGCCTTGAATGTTATGAATCGTGGAACCATCGTTTAAGGCAATGAAAGCTACATTGGCTGAAACGCGTTTGGTACGAACCCAACCTTTGATAACAAGGCTTTGGTTAGATGGGGATAAGGAAAGGATTTCTTTAATTTGCATAAATGATTCTCAATAGCCCTCTAATGGGCGCAATAAGCCTCAAAAATACCACAAAAAAACCGAATTTTTTCAATTATTTTTGTATTTAAATTTCAACGCTGATGCAAGGATTATCCATTAATTTATCGCAACAGCAACGACTTTCTCCACAGCAAATTCAGCTGATAAAGTTGTTGCAAATCCCGACTGCCGAATTGGCCGCGCGGATTGAAGCGGAATTAGAAGAAAACCCGGCTTTGGAGGAAGGGATTTCCGAGGAACGTTTGGAAGAAATGGGTGATCGGGAGACCGTAGAAGATTTAGCGAATGAGGAGATGGCGATCGATGATTATCTACAAGATGATTATGCTGGTTACAAAATGGCGGGCGATTCCTATGATCCCAATGAGGAAATGCGGGAGCGTCCGATGCCAACCGTGCCTAGTGCTGAAGAATTTTTATTGATGCAAATTGGCTTTGTGATCATTAATGAGCGGGAGCGCATCATTGCCGAACAATTAATAGGCTCCTTGGAAGATGATGGTTATTTGCGTCGGAATATCGAGAGCATTGTCAACGATTTAGCTTTTACGGTTGGGTTCGAAACCGATTACCAGGAAGTAGAGGCTGTTTTGTTAAAAGTCCAGCAATTGGACCCAGCGGGTATTGGTGCCAGAGATTTGCAGGAATGCTTATCTATTCAATTGCATCGCAAGCATATTGCTGATGATCAAGCTTTGCAAGTCGCGATTCGATTGATTGATCAATATTTCGATGATTTTTCGAAACGACATTATAGTCAATTGCAACAAAAGTTGTCGATCGATGAGGCTTTATTAAAGAAGGCCATTAAAATTATCACGCATTTAAACCCAAAACCGGGAGGCAGTGAAGCAGGGGAGGTTGCACCTTTTTTACAGCCTGATTTTATTGTGAGCCAGTCGGACGGCAAATTAGATATCAAATTGAACGGTAAAAATGCTCCCGAATTACGCGTGAGTAAGTCCTTTCAAGAAATGCTACAAACCTATTCTAAAGGGGATAAGCAACAGAAAGATGTGAAGGAAGCGGTGACCTTTATCAAGCATAAGCTGGATTCTGCGTCTTGGTTCATTCAAGCGATCCAACAGCGACAGGGAACATTGTTGAAAACGATGGAAAGTATTGTAGCTCAGCAATACGATTTTTTCTTATCGGGTGATGAGGCGAAACTCAAGCCACTTCGCATGAAGGAAATCGCCGAAGTCATTGAAATGGATATATCGACGGTCTCTCGCGTCGTTTCAGCTAAGTCGGTGCAAACGGATTTTGGTATGTATCCCTTGAAGTATTTCTTTTCAGAAGGGATTACACATGAATCGGGCGAGGATTTTTCAACCCGCGAGGTAAAGAATATTTTACGCGAATTGATTGAGCATGAGCCCGCAGGACATGCTTATTCGGATGAGGAATTAGAAGGTTTATTGGCTGAAAAGGGATTTGTGGTAAAAAGAAGAACGGTCGCTAAATATCGCGAGCAATTGGGGATTCCAGTTGCCCGACTTCGAAGGAAAATGGAATAAGTCCACATAGGTATTTTGTGAATTTATACTACCTTGTGATTTCTAAACCTTAATTATTCATGAAAAGTATATTGATCCTGGGCTTGTTGGTACCATCCATGCTAATAGCTCAAGAAATTAAAGTCCCTTTGGGATTCCGTGTCACTGAAATAGCCAAAGATCAAGGCTCAGCACGTCACATCACCGTTTCGAAGCAAGGACATGTGTATGCTAAATTATCTAAATTAAAAGATGGAAATGGAATCGTCCAATTGAAAGATACCGATCAAGATGGCGTTTTTAATGAACAAACCTTGTTTGCTTCCTATCCAGGAACTGGCATCATGATTGATGGGGAGTATTTATATGCCTCATCGAATAAAGGGGTATTCCGTTATGCACTTAATGCAAAAGGTGAGGTTGCAGATTTTAACAAACCTGAAACTATCGTCGATGGATTGCCAGATCACGGTCGGGATAATGCCAAACCATTTGTTTTCGATCAAGGCAAAAAACATATCTATGTGACAATCGGATCCTGGAATGACCCTTGTCGGGTCCCTGGCACAGGTCAAGGAATGAACCCATGTGCGATATTGGATTCGGCGGGGGGAGTTTGGCAATTCGATGCGAACAAATTAAATCAAGGATTCAAAGATGGTGTACGTTATGCCACGGGATTGAAAAATGCGGTCGGGATTACTTGGAATCCACAAACACAGAGTCTTTTTGCGATGGCTCATGGCCGTGGACAATTCCACGATTTTTATCCGCAATATTATACACCCCAGCAATCGCAGGAATTACCTGCTGAGGCCATGTATGAATTCAAAAAGGCGGGCGATGATGCCGGTTGGCCTTATATCTATTACGACCAAAAGCAAAACAAAAAAATAGTTGCTCCAGAATATGGCGGTGATGGAAAGAAAACGGGAGGTGAAAAAGCCTTGAATCCGGTTGTCGCTTTTCCGGCACACATGGGGCCCAATGATATCCTATTTTACCAAGGGAATCAATTTCCAGCTCGATATAAACATGGTGCTTTTATTGCCTTTCATGGTCAATCATCCGAGTTGAAAAAAGGCTATCTCGTTGCTTTTGTTCCATTTAAAAACGGTAAGCCGAGTGGTAAATGGGAGATTTTTGCCGACAATTTTGCTGGGACAGATTTGGTAAAACCAACGGGGCCTATTGAGCATCGTCCTTGCGGATTGGCAGAAGGCCCAGATGGTTCCTTATATGTAAGTGATGATTTGGGTGGAAGTATTTATCGGATTCAATTTAAAAAATAGGAGCAAGTCCTTGTGAACGTTTGACTTAGGTTTTAAGAACGCAAAAAATGATATTTTTTTCGATTGAATGTTTCGATTTTTAAAAACTATTTCTACCTTTGCAGTCCCGAAAGGGTAATGGTTGCGTAGCTCAACTGGATAGAGCATCTCACTACGGATGAGAAGGTTTGGGGTTCGAATCCCTACGCGACCACGATATTAAAAAGCATTTATCAGATTCTGGTAAGTGCTTTTTTTTTGCTTTTTTATTTCAATGCTAAAAGAACTAAATTAGTGTACTAATAGAAAATTATGTTGGTTTATAAGTTAGTTCTGGGGGTATTTTTTTCTTTATTGCTGCTTGCTTCGTTGATTTTAAAGGATCGGATTGAACCTGAAATCAACAAATCTCCAAAGCTGTATTTATTTGCATTCTTCTTAGCATTTAGGCTTTTCCCATTTTTACTAATCTACGTGTACTTAGGCTTTGATGCGAGATCTGACGTATTGATGTTTTATGATTCAGCAGTTTCGGCAGCAAAAGGAGCTTGGGTATATCGAGATTTTGAGTCGGCCTATTCGCCATTATTTCCATATTTCACTGTGTTGCCGCTTTGGCTTTGGGAAAGCCCCAAAGCGATCATTTTGCAAATGATTTTATTGGAATTTGGAATTTTATTGGCAACCATTAAGCTAAGAAAGGCTTCTGCTTTTCAGGGATTGCTCTATTTGTTATTACCGGCATCATTCATTTTATCTGTTTTAGGTGGACAGGAGGATATTTTTATGTGGGGGGGCATCGTGTTGGCCCTTTTGATATTCCAACGAAATAAAAATTATCTCATGTTGGGGGTAATTTTAGGGTTAGGGCTTTTGATTACAAAAGCTTTATTGGTCTTACTTATTATCGTTATTTTGATTGCGTTAAAAGAGCGGATAAATGTATTGTTGGGATTGTTGCTTGTAGGAATTCCTTCGTTAATAATTTTATATTTCAATATTGGATGGGACTTTTTGGCGCCCATTCAACAGGCGAATGATCCTCGTTTACCTAATATTTGGTCAATTTTGCATCCATTGACAAATGGATTAATTCCTTTAGGACCTAAGTGGTTAAATTGGGTTGGTTTGTTAAGTATTTTGTTTGTAGGATGCTTTTATATTGCGCGAAATCGAACCGAAAAATTGATTGATCAGCTTCCACATTTATTTTTAGTTGTTTATATGTGGATGATGGTAAGTCAACAATCCTCCGTTGTTAATTATGCTTACACCATTTTGATGCCTTTATTATTTTGGGGTAAAATGAGTGAAAAACCGATTTTTTGGATTGTATTGGTCCTATTCAACTTTGCAGTAATTTTACAGGCCCCATTGTGGTGGGGAATGGGAATGATTTATTTTCATTCGATTTCTGATTTAATGGTACCCTCGCATGCGCTTGAGTATTTCTTGGAGCTTCTAGTCGTAGGTTCATTGTTTTGGTTCTTGAAAAATATGTTGTTACTTAAAAAATAAACTATTTTTACATTATGATTCGAGTTGGGATAATAGGTTATGGTTATTGGGGAATAAATTTATTGCGCAATTTTATCAATGCCGCTGATTGTACGGTGACCGCTGTTTGTGATGCGCGTACCGAACGTTTGCAAGCTGCCCAAAAAGTGCACAATTCGTTAACGGTATTTACGGATGTTGACATGTTCATGTCGCAAGCTCCGGTAGATGCTGTAGTCATCGCTACTCCTGTATTTTTGCATTTCAGTTTAGCCAAGAAAGCCTTATTGGCTGGGAAGCATGTTTTGGTTGAAAAACCATTGACTGCATCCGTTTCGGAGGCTCATGAATTGGTTGAGCTAAGTTTGAAACACAATTTAGTGTTAGCTGTAGATCATACTTTTCTATTTACAGGTTCTGTACAAAAGATAAAAACCTGTGTTGAATTAGGTGAGTTGGGAGCATTGCAATATTTTGACTCAACGCGTATTAATTTAGGTTTGTTTCAACCTGACGTGAATGTTATATGGGATTTAGCACCTCATGATATTTCTATTTTGAATTATTTGGTTCCCGAAAGGCCTGTAAGTGTTGTATGTACTGGGCAAGCGCACACGAAGAGTGGTTTAGAAAATATTGCTTACCTAACCTTAAATTACACATCCAATTTTATTGCTCATTTTACTTGTTCTTGGATTTCGCCTTTGAAAATTAGACGAATATTGATCGGAGGAGATAAAAAAATGTGTTTATATGATGATGTGGAGCCTACTGAAAAAATTAAAATTTACGATACAGGGTTTAAAGCAAACACAGAATCTGAAAAGCATCAAATGCTTATCGATTACCGAGTAGGGGATATATTTATTCCTAAAATTCCCCAAAATGAAGCATTGGCTTCGATGGCTAATGACTTTGTTCAAGCTATCCTACATCAGCGAAAGCCGCTTGTAGATGGTATGGCCGGATTGGAAGTCGTTTCGATCTTAGAGGCTGCTCAGAAATCAATTGAATTAGGAGGAAAAGAAATAAAATTATAATGGAGGTACTTAATTCTACTGAAAATTTTCAGTGTTTAAATCATGTAGAAGTGGGCGAAGGTGTAAAAATATTCGCTTTTGTCAATGCTTACCACTGTAAGATTGGTTCTGGATCCAAAGTGGGTACTTTTGTCGAAATTCAGCGTGGCGTGGAAATTGGTGAAAATTGCAAGATTTCAAGTCACTCTTTTATTTGTGAAGGTGTTAAAATAGAGGACAATGTTTTTATTGGCCATAATGTAACATTTGTTAATGATCGTTATCCACGTGCTACTAATGAAGATGGAAGTATTCAAACGGCGGATGATTGGAAATTGGAAACTACGCTAATAAAAAAAGGCGCTTCTATTGGTTCAAGTGTGACAATTTTATGTGGCGTTACAATTGGTGAGGGAGCACTGGTAGGTGCAGGTTCTGTCGTAACAAAAGATGTTGCGCCAAACACAGTTGTGGTGGGAAATCCTGCTAAACAAATTAAAAAATAGTCGAATGAATATTCCTTGTTTAGATATTAATAAACAATACCTTTCCATCAAAGCGGAAATACTTGCCAAAACAGAGGAGGTATTTGACTCAAATGCTTTTTCCGGCGGACCATATGTTGCTGCTTTTGAAAAAGATTTTGCCGCATTTTGTGAGAGTAAATTTTCGCTAGGTTGCAATAACGGAACGACCGCTTTGCATTTGGCGCTTTTGGCGCTAGGCATTAAATCAGGAGATGAAGTTATTTTGCCAGCCAACACCTTCATCGCGACGGCTTGGGCAATTTCTTACGTTGGCGCTATTCCTGTTTTCGTTGATAATGACCCCAATACCTGGGAAATCGATGTTAATCAGATTGAGGCAAAAATCACACCCAAAACCAAGGCGATTATCGGCGTTCACCTATATGGTCAACCTTTTGATATTGATGCAGTTCGCAGCATTGCTGAAAAACATCAATTATTTGTCGTAGAAGATGCGGCACAAGCGCAAGGTGCTCGCTATAAAGGTAAGCCAGTTGGGACTTTCGGAGATATTGGATGTTTCAGTTTTTATCCGGGAAAAAACTTAGGTGCTTTTGGAGAAGCAGGAGGACTAACCATGCAAGATGAATCGTATGCCAAGCATATCATGCGGTTGCGTAATCATGGGATGGAGCAACGCTATTACCATGAGGAAATTGGGTATAATTATCGAATGGATGGCTTGCAAGGAGCAATTTTGAGTATCAAATTGAAGTACCTTGCCAACTGGAATTCTCGAAGAAAGGAGATTGCTCATAAATATTTGAGTCAAATTGTTAATCCTTTGATTACCATGCAGCATCAGCCGGAATGGTCAGATTCAGTTTTTCATTTATTTGTTGTGACTACGCCTGACCGTGAAAATTTTGCAGCTTTTTTGGCAAATAATGGAATTCAAGTGGGTTATCATTACCCTGTGCCATGTCATCTGCAAAATGCATACAAATCCCTAGGCTACTCAACTGGTGATTTCCCCAATGCTGAATATTTGGCTGCACATTGTGTTTCTTTGCCTATGTTTGCTGAATTAACTGACGAAGAGGTTAGTCATGTTATTGACATCGTAAATCAATACAAATGAGCAAGCAATCTTGGTCGGTCATTGTGTTTTGTTTCAATGAAGTTGGAACAGTAGAGCAAGTTGTCAAAAAGACAATGGAGACTCTTCAAAAAATGAATATCGAATTTTTTGAGGTGCTTTTAGTAGATGATGGTAGCACTGATGGTTCACGTGAGCTAGCAAGCAATTTTACCGCATTGTTTCCGAAATTACGTCTTGTATTCCATGATCGAAACTTAGGGATTGGCCATGCATTGCGAACAGGTTATTTTGAGGCACAATATGAAAATGTTTGTGCTGTTCCTGCCGATGGCCAATTTGATTTGGATGAGTTATTGCCTTTTGCTGAAGTTCCAGCTAACTCAATCATATCGTTTTTCCGTAAAGAAAATACTACCTATAGCTTTTTTAGGAACTCTTTGTCTAAAGCAAATAAGCAGTTAAACTTGTGGCTCAATGGTTTTGAGTTGAAAGATGTAAACTGGGTTAAAATTTACAAAGGCAAGGATATCAAGGAAATGAATTTGGAAATAGAAAGCTCGTTAGTTGAAAGTGAAATATGTGCCAAGTTCATGATGAAAGGATTTCAAGTTATTGAAATAGAATCGAAATATTTACAGCGTACGTCTGGAATTAGCAAAGGAGCCAGCTTTAAAATTGTTAAGCAAGCCATGATCGATACACTTTTTTTGGCCCGCGTTTTATTCCGATATAGGCAACAAATTAGGAATTTGTAGTTCATAAATTCAACAGGCTATGTCAGGAATTACTGCTATTATATTGACTTACAATGAAGAATTGCATTTGGGGCGCTGTATTGCGAGCTTAACTCCAATTTGTGATCGAATATGTATCATTGATTCTTTTTCAACTGACAGAACCATTGAGATAGCCAAAGGATTAGGCGCTGAAGTCTACCAAAATTCATGGGAAAATAATTATGCTGCCCAGTTAAATTGGGGTATCCATCAGATAAATGCTAAGACAGATTGGACTATTCGAATTGATGCGGATGAGTATTTAAGTCCAGAATTAATCGAAGAACTCAAAAACAAATTAACATCTATACCCAAAGACGTTTCAGGAATAGAGTTGACACGAAAAGTGCTTTTTAAAGGAAAGTGGATTCGATTCGGAGGATTTTATCCGATACATTTGCTTCGAATTTGGCGATCGGGTCAAGGCATATGTGAAAGTCGGTTGATGGACGAACACATGATACTTTCAGGAGGTAAAATTTTGCGGCTTCAAGAGAATTTGATTGACGAGAATTTAAATTCTATGCATTGGTGGGTAAACAAGCACAATAATTATGCACGTCGAGAGGCCGCAGATATATTAAATCAAGAATTTTCATTTGTTGAAACTACAGATTTAGCTGATGTAGAAGTCGGTAAGCAAGCGGCATCTAAACGAAAAGTGAAAAATAATTTATACAATAAACTGCCACTCGGTCTTCGTTCCTTGTTGTATTTCTGCTTTCGTTTTTTCCTGCAATTGGGTTTTCTCGATCATCCCAAAGTTTGGATTTTTCATTTTATGCAAGGCTTTTGGTATCGATTATTAGTTGATATCAATGTCTATGAGGCTAAAACTGCCTGCCAAGGAGATGTTTTCCGATTGCGCGAATATGTTCGCAATGTGTGGAAAATTAAAATATAATTGATTAGTATTACTTTCTGTAAAGTGAAGCTAACATGCGCATTATCAAGTATATTCTCCCATTTATCCTTTTTGTTGGCGCTTGGATTTCCTATCATTCCATTGGAATCATGTGCTGGGCCACAATCTTCTTTAGCTTCCTTTTTATCCCCATCGCTGAATTATTGATTCCCTCGGATGAAGGTAATTTGTCGGATGCCGACGAAATAGCGGCCCAAAATAATTCCATGTACGATATCGTATTGTATCTGGCTTTTTTCTTGCATCTAGTTTGCTTGTTTTCATTCTTGAATCACGTAGCTGACCCTCAGATTTCTGTGCAAGATCGAGCAGGACGAATTTTAACGGCAGGTTTATTGGCAGGTATTTTTGGGATTAATTTAGCACATGAATTAGGACATCGTTCGAAAAAAATCGAACAAACAATGGCCAAAATTTTGCTGTCTACGAGCCTTTATATGCACTTTTTTATTGAACATAATCGGGGACATCATACCCATGTGAGTACTCCTGATGATCCGAGTACAGCTAGGTACCGACAAAGTGTATTTGCTTTTTATTTCCAAACAATTCCGGGCACCTATCTTAGCGCTTGGCGAATCAATAATAAGATTTTAAATAATCAGCAATTAAGTTTTTGGTCCCTTCAAAATGAAATGTTAATCTTTCATTTTGCTCAATTCGGCCTTTTGTTTAGTATTTATTCGATTTGGGGTATAGCGACTTTGGGGTATTTTTTGCTCGCCGCGCTGATTGGGATTTTGCTATTGGAATCTGTGAATTATATTGAGCATTATGGCTTAATGCGTCAGTTAAATGCAAATGAGCGTTATGGACGCGTCCAACCGGAACATTCTTGGAACAGCAATCATTTATTAGGTCGTGTACTTTTGTTTGAGCTCAGTCGGCACAGCGATCATCATTATTCTGCATCGCGAAAATATCAAATTCTCCGCCACCATGAAGGTGCGCCACAAATGCCTACGGGTTATCCAGGGATGTTGATTTTAGCCATGATTCCACCAATTTATTTTACCGTGATGGACAAACAAATGCAGAAATACGGTGTGTTAAAATGATCGAACTGCTTTCACGAAACATTTGAAGTCTTTGAAATAAGACGCCTGAAGGCCTGTTTGGAGGTTATGTGTCCAAGCATTTTGTTTGTCGATCTCTGTAGAAGTCCAATACCAAGATGATTGAAATATACTGCCACCACCCACTTTTTTTAAATTTAATTTGGGATGAATTAATTCGAATTCTTCTCTCGTAGGAAGACGCCAGTCGCTAAATCCGCCAACCTGTAAACTATCACAAGCTTTAATCGCTTCATTATAATCGAGCTTACCCAGGTTTTCAACGCTTGCAATTAAACCATGACCGTTTTTTTCTAAAATTACATAGCCGCCATTTTTGATAATGGGTAGCTTCTTGTTGGGGCTTTGTGCCGAAACAGTCAAGCAAGCGAATAAAAGGAAGCTGAATATGAATAAGTTACGAATCGACATGTAAGGTTGTTGTATGGTAATATCCCTCAAAATTAGATAAAATAAGTGTTAGAGGAAATTTATTTGGATTTTTATCGTTGGAATGGGGAGATAAATTTGAAATAAAATTTGTATTATTGTAATAACCCTAAATATACATCTGTTCGTAGATGAAAAAACGATTATTTTATTTTAGTGTTTTAGTCTTATGCGTGTTCTTTGTTCATTCGTTTGAAATGAAAGGCCAACAAACGGTCAAATCAACGGACACCTTTGAGCATTTTCGGCAAGCCAAGGTGTTGTTTGATTCTAATAACTTCCCTGCCGCTCAAGAAGAATTTCGAATTTACCTTAAAAACTTGCAAGGAAGCCCTTCTTTGCTGGTATCAGAGCGTACGCTTGTGGAGTATTATATTGCCATGTGTTCAATATATTCCATGCGTCCAGAAGCCGAGATTCAAGCGGTTAAATTTATCTCTGATCATCCTGAAAGTCCTTTTTCCGCTAAATTGGTTACAGAAATTGGGGTTTTCTATTATGAAACGGGAGATTGGGCTCGTGCCATTAAGTACTTGAGTAATTCCGCTCAAACAAATCTGGAACATAAATATTACCTCGCTATTTCATATTACAAATCCAATTTGCTAAAAGAGGCATTGGCCTTATTTAATTTATTGAAATTGGAGTCTGAAGTTGAATTTGCCTTGCCTGCCGCTTATTATGCAGGTGTCATGCATTTTCATACGGAAAAGTTTGAGCAGGCCATCGAAGATTTTAAACTGGCTAGTTTGGATCCCAAATATGCGGCAGAATCACCTGTTTGGATCAGTTCAGCCTATATGAAACTTAACCGCTACAATGATCTAATTTCCTATGTAAAGCCCATTTTAGCCGATAGTACATACGGGAAATCATCGGCAAATCTAGCTGCTATTATTGCCGAACTGCAATTTCAAAAGCAAGATTTTGTGAATGCGGCGAAGAGTTATGCCGTCGTTAAGGAGAAATCTCCACAGTTGTTAAATCGGACACGAAGTTTCAAATATGCTTTTTCGCTATATAAATCGAAACAGTTGGATGAAGCGCTTCTATTATTATCAAAATCTTCGAAAGGAATGGATTCGCTCGATCAAGAGATCGCGAAAACGAAGGCTTTGATTTTAGTAGACCAACAGAAATGGGATCTTGCCTACATTGCTTTGAAAGAAGTTGCCGCCATGCCTTTTAATAAAGAATTGGGAGATGAAGCTTACCTAATGTACCTGAGTTTGTTGCATCAAAATCAGCAATGGCCAATTTTACTGAAAGAAATCAAAGAATATCAAAAACGCACACCTCAAAATAAACATGGGGAATTATTGGTTTCTATGGCAATCGATGCGCTAAGCAAACAGGTTAGTCTATCCGCTATTGAAGACTTTATTCTTAATTTTCCTGCAGGGAAAGTTAAATTTCAAGAACTTTATCAGTCTACATGTTACCAAATTGCCTCTAAGGCTTACGAAAAACAAGATGACAGAAGGGCTATTACCTATTACAAAAAATCCCTTGACTTTGCGGTGAATCGAGAAATGGCTTGGTATGCTCGCTACGCTTTAGCTGAAATACTTGCCCGTTCCAATAAGAATTCGGATGCAATTAAATTGTATGTGCCGCTTTTAGCAGAAACGTCATTGCCTGCTGGTTCACGTGAATTAAGCCAACGGATACGATTGAGTTTAGCGCATTCATTTGCCTACATCACCATGTACGATCGTTCCTTGCAGTATTTTGAGGAATATGTAGCCAATAAATTAGATGGTCGCCGCTCTGTGGATGATTTGCGAAATTTGGCTGAGCTAGCCATTGCAAAAGGAGATTTAGCTGTGGGATTGAAATATTACGACGAAGCGATTCAACAAAATTCACCACAATCGATGGCTTTACTAGAGCGTAAAGCAGTGGTTTTGTTTAACCTTCGGAAGTTTCAAGAGTCGGCGGATGCCTATCAAGCTTACAGCGTTAAATTTTCGAATGATCCGCAGGCCGATAAAATGTTTTATCGAAGTAATGTAGCTTTGTCACGCTTACAACAATCAGAGGCTTATGCGGCTGTTATTCGTAATACGAGCAAGTTTATCCAAGAGAAATCGACAAGCAATCCCTTGTACGCGCCATTTTTGTTGATTCGCGCGCAAGCTTATGAAAATACCAACCAGTGGTTTTTAGCATCGGATGATTATGTGAACATCGTACGTAAATTCACGACAGACTCTTCTGCCAAAGAGGCGATCATCGGAGCAACCGAGTTATTGAAAAAGGCGGGACGCTATACGGAGGCGATTGAATTGCAACATATTTACGCGAGTCAACATGGCAATGATCCGAGTATCGCCGAACAGTGGTTTGATATTTGTTCGGAAATGTTTGAACAAGCAAAATATAAATTGGTTGTTCCTGAACTTGTTCGTCTAATTCAAGAATTTCCATCTTATAGTCAATCTGATGCCCTTAATTACATGTTGGGCGTTTCCACTTACCACACGAAGGATTTTAGTAATGCATTGATTTACCTGAAACGAAGTCTTCAAGGAGTTAGCTATGCAAACAAAGCTCGATGGATGATTGCCTTAATATATGATGAGCAGAAACGTTCTGATTTGGCTATTAGTACGCTGGTTGATCTGAAGGCAAATATTGTCTACCAAGATACGCTAATGATTAACGTGCAGGATAAGTTGAAACAATTGTATAGTGCTCAAAAGAAATTTGATGCACTGAATCAATTATGGCTAGATTTAGATGTCACAGATTCGTTACGAAAGAGCAAATGGGCTTACGAAATTGGTCAAAATGCTTCAGATGTTAATGATGTAGATCTCGCGAAACAATGGTTTGAAAAAGCTGTAAAACTGAATCAAGATGAAATAGGTGCCAATGCGTCGCTTGCCTATGCGCACATACTCACTTTACAGAAAGCATATAAACAGTCGAATGAATGGCTGAGTAGTCAATTCGTACAAGCTGAAAGTCGGTATTATCACATGCCTGATGCGCTTGTGGGGCAGGCCTTTTTAATCATGGCAGACAATTTTGTCCAATTAAAAAATAGTGCTCAGGCCAAAGTGATTTTGCAAAGTATTTTAGCTAATTCGTCGGATGATGCCGTGAAATTGCTAGCCAAGAAAAAAATGGAGGGAATTCAATAAATGAAGCAGATCTTTTTACTATTTATTGGCCTGTTTTGCTTACTCGTTAGGGTATATGCGCAAGAGTCGCGTATCGAACGGTCGACGATCACCATTCCCAACTCCACGCGCGCGGTTATGCAGCTGAAGGTTACTGATCGGACCTATTCGCCGATGAAATCTTTTGAGCAAGCAAGTAGCGTTCCTTTGCAAGTTAAATTGAAGGAATCGCAATGGAAATTAGACTCCTTGCCCCAAATTGATGCCCCTACTGCACAAGAAATGCGCTCGGATGAGAAAAACAAAACCGCTTACGGCGAGAAATTCAAGAATGCGTTAGTGATGGGCATTGGAAATTATGGCCATTCCCTTTTTGATTTTAATGCTAGCCAAAGTGCGAAAGAGAACAAATTCCTAGGCCTTTATTTGCATCATGATGCCAATCAATTTGGCCCTGTTATGTCAGAATATTCAGCTAGGAGTGAAAATTTAGCACGCCTGGAGAGTCGTTCTTTAGGTCGTGTAAATTATTGGGAAAGTACATTGGAGTATAAAATGTTCTCGAATTACTATTATGGCTTGGCTGAAATTCCCTCTTATATAAAGGCCAATGATTTATTAGCTTCTTATACGCGAATGAGCGCTGCGGGGAAATTAAGTAGTGCTAAAAAAACACCTTCCACTGATTATGTTTTAAGCATTCAAGCGGACCAACTTACAAACGCTCAAGATTTAAAGGAGTTACTTATCCAAGGACATGGGGTATATGTGCATGGGATGTCGGAAAAGTTGCGATTCAAATTAGCCGGGGATTATATCTATTCCGAATATTCCCCGAGTGCGTCTTTGCAAAAATGGAATCGTAGTTTATATCGCTTAAATCCCCATTTGGCCTACAAGAGTTCGCGCGTCAGTCTGAATGTAGGATTCATGTTTGTTACTGAGTCCGATGAACCTTCTGTTGAAAAGACGAGTGTCTTTCCTATGTTGCAAATGGATTTTGGAGCATCTGATTACATCCACTTGTTTGGAGGGGTAGGAGGTGATGTGCAATTCAATTCTTACCAAAGTTATTTAAAGCAAAATGCTTGGATGCGCACGCAGAGTCAATTGAAAAATACGAATCAAGTAGGTCATGTTTATGGCGGTATTAAAGGAATTGGAGGTAACAAAGTCATCGACTTTGAAGCACAATATGACTATGCGGAATATTCCGACTTGCCATTTTATGTGAATGCGGTTTCAGCTCCTAATAAATTTGATGTGCAATACCGTGGCGGATTGGAAAAAGTTCAGGTAACCACATATTCGGCTAATTTGAACTTTAATTTTACATCACAATTTACCTCCAGCTTTAAGTTTAATCATGTGATTTATGAACAATTAGGTGTCAAATTCAATGCTCCCCATATTCCTGCAACAACTTTGTCATGGATAAACTCTTGGCGGGTTTCTCCTAAGATTTTGATTGCACCGGATATCTATTGGATGCAATCGCTGTATGCCTTAGAACCTGTCAAAAATCAGTTAATTCAGTTGGATGATATTTTGGATGTCAATTTGAAAATAAATTACTTTATCAAACGAAATTTGAATATCGGTTTATCGGGCAATAACCTCTTAGGCAAAAACTATCAAAAGTTTTATCAATACAAGGTTCAAGGCTTGAATGCAACTTTATCATTAGCTTATTCTTTCTAACATGAAATACATTCTTTCTCTCCTGGTTTCTCTGCTGCTTTTTGCCTGTGGCTCAATCAATTCGACAGAAAAAGTTAATCCCACACGTAGTTTGAATGAAGTGCTCGCTTGTGAAAACTTAGCTGGTCTTACGAAAAAATATGGTAAAGAGTCTTTGATTGCTGATACAACGTGGGTGATTGGCGATGACAGTTTGCGAGGTTCCATTTTATATCCCAATTCGAATCGACAAGTATATGTATATTACCGGGATGGACAAATTGTCGATGTGACGATTGTCGGAAATGCTTCGGAATGGAAAACGGATTCGGGATTGTTGTTGGGCATGCCCCTTCAATCTGTTCAAGCAATTAATCAAAAGAATTTTACCTTATCCGGATTTAACTGGAAACATGCAGGTTCCGTTGTTTCATGGGAAGGTGGTAAATTGATGGGGGATAGTACCTTAGGGCATCTAGCTTCTTTTTCAAATGTATCTAATCAACATGATGGGATTTCGGATGCGGAATACCAACAAATTTCAGGAGAAACGGAATTTGATGTTCGCCATGAAGTGATTCAAAAATTGAATCCAAGCTTGGATTTGATCTCCTTAGTACGTCCCTTTATTCCAAACAAAGAAGAAGGGAAAAGCATGAGCAAACGCATTTCGGATAGCCAAGTACCAGCAGGTAAGTAGGGATTATTTGAGTTTGGGATTGTTGTGATGTCTGTCTGCATCACGAACACTTTTCTTTGCTAAGTTTTTCGCAAAGGCCTCAGTTAGGTTAACGCCTGTTTGATTAGCCAAACAAATTAATACAAAGAGCACATCGGCCATTTCGTCGCCGAGGTCTTTATTTTTATCCGATTCCTTCTCAGATTGTTCTCCATAGCGACGTGCGATGATGCGAGCAACTTCACCCACTTCCTCTGTTAACATCGCCATGTTGGTTAGTTCATTGAAGTATCGAACTCCTACCGTTTTGATCCATTGGTCCACTTGTTCTTGTGCTTCTTCTAAGGTCATGATGAGGTGTTTTTAGAATCGATGATGATGGTAACAGGTCCATCGTTGCATAAGCTAACTTGCATATCAGCGCCAAAAACACCCGTTTGAATCGGGGCACCCATGGCAGCAGAAAGCTTTTCAATCATTAGCTCATATAAAGGAATTGCTTGTTCTGGTCTTGCCGAAGCTAAATAACTAGGCCGATTTCCTTTTCGGGTATCTGCAAACAAGGTGAATTGACTGATTAAAAGGATTTGGCCTGCTACTTGTTCCAAAGAAAGATTCATTTTCCCTTCCGCGTCTGCGAAAATCCGCAATCCTATAATTTTACCAACGAGGTAATCTACATCGGTCTCCGTGTCATCGACATGTATACCTAAGAGAATGACAAATCCTTTTTGGATGGAAGCACGTAATTCGTTCTGAATGTGTACCTGGGCTGAACTAGCTCGTTGAATAATAGCTCGCATTGCCTACAATAGGAAATAGACAATCATGAAATAAACCCCATAACCCAAGATGTCATTGGTCGTTGTGATAAAGGGTCCAGATGCAACAGCCGGGTTGATTTTTAATTGGTTTAAGACCAAAGGTGTTACTGTTCCCATCAAAGACGCTAGCATAACAACCGCAAACAAGGAAAGTGACACGGTAATGGATAACATGATTTCTCCACTATCGATCAACATGGAGCATCCGAACGCAAAAATAGCCGCAATGAGGGCGTTGATTAAAGCAACGACAAATACCTTTTGAAGACGTTTCCACAAGGTGGTATCCAAACCACTTTTGTCTGCTAAGGATTGCACAATGAGCGAGGAAGATTGAATCCCCACATTTCCGCCCGTAGAACCAATCAGTGGAATAAATGCTGAAATAGCTGGTAAAATGGCAATCGTATCATCAAAACGGTCAATGATTTTAGCAGCTAAAAAGCTACCTACCATACCACCAATCAACCAAGGTAAACGTGAACGTACCAAGAGCCACACGGAGTCATCCTCTTCTACATCTTCCGAGATACCGGCCATCACCTGAATATCTTCTTGAGCAGATTCAGTGATGAAATCGACCACGTCATCAATGGTAATTCGACCTAATAATCGTCCTTGTATATTCACAACTGGAATGGCTTCCAAATCGTATTTTTGCATTAAATCAGCCACTTCTTCTCCTGTACTGTACGTTTGAACCGAAACGATTTCATCTGCTTCATAAACATCTTGAATCTTTGATCCGCGTTTGGCAAGAATGATTTTTTTCAAGGAAACCGTACCTAATAATAAGCCATCATCATCTACCACATAAACAGAAAAAACCTTTTCTACATCTTCGGCTTGTCGGCGAATCTCCTCCACACATTCCGTCACCGTTTGTGTAACATTGATTTTGACCAACTCCTTTTGCATCAATCCACCCGCGCAATCTTCGTCATAATGCATCAGGTCAATGATGAATCGAGCTTGTTCGCGGTCCTTCAATAATGCGATTACTTCTTCACGTATACGAACAGGTTGTTCGTTTAAGATATCCACCGCATCATCGGAATCGACAATGTTGATGTATTCGGAAATTTCTTTGGAAGTGAAATTCTTTAAGAACTTCTTACGATCATCTGTATCTAAGGCTGAGATAATCGCAGCAGCAATTTTGGTATCTAGTAATTGGACCAAATACTTTGATTCCTCCCCGTTTAATTCATAAAGAATCGATGTGATATCAGCAGGGAATAAATCCTCAATCTTGGCAATGATCTCATCTTTCGCTTGATCGGTGATCAGTTGGCGAATTTCTTCTAAGAACTCTTTGGTGAGCTCAAACGGAAGGTGCTGTACATTGATTTCTTCCATGATGAGTTAATTAGATTGAGTCGCAATTACGGAATTTTTGCCCAAAATGCCGTTAAGGCTATATTATTTTCTTATGCTCCTAGGTAACCGTTGGCTTCCCATAATTTGGTCAAGGTTGTAAACTCCTCTACGCCTAATTGTTCTGCTCGTTTCGTTAACAAGGGATGATCGGGTAATTGCATCGCACGCAAAGCATTACGTAAAGTCTTTCTTCTTTGGTTGAAAGCCATTTTGACCAACATCTTAAAGTGTTTCGGGTCACAAGCCAATTCCTTGTTGAAGTTTCTTACCAAACGAATGACACCCGAGTTGACCTTTGGTGGCGGAGTGAATACTTCAGGCCCGAGGCTAAAGAGGTATTCGATATCGTAATAAGCTTGCAGTAAAACGCTCAGGATGCCATAGTCCTTATTTCCTGGTTTGGCAGCTAAACGTACGGCAACTTCTTTTTGTAACATACCTACGACCTCAACACATTGGTCTTTGTATTCCAAAATGCGGAAAAATATTTGGGTAGAGATGAAATAGGGGAAGTTACCAACTATCGCAAATTTGGTATCACCAAAGATGTTCTCTAATGGATAGCGTAAAAAGTCACCATCAATTAAGCGCGGTCCCGTGAATTCCAAATAGTTCTTGCGTAGGTAATCGACTGATTCCTTATCAATTTCGATCAAGTAGGTTTCGTATTCTTTCTTCTTGACCAGATATTGTGTCAAGACGCCCATACCAGGACCAATTTCCAATACTTTTTGGTAGTTGGCATAATCCTGTAAGCCATCCACGATGCGTTGGGCCGCATCTAAATCATTCAAAAAGTGTTGACCTAAATTCTTTTTTGCTCTTACTTGCACGTGTTCTTGGGGCTTAAGGGTACGCGAAATTACGCCCTTTTTTGTACATTTAAGCAAAAATAGGGAATAAAGCCATGGCTGCTTGGGCAAATAAGACAAAGGACGATCTCATTCAGGAAATTCAAGAGCTGAAAAAGCAATTGGACGTATTGGAAATCAACGATGGCATTGCCTCCGAAACAACTTCAAAAGAGAATCTGATCAAAACCATGTCGGGCCTTAAGTTATTTGGCATCATCATGGCGCTCGATGGGACGATTGTCTTTGCTAATGCATATACCCATCAATTATTAAACTACAAAGCAGGCGAGTTAAACGGAAAAGATTTTTTTGGTACACTGTTACCCGAGGGTGAAACCGAAGATCGCCGAGCATCATTCCAAAAAGCGATCGCTTCAGGTGGTTTATTTGAAGATCGAGAACGGAATTACATTACGAAGACAGGTGCCATGAAGTGGGTGGAGGTAGCCTCAACCATCGTTCAGGAAGCCGACCAAACAACTTACCTAAGTATCATCGGTGAAGACATTACCGAACGCAAAAAGGTTTCTGAAGCTTTAAGTAGGTCAAATGCCCAGTTGCAAGACCTAATCAATAATACAACCGATTTAATTCAAATCACAGGTGTTTCAGGGCGCTTTCTGTTTGTCAATAAAGCCTGGCTGGAAACCATGGGTTATTCCGAAGAGGAAGCGCGTGACTTGAAAATTCAAGATGTACTCCATCCCGAATTTGCACATAACACCCAGGCGCAATTTGATTTATTGAGTAAAGGCGAGGAATTGCCGGAGTTTACGGCTGTTTTTCGAAGGAAAGATGGTCGCCGACTCTATGTTTCGGGTTCTGCAACATGTCGTTTTGAACGAGGCGCACCCACGGCCTACCGTTGTATTTTGCATAACTCGACCGCGAAAGTTCGTGCGGAACGTGCCAATAAATTGTTCTCATCCATTGCCCAGGTAGCGATTAATTCGACCAATCTGGATGATTTGTATGTGAACATTCACAAGCAATTGGGTGAAGTGATTGATGTGAAGAATTTCTTCATTGCACAATACGATCCGGGCAAAAGCTATTTGTATTTCCCTTATTACATCGATGAGTATTTTGACTCACGTGTCCATTTTACCAAACGTAAACTGGGAAATGGATTGACCGAATATGCGATCATGGCGAATAAGCCTTTGATTTTGCATGATGATGATATACACCAACTCGCCAAAGAGAAGAAGATTTATTTATATGGTGTTGTTCCCAAAGTAATGCTTTGCGTTCCTTTGCGTATAGGTGATCGCGTAACGGGAATCATTGGGGTGAAGTCCTATGAGCGGGCCAATAAATACGAGAATCGCGATTTGGAATTATTGGACTTTATCTCGAGTCAAGTGGCAGTGGCTATCGCACGTAAGCAGGCTGAAGAAGCATTAGCGCATGAAACGGCTCGTTTGAATGCCATTTTTGAGGGGAGTTCTCACTTGATGTGGTCGGTGAATAAACGATTAATGCTGACGAGTTTTAATCACGAATACGCTGAATTGCTCGAGCAGCAATTGCAGATCAAACCTCAATTGAATTTTAGTACGGAGAGTATGGGTTTCCAACTGGTAGCGCCGAATGAGCGTCGTCCATTGGAAGATAAATATAAACTAGCCTTCCGTGGGCAAAAGCAACACTTTGAATTAGAGCTTGCGACCAAATCCGGCGAACAAAAGTGGTTGGAAATTTACCTGAATCCCATCCAATCAGGCGGAAATATTGCTGAGGTGTCCGGTATCGCAAGGGATATTACCAACCTGAAGAAATACCAAGAAGAACTTGTAGAAGCGCGCGAACAAGCGGAACATTCCCTGAAAGTGAAGGAACAGTTTTTAGCGAATATGTCTCACGAGATCCGTACGCCCATGAACGGGGTAATCGGGATGGTGGATTTATTGTGCGACTCGCCCTTGAATGAAGACCAACAAGATTATTTACAAACGATTCGTAAATCATCTGAAACGCTCCTTCATATTCTGAATGACATTTTGGATTTAGCCAAAATCGAGGCTGGGAAAATGGTTTTACATCCGGCTGATTTGGTATTCGAAGATTTATTGGATCGTTTGATGGCTTTATTTACCCCGATTGCGCATCAAAAAGGAAATAAGGTTGCTTATTCCATTGCTGAGGATGTTCCTAAGGTGGTTGTGGCTGATGAAACCCGACTATTACAAATCTTGTCCAATTTAACTTCTAATGCTTTAAAATTTACGGAAAATGGCGCGGTGACAATTTCGGTTTCAACGGCGAAGAAGACGGATACGCAAGTTGATTTGTTGGTGCGTGTGACGGATACCGGCATTGGGATCAGTCCAGAAAATTTAAAGAAATTATTCTCAGCCTTCCAGCAATTAGATAATTCAACATCAAAGAATTACGGAGGAACAGGCTTAGGATTAGCGATTTCGCGTGAATTCTGTAAGATGATGGAAGGCGAAATTGGTGTTGAATCTGAAGAAGGAAAAGGTAGTACATTCTGGTTTACCGTACGTTTGGCTATCGGTGATGCGTCAAAAGCCTCGTCGATTCAACAGGCTGACCGTTTTGATATATCAGGTACATTAAAGGAAGTACATGCACGGATTTTATTGGTAGATGATAATGCGACCAACCGGAAAGTTGCCTCTCAAATATTAATGAAAGCTGGTTGTGTAGTGGAGACAGCCACGAGTGGGAAAGAGGCAATTAATCGCTTATCGCAGGATACTGATTTTGATTTAGTCCTCATGGATATTCAGATGCCGGAAATGGATGGAATGGAGACCACTCGCCGATTGAAAAAATCGCTCATCGAATTACCTCCGATTGTGGCTATGACCGCTTATGCCATGAAAGAAGACAGGGAGCGATTCCTAGCTGCCGGAATGGATGATTATTTAGCGAAACCGATTAGGGCCCAACAGCTTATTCAAATGGTAGGGAAATGGGTTCATGATGGTCATGCGACTGAGGAAGTTATCCTTGATCAATCCCATCATGTGGTGGATGAAGAGGTTTTGAAATCGCTATCTGATGCTGTGGGTGGAGATCCTGTTTTTGTTGAAGGGATGTTGGTCGAATTTATCGCAGAGGCCGAGGAGCAAATTGCTTTGGCTGAAAAGGCCTACGAAGCTAATGATTGCAAAGGTGTTCAATCTGAATTACATACGCTGAAAGGAAATTCCGGTACTTTGGGAGCTGCGCAAGTCCACAATATTTGTGAGAAAATTGAGTTGAAGGCCAAGGTCTGTGAGTTTAGTCAATTTCCCCATGAGATCGTAGAACTGAAGGAAGCATTAGCTGCTTTTAAGCAGGTGATTTCAGACAGATTCGCCTAATGCGTGCCATAATGGCCGATTTTCTTTGCTTAGGTTCTTAGGATTCACGCCAAAATTTCCGTTATTTATTCTTGGTTGTTCAATTGCATAAACCCTTGCAAATATTTTAACCACATGAATCCAAATAACTATACTTCTCAATCGAGTGTCATCATTCAGCAAGCGATGCAAATTGCGCAGGAGAGAGGCCAACAGGCCATCGAGACTGGGCATTTGTTGCAGGCAATTTTACAAGATGATACCCAAACCGCTTCATTTCTTTTAAAGAAATTAGGCGTGAATCCTTCCCAAATCCAAACGGCTTTAGAGCCTATCTTAAATACCTATCCGAAGGTATCAGGTGATCAAGCCTATGCGAGCAATGCTTTGCAACAAGCCTTGCAACGTGCAGATAAATTAAAAGCGGATTTTGGAGATACGTTTGTGAGCGTGGAGGTTTTGTTTTTATCCCTATTGGATGGAAACGATTCCGTGGCCGATGCCTTGAAAAAGCTCGGATTAACAACAAAGAATTTTAAACAAGCAATCATCGAACTAAGAGGAAATAGAAAAGTGAACGATCCACATGCAGAAAGTACTTACCAGTCTTTGGAAAAGTATGGTAAGAATTTAAATGAATTAGCGAAGGCAGGTAAAATTGACCCAGTGATTGGACGCGACGAAGAGATTCGTCGGGTCTTGCAAATCCTTTCTCGTCGTACCAAAAACAATCCTATGTTGGTAGGTGAGCCGGGTGTAGGTAAAACGGCTATTGTCGAAGGCTTAGCCCAACGAATTGTATCAGGTGATGTGCCTGAGAATTTGAAGTCCAAAATCGTCATGTCCTTGGATATGGGATTGTTGGTGGCCGGTGCCAAATACAAAGGTGAATTTGAGGAGCGTTTGAAAGCGGTGATCAAAGAGGTGACAGATTCTGATGGAGAGATTGTCTTATTCATCGATGAGATTCACACCTTGATTGGTGCTGGAGGCGGGGGAGAAGGTGCCATGGATGCAGCGAATTTATTAAAGCCAGCTTTGGCGCGTGGTGAATTGCATGCGATCGGTGCGACGACTTTAAAAGAGTACCAAAAGTATATCGAGAAGGATAAGGCTTTGGAACGTCGTTTTCAATCTGTGATTGTGGATGAACCGGATGTTGCGGATGCGATTTCTATCTTGCGTGGTATCAAAGATAAATACGAATTACACCATGGGGTGCGAATTCAAGATGATGCAGTTATAGCGGCGGTGGAATTGTCTAGCCGATACATTTCGGATCGTTTCTTGCCGGATAAGGCGATTGACTTGATGGATGAGGCTGCAGCGAAAATGCGTTTGGAGATTGATTCCGTGCCTGAGGCGATTGATGATATTCAGCGGAAGATTATGTCCTTGGAGATTGAGCGCGAAGCGATTCGTCGGGAAAATAACAAGGAAAAAGAAGCAGTCTTAAATCGTGAATTGGCTGATTTGTCGGAGAAACGTGATGCTTTGAAAGCGCAATGGCAATCCGAGAAAGGCGTTTTGGATACGATTCGTGCGGAGAAAGAGAAGATTGATAAGTTGAAGTTGGAGGCCGATCAAGCGGAGCGCCAAGGAGATTATGGCAAAGTGGCTGAAATACGTTACGGTCGTTTGGTGGAATCTGAACAGAAGTTGAAAGATTTACAGGAGAAGTCACAAGGTGAGAATGGTATGTTGCAGGAAGTGGTGACGGCGGAGAATGTGGCTGAGGTGGTTGCGAAGTGGACAGGTATTCCAGTGAGCAAAATGTTGCAAACGGAAATCGAGAAATTATTGCATCTCGAGGATGAGTTACACAAGCGTGTGGCGGGTCAAGATCAAGCGATTGAATTGGTTTCGGATGCGGTGCGCCGATCACGTGCGGGCTTGCAAGATCCACGCAGACCGATTGGATCCTTCATTTTCTTGGGGACGACTGGGGTAGGTAAAACGGAATTAGCGAAGTCTTTGGCATCCTATCTGTTCAATGACGAGAATGCAATCGTTCGTATTGACATGTCGGAGTACCAAGAACGCCATGCCGTTTCGCGTCTCGTGGGAGCGCCTCCGGGATACGTAGGATACGATGAGGGCGGTCAATTGACGGAAGCCGTACGCCGCAAGCCTTATTCGGTTGTGTTGTTGGATGAAATTGAAAAGGCACATCCGGATGTTTGGAACATCTTGTTGCAGGTGTTGGATGAAGGCCGATTGACCGATAATAAAGGTCGGACGGCGAATTTCAAGAACACGATTATCATCATGACTTCGAATATTGGTAGTCATTTGATTCAAGAGAAATTAGGACAAATGGAGGGCTGGAACAATGCCATTGTGTTGGAGGAGGCGAAAGAAGAGGTGATGGCTTTGTTGAAGCAGCAAGTTCGACCTGAGTTCTTGAATCGGGTGGATGAGGTTGTCTTGTTTGAACCATTAACGCAGGAGCATGCGCGTAAGATTTTGAGCATTCAGTTTAAGGAGATTCAGAATCGTTTGGCGGAGCAACATATCACGATTGAAGCGACCGAGGAGGCATTGGATAAATTAGCCAAAGAAGGATTTGATCCTTTGTATGGCGGTCGGCCTATGAAGCGAGTTCTCCAACGAGTTGTGTTGAACGAATTGTCAAAGTCTATTTTATCTGGTAAGATTCAAAAGGAATCCGCGGTGTTGATGGATGTGGATAAGGAGGGCAATTTGACCTTTGAGAATGTGGAAGTGGAGATTTAAATAGGGAACCCCAGGCTAAAGCCTGGGGTTTTTAATTTGTAGAGACGCGATACGTCGCGTCTTTTGTTGTTTGTAGAGACGCTATAATCGCATCTTGTTGGGATTAGACGCGAGGTATCGTTTCTCTACTAATGGACTAAAAATTCTGCCAACAAACCGGTCTCGTAAACCGATAAATGGCTTCAGTACCTACCGAAGTACTGCGTGCATCCGTTGTTGCAGGGAAAGGGCCACCATGCACCATCGCAGGGGAAACTTCCACTCCCGTTGGGAAGCCATTTAAAAGTATACGCCCAACCTTTTGGCTAACTTCGTCAATGAGTTCATCTAACGTTGTAAGCTCAATGGGTTCCGCTTGAATGGTTGCGGTTAGTTGGCCTGGCATCTGTTCCGTAAAGGCAATCATCTCAGCTAAATCTTGACAAACAACAGCTAACGTACAAGGGCCAAAAACCTCTTCCATCACCTCAGGATAAGCTAATGCCTCCTTTACGGACGTGCTAAATAAACTGGGAGCCGGACTAGCTGAAGCCGTTAATCGTTGTGTAGCAGGATGATGATTCAACGTTCTAAAACCATGCTCAAAGGATTTTTTGATCCCAGCAGTTAAGAAGGTGCCCAAAGGCATTTGGTCTAATTTTGTGGCCAAGGTATTTAAAAACGCTTGTTCCTTTTCCATGATAACAATCAATCCAGGATTGGTGCAAAATTGGCCTACACCTAAACAAATAGATTGACTAAATGCATCTGCCAAAGCTTCGCCTTGCGAGGCAATTCGATCGCTAAACAAGTAAACGGGATTGATGGAGCCCATTTCGGCATAAACGGGTATAGGGACCTCTCGGCGAACCGCGAGGTCGAATACCGCTTTTCCGCCTTTGTAGGAACCAGTAAATGCAACGGCTTTTGTTAAGGGGTGTGTCACCAAATACCCGCCTATTTCATGTCCTTGGGCATGCAAGAGGGAAAAGGTTCCGTCTGGCATGCCTGTTTTTTGAGCCGCTTTTTGAATCGCTTGGCCTACTAAATCACAGGTATTTGGATGAGCAGGATGTGCTTTGAAAACCACAGGACAACCGGCAGCCAAAGCGGATAAAGTATCTCCTCCTGCCACAGAAAAGGCTAAAGGGAAATTGCTCGCTCCGAAAACTACTGTAGGCCCCAAGGGAATTTGTGTTTGGACCAAACGAGGCTTGGGTAGCGGTTGGCGTTCTAGCATCGCTTCATCGACGATTTCTCGTTTCCAAGTAGGGTTTGATATGAAATTGGCAAATGCTTGAATTTGGCCGATCGTCCGACCTCTTTCTCCGCTGATGCGCGCTTCAGGTAATCCTGATTCCGCACAAGCTGTTTGGATTAATAGATCGCCGATGGCTAAAATTTCATCAGCAATGGCGTTAAGAAAGCTCGCTCGTTTTTCGTCGGAAATTTTGCGATACGTTTTGAACGCCGAGGAGGCTTTCTGTAAGGCTTCATTAGCTTCAACATCCGTAGCTTCTGTAAAAACTTGAGGTAATAATTCACCCGTAGCTGCTTGAACCCCTTGAAAATTCCGATGACCGGCTGCTTTTGTTTGAAAGCCTATTAGTTGTTTTCCTGTTAAATTCATGGGTGTACGGTTTGAATCAGTGTGCCGATGGGCTCGATTTGTATATGTATTTCGTCGTTTGCTTGTAAGGTAAAAGGAGGATCTGGTACGATGCAGGTTCCAGTCATTAAATAAGCACCTTGTGGGAAACTCATTTCTCGAGTTAAGTAGTCTCTAAGTTCCGTGTGGCTACGTTTCATTTGGGAAATGGTTGTGTCGCCTTGAAAAACTTCTTGCTGTGCTTTGAAAATGCGCATGGAAATAAGCGTTTCGGGAGCGAGGGGTTTATCTGTCACTAATAAACATGGGCCAATTCCCGCGGAGGCGTCGTACACTTTGGCCTGCGGAAGATACAGGGGATTTTCTCCTTCAATATCCCGAGAGCTCATGTCGTTGCCGATGAGGTATCCCGCGATTTGATTTTGCCGATTAATGAACAAGGTCAATTCCGGTTCGGGTACATTCCATGCGGAATCCTTACGGATTCTAACGAGGCCATTTTGGCCTACTGCTCTTAATTTATTGCCTTTATAGAATATTTCGGGTCTTTCTGCGTCATATACTTTGTCGTAGAAAGTATCGCCTCCGGATTCTTTGGACTCCTCCATGCGAGCCACTTTGCTCCGTAAATAGGTCACACCAGCTGCCCAAATCTCTTGAGATTCGATAGGTGTTTGAATGGAAGCGCGTGAATTGCCTGCGTATAACTGTTTTTCGCAGAATTGAAATAAATGATCTTGATTGATGCAATCATCCCAATTTTCGGATAAGACTAGGGTCAATTGGCCTGACGCATTTTCGATTTGGATACCCGAATCGACGAGGTAAATTTTATAGTAGTTCATAGGTTTAGTTAGCATGTAAGATGCTTTAAACAAATCTACTGAATGAAAGTCGAAGGGAAAAGGGTGGAGGCTTATAAATTTGGAAAGGAGAGGTCTTCGTCGATGAGTGGCCAATGTACCCCAGTTCCCGAAGGACTAATTTCGAATGTGTTTCGTTCGATGGTGGATGCGTGCATCAATTTTTGAGAAATAGTAGCTAAAGCCGTTTTGATTGATTTTTTTTCACCTTGAATGATGATCATATCGCCTTCAAATCGAATTTCCCGAATGTGTTTTTGATTTGATTTCATTGGTAATAGTTGAAATAATTATTCCAAGTTTTGATGATCCTAGGTAATTGCTCAATTAAAAGTTCTTCTATTTCTCGTTGCTGGATTGGTTTCAAATTAAATGAATTTGCATAGGATATCATATTCAATTTTTGACTAATCCAATATTTTACTTCCGTTTCACCTTTAATTGCATGGATATGCATATGTTCGTTTCCTTCATTGGAATAAAAAAATACTCTCCAGCCTTTTTGTTGAAAAATAGTGGGCATTTCGTTTGATTTGCCCGAAGTAAACCAAACAATCGTTCGACTGATCTTTTAAAACTGATAATCAATTTAGA
>JAHEAY010000023.1 GCA_024642485.1 Cytophagaceae bacterium
TGTAAGTCTTGCAAGATAGCATAGCTTGCTTTTTGGAGGCGTTTAAAGCCGCCAGGAAGATCGTTCCCAGCCAGGTAGACCTTGATGTGAATCGGCCCATCCAAAGACTGTAAGGTTGCAAGGGTGGATTCGCTTAGGGTGAACTTCTTTTCTTCGCTTAAATCCCAACGAACTAGGACATACGGACTTGCCAGGAGCATTAAAAGCCCTGCAGAAACGAATAAAATCCAAGCACGTAAATTTTTCATGGCATCTAAACAAGAAAAGCATCCCTTACAGAATGCTTTTCTCTTTTTCGGTAAGTACTACTAATAGAACTTGTAACGCTTATCTACAATCTTAGCATTCTCTTTGATTGCCTCGTTGATGTAGAATGAAGAACGTTGAACGCCCATCATTTGAATTTGATTTTTGTATAATGAGTAATCCGCTAAGGCTGGAGCCGCAACACCACCAGTTTTTTCTGCGATGAAAACACCATTGTCTCCTACGAATACAGCACTACGCTTTCCATTTTTCAAACCTGCAATACGTCCTAAAGCGACTGCATCTGGTCCTGCTGTATTCAACATACCGCCAGCCAAAGTTTGATCTTGTACCGTTTCTACCAAAGCACCCGCACCGTATTTCTGTGCGATTTGCTCTAATGTACCTTTGATACCTGCTAATTTTTTCGAGATTTGCTCACCTTTGATTTCGTTACGAACCAAAGCCGTCAATTCGATGCGGAAGTCTTCAACTTTCACATTGTCTTTCTCAGTTTTACCTGTTAAGAAGGCAACGATGTATTGGTTATCTTGCTCAAATACTTTCTTTGAACCATCACCTACTGCAGTGTTGTCATCAAATGCCCAACGAACGATTTCACGTGCATTGGCTAAGTTGTTAACTGCTGATGAGTTTTCTTGCAAACGATCGGCACGCATCATGATGATTGATTTGTCTTTCTTCAAAGCCGCCTCAAAAGCGCCTACTGTTCCATTCGCATTCGCGAATGCATCTGCTTGCGTGAACACCTTGTCTAATGTTGATTGCGATGGAGCGATTGTTTTGTTGATCGCCGCTAATTTATAGCTTGTGTTTGTTTTAGCATCCGTTACTTTCACAACGTGGTAACCAAAATCAGTTTCAACAACACCTGGCATCAACCCTGTTCCATTAAAACCAAACAATGCTTTCTCGAATGACTTAACCATTCCGCCATTGTTTTTGAAATAGCCTAAATCGCCACCGTTTTGAGCTGTACCATCCATGCCATTCATTTGAGCCAAAGTCTCAAAACTTCCGCCTCCTTTAACTTGCGCTAAAATTGCTTCAGCACGTTGCTTTGCTTGTGCTTTCGCTGAATCGGATTTGTTTGCCGGAGCTATTAAAATATGGCTTGCACGCATCGTGAACAAAGAATCTTTCTTTACTCCACCGTATTTGTAAATCGAATAAGTTAATCCTTCTTTGAATGGTCCGTAGATACCACCCACTTGGAAGGTTGGCAACATCGCTTTCACCGCTGCAGGAATTTCCGCGTATGGTAACAAGTACGGAGTGCGCACATCCGAATTCAACATGGCAAAAGCTGAATCGTTTGGCGCAACCGCTAAGTCTTTCGCTAATTTTTTGATTTGCGTGTAGAACTCAGCTGTATCTTGTTTCGTAGGAATTACAGGGAAAGTCGCATATTGGATTGAACGTGTGTTCGTTCCTTTGAATTGATCTTTGTGCTTCGCTAAATACTCTTCTAATTGCGCATCAGTCACTTTCACGGTTGTGTCTGCCACTGAGAAGAAAGGCACAAATAAGAAACGCGCATTGAACTTCGCATTTTGCGCTTGGTATTCTTTTTGCGCATCTGCTTGTGTAACGTAGTTAGACAAACGCAATAAGTTCTCATATTTTGAACGAATACGATCTTGTGAAATCGACTTCTCAAACGCCGCCCAAGCTTGTTGTTGTTGCGCTGGCATTGTTTTCAAGTTCTTCAAAAATTGGATGACAAACGTTTTGTCAAATTGACCTGTTTGTGGATTTGTGAATTGTTGGCGTACAGACGGGTGGATGTAATTTCCTTGAACCATGTCGATCAATTCCTCTTCAGAAACCTTTAATCCCAAGGCATCGAATTCTTTTTTATAAGCAATATCCAAAACGAATTGGTTCCAAACTTGCTCACGAATCGAAGCAGCTTCTTGCTCAGATGGGCCTTTGCCTGTTTGAGCCGTGTAATTAGCCGTAGCTTCTTCTACTTTCTTTTGGAAGTCTTGAATCATAATGCTTTCGCCCGCGATTTGCCCTACTTCTTGAGAACTTGAACCAAATAAAGATGATTTACCTTGGAAAATATCACTTCCCACGAGAAACAACACTAAACTGATCGCGATAGCCGCTGCCGCAATTCCCGATTTCTCTCTAATTTTTGTAATTAATGCCATTGATACTATTATCTAATTGTTTTGTACGCTTTCTTTTCTTTGTATTTCTCGACTTTGTCTTGAACAAAAGAAACGCAAAATAATCACATTTCTAATGAAAAAGCAAGTCATTTCTAAACTAATCTAGCCTTTTAAAACGCTTCGTAAACTTTCAAGGAAACGATCTGCGATGGCTTGGTCAATCGCCAAACTTGGCAATAAACGTAGCGTATGCTTTCCTGCATAGCCCATGAAAATATGGTGCTTGTGTAATAATGCATCCCGAATAGGCCCTACAGCTTCTTCAAGCTCGATTCCAATCATCAATCCACGTCCGCGAACTTCTTTGATACCTTGAATTCCGGCTAATTCTTGCTCGATATAGGCGCCAATTTGCGTTGCATTGGCTAATAAATTTTCTTCTTCAATGATATCCAACACGACATTAGCTGCTGTACATGCCAAATGATTCCCACCAAAAGTCGTACCTAGCAAGCCATAACTCGCCTGAATATGAGGTGCGATTAACACGCCGCCAATCGGGAAACCATTGCCCATGCCTTTCGCTGTGGTCATCATATCGGGATTAATTCCCGCATATTGATGCGAGAAGAATTTCCCCGAACGGCCATAGCCACATTGAACCGAATCCAAGATTAATTGTGCTCCCGTTTCATCGCAATGCTGACGCAATGCTTGTAAAAATGGGGTGGAGGCAACTTGAATGCCACCTACGCCTTGAATACCTTCTACAATCACTGCGGCCGTTTCTTCCGTAATGACGTCCGATAATCCCTCGATTTGATTGAAGGGATGGAATGTTACATGGGATGTATCATTGATCGGTGCGACGATGCTCGGGTTGTCGGTAACCGCCACAGCACCAGCTGTTCTGCCGTGGAATGCTTTGGTGAATGCGACAACTTTCTTACGTCCGGTGTGAAAAGAAGCCAATTTTAAGGCATTTTCATTTGATTCAGCACCAGAATTCGTTAAGAATAATTGGTAGGTAGGATATCCTGAAACACGTCCTAATTTCTCCGCTAATTCCGCTTGGCCACCGATGATGATGGAATTTGAATAGAAACCGATGTTGGACAATTGTTCCGTCATCTTAGCCACATAAGTCGGGTGGGAGTGACCTATCGAGATCACCGCATGTCCGCCATATAAATCTAAATATTCCTGTCCATTTTTATCCCAAACCGTGCTTCCTTGGGCTTTCACCAATTCGATAGGGTAGAGGGGATATACGTCAAATAGTTTCATGTTATCAGTCGCTAGTCTCTAGTCGCTAGTTTAAATTTTAAATATTCCCTAGGTTTTAACCTGGGGTTAATGTTTTTTATGGCCCCTGACTTCAGTCTGGGGAATCGGCGCACAGCGCCTCAACCTTTGGCAATCCTGAAAGGTTTGCCAAAGACAAAACCTCTTACCTCTTACCTCTTACCTCTTACCTCCTAAAACCCTATCGCCTTCAATCCCAAGCCCGCGGTCTCAGGCCAGCCCAACATCAAATTCATGTTTTGAACGGCTTGGCCAGATGCGCCTTTGATTAAGTTGTCAATTACCGAGCTGATCAACAATTGGCCATCATATACTTCTAAATGCAGAAAACATTTATTGGTATTCACCACTTGCTTCACGTCAATGGCCTTTGGACTTACAAATACGAAAGGCGAATCTTGGTAATAGCTTTCATAAAGTTCGACAGCCTCTTCCTGAGTGCCTGCAAATGCCGTGTACACATTGGCCATGATGCCGCGTGAAAAGTTTCCACGGTAGGGGATGAAATTTACCTTGGGTGCAGGAGATTTTGTTCCCAATACCATACCGATTTCCGTCAGGTGCTGATGTGTAAAAGCTTTGTAAATGCTCACATTGTTATTTCTCCAGGAGAAATGACTCGTAGAAGATAGTGCTTGGCCTGCTCCCGTTGAGCCTGTCACCGCCGAAACGTGTATATCTGCTTTCAATAAACCCGCTTGTGCCAAAGGCAAAAGTGCCAATTCAATCGAAGTAGCGAAACAACCCGGGTTGGCGATTTTATTCGCCGACTGGATTTTTGACTTTTGGAATTCGGCTAAGCCGTAGACAAATCCTTCGGACTCATCACGGAAATCCGTGCTCAAATCTACGATTTTGGTATGCCATGGAATCTCATTCGCTGCTAAGAATTTCTTTGATTCGCCGTGTCCAGAACACAAGAAGAGTACATCTACCGGGCTCAAATCAGCGCAGAAACGTGTATTCGTTGATCCCAAAAGATCCGTATGCACGTCAGAAACCAATTTTCCTGCTTGCGAATTGGACATAATACAAGTTAATTGAACATCCGGGTGATTGACCAAGATGCGCAATAATTCACCACCTGTGTAGCCCGCAGCGCCTACGATTCCAATTTTAGCCATTAGTTTGATTCGTTTACTTTCCGGTGAATCATCGTTTGGTTCGAAACGATTTTCGAGAATCCTCTCACATCATCACCCGTCCATGCTTTGTTCATTTCCCCATAGGCACCAAATGCCGATGACATCAAGTCAAATTTCGACTCGATACCTGTCACCTGGAATTGATAAGGGGATAAAACCACGTGAACGGTCCCTGTAACATTGTCCTGTGTATCTGCTAGGAAGGTTTCGAAATTCCGCATAATTGGATCCAAGAATTGTCCTTCGTGCAATAAAGTGCCATACATATCACCAATGTTTTGTTTCCAATACAATTGGTGTTTTGTCAACACGTGTTTCTCTAATAAATGATGCGCCTTAATGATGATCAATGGTGCAGGAGCCTCAAAGCCCACACGACCTTTGATACCAATAATTGTATCACCCACGTGAATATCTCGGCCGATCGCATAAGCACCCGCGCGTGCAGTCAATTCACGAATGGCATCTACCGAGCTTGCATATTTCTCGCCATCGATGCCCACTAATTGGCCATATTCAAATTGCAAAGATAATTTGCTCGGTTTCGTTTCTGTTAATTGTGTTGGCCATGCCTCTTCTGGTAAATAACCATCGGATGTCAACGTTTCTTTACCTCCTACCGATGTTCCCCAAAGACCTTTATTGATCGAATAAGTGGATTTATGCCACTCTTGTACAACACCTTTTGATTTCAAGAAATCGATTTCTGCTTCACGTGATAATTGTAAGTCGCGAATAGGCGTGATGACTTCACATTCTGGTGCCAAAATGCGGAATACCACATCGAAACGAACTTGGTCATTGCCTGCACCTGTACTTCCGTGAGCGATCGCTTTGGCACCTAATTTAGCTGCATATTTAGCGACGGCAGTTGCTTGGAAAACACGCTCAGCTGAAACAGATAATGGATAAGTATTATTTTTCAATACGTTTCCAAAGACCAAATACTTGATGCAATCTTGGTAATATTCTTCCACGACATCTAACGTAACGTGTGAAGTTACTCCTAAGGAATAGGCTTTTTCTTCAATCGTCTTTAATTCCGCAGGTGAAAAACCACCTGTGTCTACCAAAGCTGAGTGCACTTCCATGCCGCGCTCTTCGGTTAAGTATTTTACACAAAATGATGTATCTAATCCCCCACTAAATGCGAGTATTACTTTCGGCTTGCTCATAATTTATTTGGATTTTCCTTTCTTATGGAAAGGCATTAATAATTTCTCTTTAATTTTTTTCAATTGGGTGAAGTCGGCAATGTTCTTTAAAAAGATCCATTTGTCGTCTTTTTCCGGTTTAACTGTTGTTTGTGCCGGGTCGTAAATCATCCCCGTGCATAAACAAATCTTGCGTTCCGTTCGGGTTAAGATGTCATAATTCACGCAGGATTGGCAACCTTTCCAAAAGTTATCATCTACCGGTAATTCAGAAAAGGTCGTTGGCTCATAGCCCAAATCCGAATTAATCTTCATCACCGCGAGTGAAGTCGTAATACCAATGATTTTGGCATCCGGAAAACGTGTGCGAGATAATTCAAAAGCTTTTGATTTAACCGCTTTGGCGACACCGTATTGTCGGTAAGATGGTTTAACGATCAAACCCGAGTTTGCGACAAACTTGCCATGTTGCCAAGTTTCAATGTAGCAAAAGCCCACGAATTCGCCTGTTACATCATCTGTTGCGATGATGGCTTTACCTTCCGACATTTTTTCTTGCAGGTATTCGGGTGTACGTTTGGCGATACCGGTGCCACGTGCTTTGGCAGATTCTGCCATCTCGTGGCAAATAGATTCCGCTAGGTCAAAATGGGCTTGACTAGCGATTTGAACAGTATATGAATTCATGAATGGAATCAAGTATAAATGAAACAAATAGGTAAATCAATCTTGCAGGGGAATCATACCCTGAAGATGAATCTTCGTCGTCGGAGCGACGTGACTACATACCTGTTTGAATTATTTATCTTCATGTTCTTGATAAACAGCGTGATTAAACGCTAATTTTGTCTCGATAATAGGGGACAAATTTCAGTAATTCAACGGGGAAATCCCAACAATCAACTGATTATTTCATGGAAAATGATAATTCTTTAACAGCAGAAGCGTTGATTTATGCCTATACCTCGGGCGTCTTTCCGATGGCGGAAGCGGATGGAACGATCTATTGGTACCGTCCAGATCCCAGGGCAATCATTCCCATTGATACCTATAAGCCTGCCAAATCCCTGAAACCGATACTTAATCGGGGCCAATTTGAAATACGAATTGATACGGCATTTGAAGCTGTTATGCTAGCTTGTGCGGAACCTCGTGCGTATGAGCAGGAGACTTGGATATCGGAAGAGCTCATTCAAGCCTATGTCGAATTACATCAAATGGGCTTCGCGCATTCGGTGGAAGCGTATGAGCATGGAGAACTCGTAGGTGGACTTTATGGCGTGCATTTCGCTTCAGCATTTTTTGGTGAATCGATGTTTATGAAGGTTTCCAATGCGTCCAAGGTAGCCTTTCATTACTTAATTGAGATTTTGCGCGCAAATGATTTTAATTTGTTGGACACACAGTTTATGAATGATAATGTGCAGCGATATGGAGCGATTGAAATAAAGCGTACGGCTTACGAAAAGTTATTGTCCAAGAGTTTAATGAAGGCAAGTGAATTTAAATTGCCAGCCAAATAGCCTAAATTTCATCATAAAGGGCTAAATTGTAGCAAAATTCAAGATTATGTCAAAGCCGATTCTCGTCATTAAGTTTGGTTCATCTTCCATTACCCATGCCAATGGAGAAGTGAATGAACAGACGCTCGAGAAAATTGCGGCACAGGTAGCAAGTCTTCAAGGTGAATATTCCATTGTATTAGTATCGAGTGGCGCCGTAGCTGCGGGTAAAGGCTCTTTGAAACATTACAAAGGAACTTTGTCGGAGCGTAAGGCTGCCGCCGCGGTAGGGAATCCTTTATTAATTGCCAAATACAATCATTATTTCCAAAAATACGGTATCTCCATTGCCCAGAGTCTTTGCGAGCGTCATCATTTTTCCAAACGGGAATCTTTCCTGCAATTGAAGGAAACCTATCAAGAGCTTTGGCGAAATGACATTATTCCGATTGCAAATGAAAATGACGTGGTGAGTAATGTGGAATTAAAGTTTTCGGACAATGATGAATTGGCAACTTTAATCGCTACCGGTTTTGGAGCTGAAAAATTATTGATTTCCACTTCGGTGGGTGGCTTATTAGATGAACAAGGTCAAATCATTCGTCAAGTTAAGGAGATCAACGCATCTATTTTGGATGTGGTGAATACGGATACATCTAGCACAGGCTTGGGCGGCATGATTTCCAAATTGACCTTCACGCGTTTGGCTACTCGAATGGGAATCAAAGTTGTGATTTTTGGATTAGATCAGGCGAATGGGATCATAGACGCTTTGCATGAAAATATCGGAACAGTTTTTGAGCCGCAATCGGCAACACTTTCTGCCCGACAAAAATGGTTAGCTTCTGGTAGTGTCATTACCGGTAGAATCGTTTTAGATAAAGGAGCTGTCAAAGCTATCCAAAACCGGAAGAGTCTATTATCCGTAGGAGTTCTAGAATACATCGGCGATTTCGAAAAAGGCGAAGTGGTCGAAATGCTGGACCCACAACACAATCCGATCGCCGTTGCGCGCGCGCGTTACTCCAAATCAGAGCTTGTTAATGTTACGGAAAGTAGGGAGGTGGCGAATGCGGATGATATAGTGGTCTATTAGTCGTTGGACGTTAGACATTGGTTTTTAGACATTAGACTTTGGACGTTGGAATTATTTGTGTATGGATGCGATACTTTACGACCAATATTATCACCAATTTGATAAAATTGAATCTTTATCAATTTTAATACTCATGATTATTTGAATTCATTCTTTCTTTGTTCATGAAGAAAAAAGAAAGAAAAGTTGAGGATTTGATTGTTTGGCAGCAAGCCATTGATGTTGCGAATGTAATTTATTTGAATTTTAATTCATTGCACGATTTCGGTTTTAGAAGTCAAATTCAACGCGCAGCAGTTTCCATTTCTAATAATATTGCTGAAGGATTTTATCGAAAATCTGACCGTGAATTTAAGCGCTTTCTTACTATTGCTCTCGGTTCAATGGGTGAACTGAAATCGATGTTGATTCTCGCCGTTCATTTGAAATATATATCAGGAGCATTACAATCGATATTAACAGATCAACTTAATCAGATAGGCAAGATGATTAATTCGCTTATTAATTACTTGGGACGTGAAATTGAAAGCTCTAAATGAAAAAAGACGCGAATTTCTTCGCGTCTTAATTAATATGCTTCTAACGTCTAACGTCCATTGTCCAACGTCTATTCCACAACCACCGCTTTCCCACTCTCCACATCCGCTTCCACAGCCTTGTACTTAACATTTTCCTTAATGCTTCCATCTTGGTATTGTACCGTTACGCGTTGGTTGCGATCCGCAATTTTGATGGCTTGACGAGGTGCTACACGCTCCGCTTGGCCTGCCGATGGATCATGGTAGCCTGGCTCTTCTTGTGCGCCAGCTAATCCACCTAATAAAGAAGATAATGCCTCATCCTTGCTCATTTGCAATTTAGGTGCCTTCTCTTTCGGTGCTTTGGGTGCCGTTTGATTCGTCGATTGTGCCGCAGGAATTTCCGCTTTGATCACGAAGCTAATCGTATCCGAATTCACACGTGCCACAAAACGTTGGAATAAATCCACCGCCTCAAACTTATAAATCAATAATGGATCTTTCTGCTCAAACACTGCATTTTGAACGGATTGCTTCAAATCATCCATTTCACGCAAATGCTCCTTCCACTCTTGGTCGATCAAGGTCAACGTGATGAATTTCTCCATCTCAGAGATTACTTCTTTTCCTTGTGTCGCCAACGTTTTGTCGGCATCTACCACAACACCCGTCACCATGTGGCCATTCGAAATTGGAACCTGAATGCCCGAGAATCCTTGACGCTTCGCCTCTTCCGCCACCTGAATTACTTGCTGTGCAATGATTTCATTCTTCGCCTTGTAATGCATTTCTGCCGCTAAGAATAATTGTTCTGTCCGTTTATCTAGCGCCAATCGATTAAACTCTTCCGCCGTGAACGGTGGCTCCATGCCTAATAATTCAATCACTTTTAGTTCAAGCTCCTCATAATTTGAATAGCTTGTTGTGATGTCCTGGCATACATCGAACAAAATATTGATGATGTCCAACGATAAACGCTCGCCTAATAATGCATTTTGGCGTCGCTTATAAATCGCATTCCGTTGGTAATTCATTACGTCATCGTATTCCAATAAACGCTTACGAATACCAAAGTTGTTTTCTTCTACCTTTTTCTGCGCGCGCTCAATCGAATTCGTAATCATCGAGTGTTGAATCACTTCGCCTTCGTCCATGCCTAAACGATCCATCACTTTCGCGATACGATCTGAACCGAATAAACGCATTAAATTATCCTCCAATGACACAAAGAATTGAGATGAACCCACATCGCCTTGACGTCCCGCCCGACCGCGCAACTGACGGTCAACCCGACGAGATTCGTGGCGCTCTGTACCGATAATCGCTAAACCACCCGCAGCTTTTGACTCCGGACTCAACTTAATATCCGTTCCACGACCAGCCATGTTGGTCGCAATGGTTACCTTGCCTGATTGTCCCGCTTCCGCCACAATCTCTGCCTCTCTAGCATGTTGTTTGGCATTCAAGACATTGTGTTGAATCTTACGGATATTCAATAATCGACTCAATAATTCTGAGTTTTCTACTGAAGTCGTACCCACCAATACCGGTCGGCCTGCAGCAACCAATTCTTGAATTTCTTCCGCTACGGCATTGTATTTCTCACGCACCGTACGATAAACTTTATCCTCATGATCTTTACGTTGGATCGTACGATTCGTAGGAATCGAAACCACATCCAATTTGTAAATCGTCCAGAATTCACCTGCTTCCGTTTCCGCCGTTCCTGTCATACCGCCTAATTTGTGGTACATACGGAAGTAATTTTGCAAGGTTATCGTCGCATAGGTTTGTGACGCATCTTCCACGTTCACACCTTCTTTGGCCTCAATCGCCTGGTGTAATCCGTCGGAATACCGGCGGCCTTCCATCACACGACCTGTTTGCTCATCGACAATCTTAACCTTACCTTCTACTAAGATGTATTCGGTATCTTTTTCGAATAGGGTATAGGCCTTCAACAACTGATTAACTGTGTGAATGCGTGATGCCTTCTCATTGTATTCGCTGATCAATTGCTCTTTTTTTGCCAAACGCTCCGCGTCCGACAAATCTCTATTCTTTTCGATTTTATTTAAATCGATCGACAAGTGTGGCAAAACGAAAAAGTCGGGATTCTCGGTGTTTCCACTCATGAATGCCAATCCTTGTTCGGTCAATTCAACTTGATTATTCTTTTCTTCAATCGTGAATAATAACGGCTCATCTGCATGCGGCATCAATTTTTGGTTCTCTGCCAAATAAATCGATTCCGTTTCATGCATCAATTGCTTCATGCCGCTCTCCGACAAGAATTTAATCAACGGTTTTGATTTCGGTAAACCGCGATAAGCGCGGAATAAGGCAAGACCACCTTCTTTTTTATTGCCAGCTGCAATTTCTTTTTTGGCCTCAACCAAGAAGTTTTGAACGATTTGTTTTTGAGCCTCAACCAATTTATTTACTCGGGGTTGAAATGCTTCAAACTCTTGTTCATCTCCTTTTGGAATAGGACCTGAGATAATTAATGGTGTACGTGCATCATCGATTAACACGGAGTCAACCTCATCCACCATCGCAAAATGATGCGGACGTTGAACCTGATCTTCCAAACTGCGCGCCATGTTGTCACGCAAATAATCAAAACCAAATTCATTATTTGTTCCGTAGGTAATGTCTGCCAAATAAGCTTGGCGACGCTCTTCTGTATTCGGCTCATGCTTGTCGATACAATCCACCTTCAAGCCATGGAATTCGAATAAAGGCGCATTCCATTCGGAGTCACGTTTCGCAAGATAATCATTCACGGTTACCAAGTGAACCCCACGTCCGGCTAAGGCATTTAGATAGGTAGGCAAGGTAGAAACCAAGGTTTTCCCTTCCCCTGTACCCATTTCAGAAATCTTTCCTTGGTGTAAAACGATACCACCGATCAACTGTACGTCATAGTGGATCATGTCCCAAGTAATCTGGTTTCCAGCGGCCAACCATTGATTATGCCAAATCGCTTTTTCACCTTCAATTACGACATTCGCCTTTTTAGCTGCGATGAACTTGTCTTCAACCGTTGCGGTTACGACTAATTTCTTGTTTTCTGTCAAACGACGAGCGGTTTCTTTTACAACTGCGAATGCTTCTGGAAGAATTTCCATCAAGACAACTTCCAATTGTTTATTACGATCCTCGTTTAATTTATCGATTTGAACAAAGAAAGTCTCCTTCTCATCGATATCCTCAGTTGCATTTCCTTGCTCGCGCAAAGCGACAATTTGTGCATCGATATCCGCTAAAAATTCCTGAATGCGTTGCTTGAATTCGTAAGACTTTCCACGAAGTGCATCATCCGAAATCTCATGCAAACGAGCATATTCTTCCTTGATCTTTTCCACAATCGGCATGATTGCTTTGATGTCACGCTCCGACTTCGTGCCAAATATTTTTGTAACGCTTTTGCTTAGTATTGAAAACATGGTAATATAGGGCCTACCTAGGCTTGGTGATAATTTAATTTGCAATTTACCAATTTGAATTTTTATCCTTGCTATGTTCCGACAATTAATCCAAAATTTTTACGGATTTGAATTCGAAATTCATTTGTTTTGTAGCTCAATTTTGAATTCTTATGGCTGATAATCCAATTCCTCCTCGTCGGGCACCCCGGAAAAAACTGAAGATGCCGCTTTTCGGCGATATGATCAGTGGTTCTTCGGGACAAGGCGGGTCGAAGAATTTCTCAACATACCTTTTTTTATTAGTGGGTTTGGGGATGTTAGGCCAATTGTTCCTACCACAATTATGGGCGGAAAAGGTGTATGATTCCGTATCGGAAGTGCGCAATATGGAAATCGATGGGGTATTGCGTAAAAAGTATGCAGATGCCAGTGATCGAAGTGAGATTCATTATTTGCTCGTTGTAGTCGAAAAGGAAGGCAAACGAAAGAAGTTAGATTTATATCAGGCTGATTCTGTATTTTTTGAACAAGTGGCTGTTCCTCAGCGAATTAAAAAAGAGTCTGGAAGTTTGAAAGTACTTGTTACGCGCTATGCTAAACCTGATACCACGCTTGAAATTCGATTTAAAGAATAAATAATATCAGTTTTTTGATAATCGGTAAAATCAATTTACCTTAGGGCAACATTCTACTATAACAATGCCCGCGCTTACCTCACCGAATGCTAAACATTTGTTGGCCCGTACGCTCTTTGGTTTCTCCAAAGAACAATTTCAGCAGGCCATGGGCTATGGTTCTCTCGAAGATCTTGTTGACCGTGCTCTTTTAGCTGATGTAGCTTTGCCGGCATCTCCTAATTCTTGGGTGAATACTGTGCCAGCGCAATCCCAGCAAGATTCTGGAGATGCGGGAACATGGTATCGCGAATTGACCTATTGGTGGTATAATCGCATGTTTTCGGAAGGCTTGAATTTTCAAGAAAAGATGGTGCTGTTTTGGCATAACCACTTCTCCTGTGAACGGGATAAAGTGAATTATCCGCAATACATGTACCAGCAAAATCAATTGTTTCGCAAGTTTGCCTTTGGCAACTTTAAACAAATGGTTAAGGAAGTCAGTATCGATCCTACGATGCTCCAATATTTAGACGGGAATAATAGTCGGGGAACAGGCCCCAATGAAAATTATGCCCGCGAGGTAATGGAATTGTTCACCCTCGGAATCGGGAATTACACAGAAAATGATATCAAACAAGCCGCCAAAGTGTTTTCGGGTTGGCAAGTCAAAGGCCTAACGTCCGTGTTTGATTCAACCCGGTGGTACAAAGAAACATCTTTAACCATTTTTGGGAAAACAGCGGCATTCAAGGTTGATACGCTTATCGATTTAATCTTTGAGCAAAAGGCCTGTGCAGAATTTATTTGTCGGAAACTTTACAAAGCATTCATTTACTATAAACCTGAAGAGGCTTTTGTTGCTCAAATGGCATCCGTTCTTAGGACGAATAATTACGAAATGAAACCTTTGTTGCGTTTTATGTTTTTGTCAGATCATTTTTACCAAACGACATTTCGGGCGAGTCATATCAAGGATCCACAGGAATTAATGGTGGGTTCATTAAAAGCACTTCAGGTGAAAACACCAGATTTGGTCAATTTGTATGACATGGCGAAACTCTTGCAAATGCAATTGTTTCAGCCACCCAATGTTGCCGGATGGCCCGGACAGCGCGATTGGATTAGTTCAACGACCTATTCCTATCGAGGTGGATTTACGGATTCTTTGTTGACCGGCAAGCGCTTTAACGGAACAGCTGTCACTGGAAAATTGGATGCAGTAGCCTATGCCCGTACTTTCTCGAATAGCGAGAAGGCTACTTTGTTTGTAGACGATGTTATTGATTCCTTGATTTTATTTCCATTGACAGCGGCCAAACGGCAGTTTTTATTGGACACGTTATTAGACGGAACTTTGGCGGCAAATTGGTCGACCTATACTCCTCAGGCAGACGCGCGGATTGTTCGTTTACTGAAAGCAATTATGCGTTTACCTGAATACCAACTGAATTAAGGTCATGAAGAAGCAGATAAATCGGAAAGTATTTTTACAGCAGTTGGCCGTTCTGACAGGTGGAGTGGGATTTGGTTTGGGTGCTGTTACGGGTAAGGCATTTGGCCAAATTCCTGCAGCGCACATGGCTAATGTGGAGCCAGGTAAAATTTTGATAATTATTCAATTAGCCGGAGGGAATGACGGTTTGAATACGGTAATTCCCGCGGAGGACGATTTGTATTTTTCCGCCAGACCTGGGATTGCCATTAAAAAAGAGGATGCGTTGAAATTAGATCAAGGCATGTATTTGCATCCATCTGCCGTCGGTTTAAAGAAATTATATGATCAAGGGCAAATGAGCATTGCCCAAAACATTGGTTACCCAAATCCGAATCGCTCACATTTTCGTGCGACGGATATTTGGAATACAGGGTCCGATGCCTCGACTGTATTAGAGGAAGGTTGGGCAGGTCGTTTTTTAAAAACGCGCTATCCTGAGTTTCCTATTTCGCTAGCCAAGCACCCGATGGCGGTTCAGTTGGGTTCTGTGGAGTCATTGTTATTTCAGTCGGAGCAAGGAGGTTTTAGTACCGTTTTTGAAGATCCCAATTTGTTTTATCAATTAGTAAGCGGAACACCTGCTGACACAGATATCCCTCCTGCAACTTTGGCGGGGGATGAACTCGGTTTTCTGAAACAGATCGCAGCGGCTTCGGTTCAATATGCTGGTGTCATCCGAGATGGTGCGACGAAGGGTGTGAATACACTAAGTTATCCGACCTCTAATTTAGGCCGACAGTTTGGCATCGTGTCAAAATTGATTTCCGGGGGATTAGAAACGCCTGTTTATTTGTTGAATATCGGAGGATTTGATACCCATGCGAATCAATTGACTCAACACGCTAATTTGTGGAAAACGATCTCTGAAGCGGTTTCAACGTTTCAGGTGGACATGATGAATCAAAATTTAGCGGATCGAATTAACATCATGACCTTCTCGGAATTCGGTCGGCGGGTGAATCAAAATGGAACCGCTGGTACGGATCATGGAACTGCCGCACCCATGTTATTTATTGGGAAAACGGTTCGCGGAGGCTTGATTGGGGCAAATCCAAATTTGAAGGCATTGGATAGCAATGGGGATTTGAAGTTTAATTATGATTACCGACAGGTGTACAGCACGGTGTTGCGGGATCATTTAGGTTTGGATAATGTGCGTTCGCAGCAGATTTTCAATTCGACCTTTGAGCGATTACCTATCTTTAAGAATTCACCTGATGCACTTCCAGAGGCTATTACAATGGAACTAATTGCGCCATGGCCAAATCCAGCGAGTGGTTATACTTTGTTGCAATATGGAATTTTTGAGGAGGCGACTGTTTCGTTGGCGTTGTATGATTTGCAGGGTCGCCAACTGAAATTAATCGATTCGGGCTTGCGCAAGGTGGGGTCTTATTCGGTTAATCTAGACTTGCAAGGCTATGCATCGGGTCATTATTTGGTCAGCTTAAGTACAAGTAGAGGAGGACGAATGACTCGCCAATTGGTGATTCAATAGATAAATTGTTATCTTCGAAACTTGAATTTCGCACAACAAACATTTTGAATTTTCGTTGATGCTAAAACGTAAATTATATTCTATGTTTCGATTCGCCGTTCTTATCTGCTTGTTGGTCGGTCTGTCTCACACAGACTCAAATGCACAAATGTGGTTTTTAGGACAAAAAGGCAAAAAGAAGTCGCCTTTCCCTGTTTTCAAAAAGCATACATCGATCTCTTTTGGGGCAGGTTCATCGCATTACATTGGAGATTTGGTTCCAGTCGCGGGTTTATTTACGGTGGGTGCACAGACAACTCGTTGGAATGTAGGAGTTAATTTTACCCGTCATTTGTCTTCCAATTTTAGTGCGAATCTCGGATTGAATTACATTAGAATCGCTGGGGATGATAGTTATTTTTCACCTGTGGGAACCTGGGATGCCAATTTTAGACGCAATCTGCATTTTAGAAATGATATTAAAGAATTGTCCTTGGTGGGGATGTATGAGATTGGAGGCAATCCAGAAAATTTAAAAAAACGAAATGCGGTTTCGCCTTATGTATATTTAGGAGTAAGTGGTTTTTTACATTCGCCTGATGCGCGTAAGCAAGCAACGGTAAACGCTGCAGGAAATCCAGTTCAAGGGCCTTGGTTGTCGGACAACAATGGAAGTTTATTGGATTACAAAAACGAAGGTGTTGATTATTCGCTGATGGGGGTTTCGATTCCGTTTGGTGTTGGATTTCGCTATAAGATTACCGATGCAATGGATCTAGGCTTTGACTTTGGTTACCGCGTCGCTTTAACGGATTATTTGGATGATGTGTCAGATAATCGAAATACGGTGCTTCCTGTTTCCATTGGGGGATCCATGTTATATACGGATCGTTCGGGAGAACCTTATGCGGCGAATACATTAGTTAATCGTATTCCAGTTCCTGCGACAGTTTCAGCGCCAAAAATCTCAACAGGTCCTGATCAATATTTTACCACGCAAGTACGTATTATTTATCATTTGCGAAATAAAATTGATTGTCCTCCTTTGCCCAATCAATGAGAAAAATTTTAGGTTTTGTTGTGTTAATGGTACTAAGCCATGCGGTATTCGCTCAGCGTTGGACCATGTCCGCAGGGGCGGGTGCTACCTTGTACAAGGGAGATTTATCAGATTGGCATTTGATTCCTCATTTATCCCAATTGAAAACGGCTTCGACAGGAGTCAACTTCCAATTACGTTATCAGCCTAATCAGGCGATTGCCTACCGGGCAAAATTGACTTTTACGGGAATATCAGGTGATGGTGCGAATTTTGGGTTGCCCAGTATTTCTTATTCGACTAATAGTTTTTCAAGTCCATTAATTGAATTTGCTGGTCTGGTGGATTATAATTTCAAAGATTATCAAGCCAATAGAAATGTGCGAAATTGGACACCCTTTATTTATGGAGGCTTGGGAACCTTGTTTGTGAGCCCTGAAGGAAACATTCCTTCCCCTAAAACCTACTTTACTTGGGCAATCCCATTTGGTGTAGGGATAAAGGCCCAAATAAACAATCGATTAGGATTGCAATGGGAATTTGGAACGAGTAAATCCTTGTCAAACATATTGGATGGTCAAGCTGCGTGGGGCGAACAGCCCCAGATTTTTACGCTGAATAAAACAGACCAATATTTGCAAAGTTCGGTATCAATAACTTATTCGTTGATTTCCGTTTATTGCCCTCGGGATTAATGTTTTGAATAAGGGGAGGGATTAGCTATCTTTGCCTCTTGTATGTTGTATTTATATAGTTGTGAGTCATAACGTAAAAGATTCTATTGATGTAAACAATCTGCCGGCGCACGTTGCCGTTATCATGGATGGTAATGGGCGATGGGCTAAACAGCAGGGGTTTAAAGATCGCATTTTCGGTCACCGACATGCCATTGCGGCTGTTCGGGAGACGATTGAAGGTTGCGGTGAATTGGGTATCAAGTATCTTACTTTGTACGCATTTTCAACGGAAAATTGGAATCGTCCTGCAGCGGAGGTGAAGGCCTTGATGAGTCTATTGGTGAGTGCTATCCACGACGAATTGCCAGGAATGATGAAGAATCAGATACGCTTAAAAGCGATTGGAGATTTGGCATCATTACCTAAAAGTTCGCAGAAAGAATTGCAATCGGCGATGGATCAAACGGCTGCGAATAAGGGTTTAACACTCGTTTTAGCCTTGTCATATTCCGGAAAGTGGGATTTGACGCAAGCTACCCAAAAGATTGCCTTGAAGGTTGCAGCCGGTGAAATGGCAGCATCAGATGTGGATGCCAATGTGATCAATGCGCATTTATCTACGGCAGGAATGCCGGATCCTGATCTGATGATTCGTACGGGTGGGGATCACCGAATAAGTAATTTTATGCTGTGGCAATTAGCCTATGCGGAGTTGTATATTTTTGAAGAATTGTTTTGGCCCGATTTTAGAAAAGTCAATTTGCATCAAGCAATTGTTGATTTTCAGATGCGCGAGCGTCGGTTTGGCAAAACAAGTGAACAAGTTAAACGTGAGGGCTAGGCCCTAGTAATGAAAAAAGACATTTGCATGAATTTTCGTAAAGAATCAAAAGGGTATCGTTCTTGGCAGCTAGTATTGGTGGGCTTGGTTCTTTTCATCACTCAAACTGCGCAAGCGCAGGTTTTAGGCGGCCGCCGGTTCGCGCCTTCTACGGCTGCTACTTCGACTTTCTCGTGGGCAGATCCCAAAGAGTATGAAATTGCCGACATTGAAGTGACGGGTTCACAGTTTTACGACGGTGCCTCGATGATTAACATTTCAGGCTTGCAAAAAGGTGATAAAATCAAAGTTCCGGGTGATGCGGTTGCGACGGCGATTCGTAAAATCATGGACCAAGGAATCCTAGAAGAAGTGGAAATTTTAGCTTCTAAGGTGGAAGGGGATAAAATTTGGCTTCAAATTGCTTTGAAAGAACGTCCTCGTTTGTATGCCATCAATTATGTGGGGATTCGTAAAGGGGAGCAAGAAAGTTTAAGCGAAAAGGTGAAAACCTACAAAGGAAAAATTATTACGGAAACCCTTAAGAAGAATTTAGAATTAGCAATCCGTAAGTATTATCAAGAAAAAGGTCGCTTGAATGTTAAGACAAAATCTACGATTCGTGTAGATACATTACGCGGTAACAATGCGACGTTAATTGTCAATGTTGACAAGGGAGAGAAGGTAAAAGTGCATAAAATCATTTTAAACGGGATTGATGAAAAGTCGCGCGGCTTGATCCTTCGTAAAATCAAAAACACGAAGCAAGTTCGTTTTGGACGTATTTTTAAGCCATCCAAATTTGTGCCTAAAAAATGGGATGAGGATAAAACGAAGTTGCTCGAAGCCATGAATAAATTAGGTTTCCGTGACTTTCAAATCAAATCGGATTCGATTGGTAAAGTGGATAAAAAGTCGGTAGACTTATACATCAAACTCGTTCAAGGAAAAAAATATTATTACCGCAATATCAATTTTGAAGGAAATTATATTTATCCGGATTCTGTGTTGCACATGGTATTAGGTGTCAAAAAAGGGGATGTGTACAATACGGAAGAATTGGACAAGAAAATGCAAGGAAATCCTGGTGATGACTTGAGTTCTGTGTACATGGATAACGGTTATTTGTATTACAATGCGGAGCCTGTGGAGTCGGCGATCGAAGGTGATTCAATCGATTTAACGATTCGTATCAGTGAAGGTAAGCAAGCGACGATCAACAAGGTTATCTTGAACGGAAATACAAAGACATCTGATCACGTCGTTATGCGTGAGATTCGTACGTTACCGGGCCAGAAATTTAACAAGTCGGCGATTATCCGTACTGTGCGTGAGTTATCTACCATCGGTTATTTTAACCCGGAAAAAATTACACCAAATCCACAGCCTCGTCCGGATGGAACGGTGGATATAGAGTACAACGTAGAAGAGAAACCATCTGATCAAATTGAGCTTTCAGGCGGTTGGGGTGGTTACATCGGTTTTGTGGGTACCTTGGGAGTCGTGTTTAATAACTTTTCAGCGAAGAACTTGACGAATTGGTCGGCTTGGCGTCCTTTACCTGCGGGTGATGGCCAAAAGTTATCTGTTCGTTTTCAAGCGAATGGTGCTGCTTACCAAAATTATAGCTTGACATTTACGGAGCCTTGGTTAGGAGGAAAGAAGCCGAATTCATTCTCGATTTCATTGAACCGAAGTGTCTCTTATCCATATCAATTTAGAACGACTGGTTACGGTGGAGGTTATGGTAGTGGCATGGGAGGATATGGCAGTGGCTATGGTGGATATGGCGGCGGCTACGGTGGCTATGGTGGATATGGTGGTTACGGTGGATATGGGATGAGTGCTTATTCTGTTCCCGATTCCCTATTGGATGCGCACTTTAATGTGAACTCAGTGACCTTCAGTTTAGGTAAGCGTTTGAAATGGCCAGATGATTATTTCTCATTGAGTAATTCCTTGTCATTCTCGCAGTATGATGTAGATCGTTATTATACTTGGGCTTACCCACAAGGTAAATCAACTTCGATCACTTTGATGACAAACCTCTCTCGGAACAGTATAGACAATCCTACATTCCCACGTATGGGATCAAGTTTCTCATTGAATGCATCGTTAACACCACCTTATTCATTAATGGGGGGAAATAAAGAAGGTAATTTGATTGAGTACCATAAGTGGATGTTTGATGCGAGTTGGTTTACGCCTTTACTTGGTAAGTTGATTTTACATACACGAGCTCATTTAGGATTCTTAGGTTCTTATGGAGGAGCTGCAACCACACGATTCGAACGTTTTGATTTGGGGGGCTCTGGAATGGTGCAAGGTTTCTCATTCAACCGGGATATCGTGGGATTGCGTGGTTATAAAGATCGTGTGATTGGACCATCGGGATCATACGGAAATGGTGGGGTCGCCTACAATAAGTTTGTGATGGAAGCACGTTATCCTGTCTCATTAAATCCTTCTGCGACAATCTTTGTGTTGGGCTTTGCTGAAGGAGGTAATAACTTTGCTTCGATGACGGATTATAATCCGTTTAATCTGTATAAATCAGCTGGATTTGGGGCACGTATTTTTATGCCAGCATTTGGTATGATTGGTATTGATTATGGTTTTGCGTTTGATAAGCCACGTCCGGGAGATTCGGATTTTGGCCGACAAGCATTTACGTTCTCGATTGGACAGCAAATTCGCTAAGCGGTATTAACAATGAAAAAGTCAATTTTTTTCTTAATTTTGGGAATCTTGTGCATGGGACAACGGACCTATGCGCAGAAATTTGGCTACATTGATACGGAATTTATTACGTCCAAAATGCCTGAATTTCAAAAAGTTCAAACGGCTTTGAATGAGAAAACAAAAACCTGGTTGAAGGAAGTTGCCGACAAGCAGGAGGCTGTTGCTCAATTGGAAAAAGAGTTTCATTTGGAGGAATTATTGTTGACAGACGAGTTACGTCAACAACGTTTGGCTACGATTAAGTTGAAAGATCAAGAGGCTAAGGCTTACCAGGAAAAAGTATTTGGAGAGGAAGGTGAGTTGTTTAAAGCCAAACAAAATGCCATGAAGCCCATATTGGATGAGATCTCGAAAGCATTGGAGCGTGTTGTGCGCCAAAAGCGTTTGGATTTTGTGTTTGATAAGGCAAACGATGGCTTAGCATTGATCTATACAAATCCGATTCATGATTATTCGGATTATGTGTTGGAGGAACTAGGTTTGGAACTAGATCCTAATTTGAAGAAATAGTAGAGTGATTAAGAATATAAAACAAAAACAACTAGATTAAACTTTTATGAAAAACAAACTATTCTTAGCTATGAGCCTTGTGTTCGGAATGGCTATTTTACCAGCGAAAGCACAAGTGAAAATTGGATTTATTAACGCGGATTACATCTTAAGCCAAATGCCAGAAGCTAAGCAAGTGGAGGAAGATTTGAAAAATACGCAAAAGCAATATGAGACGCTTTATCAAGGAAAAGTGAAGGATTTTCAAGATAAATTAGCGGCGTTTGAGAAATTAAATGCAGATCCTAAGACAGCTGATATCATCAAGCAAGACAAAGAAAAAGAATTGCAAAATTTACAAACTTCGATTCAAGAGTTCCAACAAAATTCACAATCTTCATTGCAAAAGAAACAAGCTCAATTGTTACAACCCTTGTTGAAGAAAGTAGAAGAAAACATGCACACAGTAGCTGCTGAAAATGCTTATACGTATGTATTCAACTACGATGCAGGAATGGGAACAGCTCCAATCTTGTTGCACTACCCAGCAGATGCTAACATGTCTGACTTGGTATTAAAGAAAATGGGCATTACGCCTAAGCCAGCGGCTCCTGCTGCAGCACCTGCTGCTCCAGCAAAGAAATAAGTTAGCTGATTCTTTTGAAGAAAGCCTCGATGAAAATCGGGGCTTTTTTTGTGGATTTTGTGGAGACGCGATACTTCGCGTCAATTGGACGTTAGACTTTAGACGTTGGACTTTTGAGATGAATAACTCGCGTCTATTAGACGGTGGACTTTGGACGCTGGACTTTAGAAATGAATACCGCGCGTCTATTGGATTATATCGTTGGTCTTAGACGCGATGTATCGCGTCTCTACAAATTAGCTACCAAAAATATTTAATTGCCTGCAACAACGATGTCAATAGAATAACCCCCAACACAATATATTGAAATGTCTTTTCAGGAATGTATTGTAAAATTCTTTTTCCCAAATAGGAGCCTGCAATCGATATTACGATGAGGAAAGGGATCAAAACAATGTGTTCTTGATGGAAATATCCGCTGGCGATGTAAACACCTGCCCGACTCAAATCCACGCCCATATCAATGATTGCAGAAGTAGCAATAAAAGCATCTTTTTCTAAATTAAATGCGGCCAAAGTAATTCCTCGAATTGCTCCGCCAGTTCCAATTAAACCTGCCAGAAATCCAGAAATAGTTCCGCCTAGATAGAGGTTGGTATTCGTTTCCTTCAGCCCTTTGTGATGACCCGTCATGAGGTAGAGCGCTAAAATGAAAATGATTATATTCATCCCCATTTCAATTTCTTTCTGAGGAATGTAATTCGTAAGCCAAGCACCTAAGGTGACAAATAATACGGCTGGAATACCCAATTTTAGGGCAATCTTTTTGTCGATTCCTGTTTGGAATAAATAAATCTTGGACAAATTACTGAATACATGAAAAACAGCTGTGATTCCAAGTACAATCTTGAAATCCAAGACGAGCGAAGCTAGTGGAACGAACAAAATAGATGAACCGAAGCCACTGATTGTTCCGACGATTTCAGCGAGTAGGGCCAATAAGAAAAAGATGAAATATTGCCCCATATTATAGCGTTATTCGTTTTCTTCTTTAAACAAGTAATTCTGAAAGAACAAGATCGTCACAACGCCGCAAAAAATAGCAGCATCTGCAAAATTAAATATGGGTGTTGAATAATAACTTCCTCCCCAAACGGGTATCCAAGTGGGCAGAATTCCTTCCCAAAAATCAAAGAAAAACATGTCAATCACTTGCCCGTGAAACCATTGCATGGGTGCTCCCTGAGGCGCATTATTCAAAAATACGCCATAGAATACTGAGTCAATGAGATTTCCAATTGCTCCTCCTAAAATGAGGGACGTACAAACCAATAATAAGGTTTTTGATTTTTTGACCGTCAAGGTATACAACAAGTATCCGATGCCGAACATTGCCAAAATGCGAAAGCTCGTTAAGATTAATTTTCCGTAATCAGAACCTAATTGAATGCCAAATGCCATCCCAGGGTTTAAGGTATAATGCAATTTGACATATGGACTAATCAGTTCGATTTGCCCATAATATCCGGGATCCATAAAATGGTGTACAGCCATTTTGATTCCTTGATCCAAGAGGATGATCAATAAACTAAGAAGGAAATAGCGATAATTGGATTTCATTAGGCGTTTTTTCTGCGTTTAACTTCGTTTTGCAATAACGTGTATTCACGCGAAGTTTGTCCAGCAATGGAGCTGTTTTCCTCTGCCCGACGGAATAAATAAGGCATAACAGATTCAACAGGGCCATAAGGAACGTATTTGGCTACATTATACCCTGATGCCGCAAGATTGTAACTGATGTTGTCCGACATGCCTAACAATTGTGCGAAGTAAATATTCGGGTGATTGTGTGGAATTTCCTTCTTCGCCATCTCCTCAGCCAGTAATTGGCAGCTAAATTCATTATGTGTTCCGATACAAAAATGTACTCGGTCGATGTTATTCAGGCAGGCCAACATCCCTAAATTGAAATCTTGGTCGGTATGTGCCTTGTCTTTGTGAAGAGGTTCTGAATATTCATCTTCATGCGCTCGTTGACGCTCTTTTTCCAAATAGGCTCCACGTACCAACTTTACACCTAAAAAATAGTTTTTGTCTTTGGCTGCTGCGATGGCAGAAGTCAAATTCTCCAGCATATCTACCCGATACATTTGAAAAGTATTGTAAATGATGGCATGCTGTTGATTGAATCTTTCCATCATTTCATAGGTCAAGCTGTCAATTGTACCTTGTATCCAACTCTCTTCAGCATCGATAAAAAGACGAACGCGTAAATCAAATGCCTTTTGGCAAATCTCCACCAAGATATCTTTACTATGTTGAAATGCCTCTTCGTTTTCCTCGCTTAAGCCTGTTTCGGTTTGGAATTCTTCCAAAAGATCAGCTTGGAAAATGCCCGTCATTTTAAAAACGGCAAATGGAATGGCTTGATTCTCATGTGCTTTCTGTATCGTTTTTAAGATTTCTTGCTTGGTTGTTTGAAAGGATTTTTCATTTTCTTCCCCCTCAACTGAGTAGTCAAGAATCGTTCCAATCTTTCCTAATTGTAATTGGTCAATCGTCTGTTTGCATTCTTGAATCGTTTCTCCACCACAAAATTGTTCGAAAATCGTAGATTTTATCAGTTTTTTAATGGGAAAATGGAGGAAAAGGAACAATTTGATGAAAAAAGTCCCTAACTTTACAAGCCAATTTTGGTTCATTAAGGCAAAAATCCAATAGGCCTTTTTGAGTTTAAAGTTGGATTTAGATGCAAAGGCAATTTGTGTGTCTTCGAACGATAAGTGAGGTATGGTTGAAGCGTTGATTTTGTTCATTGATTTTGAAATAGCTTGCAAATATAAGAGAATTAATAATCCGTTGAATCGGTGAAGTATAAAATAAAATAAACAAAACGTTTGGGGCGTTAGCCTTGTAAATCCGAAAATTATGAATGCCAATTTAGACATTGTACCTATGCAAGAGTGGATTCAGACTGGTGGAAAGCCGTTGATTATTGCGGGTCCATGTTCAGCTGAAACTGAGGAGCAAGTATTAGAAACTGCCCGTCGTATCAAGGCGGAAGGTTATGCACACATTATGCGTGCTGGAGTTTGGAAACCTCGTACACGTCCAGGAAGCTTTGAAGGTATGGGTGAACCTGCTTTGAAGTGGTTGGTAGAGGCGAAAAAAGAAACGGGATTGCCATTGGCTATCGAAGTTGCAACGCCTGAGCACATTGAATTGGCTTTGAAATATGGTGTTGATGTATTGTGGATTGGTGCACGTACTACCGTTAATCCATTCAACGTACAAGATTTAGCTGATGCATTGAAAGGTGTTGATGTTCCTGTATTGGTTAAAAATCCGGTTAATCCTGATTTGGCTTTATGGGTAGGAGCATTTGAACGTTTACAAGGTTCAGGTATCAAGAAATTAGGTGCAATTCACCGTGGTTTCTCAAACGCACAAGAAACGAAATACCGTAACTCACCAATGTGGGCAATGGCGGTTGAGTTGAAGCGTTTATTTCCTCAAATGCCAATCATCGGTGATCCATCGCACATGGCTGGAAAGCGTGCTTTATTGATGGAATTGTCGCAACGTATTTTGGATTTGAACTACGATGGTATGATCATCGAGACTCACCGCGATCCAGATGCGGCTTGGTCTGATGCTTCTCAACAAGTTACTCCGGAGAAATTAGGTGAAATGTTGCGCGAATTAGAAGTTCGTAATGCAAATTACGGTTCAGACTTCTCTGACGAATTAGCAGGTCTTCGTGAGAAGATTGACAACATCGATCGTGAATTGATGGAAGTTTTAGCTGCTCGTATGGCAGTTGTTGAGAAATTAGGAGAGTACAAGCGTGATAACAACGTTGCAGTATTGCAATTGGATCGTTGGAAGCAATTGCACAATGATCGTGCAAACCAAGCTAAAGGCTTAGGCTTGTATCCTGAATTCGTAGAGGAAATGTTCAAATTGGTTCACTTAGAATCTATCCGTAAACAAACGGAAGTAATGAATTCTGCTACGGCATAATTTGAACTTTGTATAATATTGATTGCTGAGCCCTGAGAGAAATCTTGGGGCTCGCTTTTTTAAATGAGTTAAGAATTAAGAGTTAAGAGTGAAGAATTTTTGTAATTGATAGATTGAAATACTTGTGCTTTCTCCACCTCTTACCTCTTAATTCTTCACTCTTAACTCTTAACTCTTCTCTCACTTCTTGCTCACCCGATAACTCCCCCAAACCACCATTACCATCCCCAAGCAAATCAAGAAGGAAGGAAAGCCATGCCCCAAAGCGATTTCAATGGCAATTGAAAACACCACGGCACTATTTCCTACAGCTCCTACAATACTGGTTTGCTCATTCAATAGAGCCTGAGTCGTAAAGTATTGAACGCCTAGGGCTAATAAGCCCATAACTAATGCTTTTACCCACTCAAAGGGGGTAGGCATTACCCAAACTCCCGTAAAAAAACTGTTCGGCATTTCTAAAAATGTACCTAAACACAAGGAGATAGTTGATGCAATTAAGCCAGCACCCATAAAGGACACAACCACCCAACGGGAGTCATAATATTTCTGTGCCTCTTTAATCGCCAGGTAACCGAGCGCCGTCCCCATCGCATAAATGATTCCCGTTGCATGATTGAACCACTGGCCCGTGGCTTCCGGTTGGAAGATTAATAAAATTCCGAAAAAGCCGACCATCAAAAACAACACCTGTTTGCTTGTCAAACGTTCATTGGGAATCAGAAAAAAGCTAAAGATTGCGATGAATAAGGGAAACGCCTGGCCATAGGTGTTGGTTAGTGAAAGTCCCAAATGTTCCAAGGTGTAGAACAAGCAATATAAAGTAAATGCTCCCAGCAAACCCCGAAGAATAATGAAATAAAGTTTGCCACCTTTTTGAACTGCTGGCCTGCGAATCAAGCTCGTTAATAGAAAGGGGAGGCCTACAGCACTTCGAAAAAACACCAATTCCACCGATCCGAATCGGTCGCTCATGGATTTGGCAAGTGCCGACATCAATGCAAAACACAAAGAAGAAATGAGCATGTAGCCGATTCCTTTATTCTTGTACCAAACCTTGTGTATTTTTTTGCGCATGAATAAATCGATTCCGCAGTTTCCTGATTCGAGATTCAGGCAAATTTTGGTAACTTGCATCTCTTATTTCAAAGGTATGACAAAAAAAATAATTTTTTCTCCTGACGCCCCCGCTGCAATTGGTCCTTACTCGCAAGCGGTCGAAGTGAACGGCATGGTTTTCGTTTCCGGTCAAATCGCTTTAAGCGTGTTTGAGTCTGGCGCGAGCATCGAAGAAGAAACGGACCAAGTCATGAAAAACATGGGTCACATTCTAAAAGCGGCAGGTTGCTCGTATTCAGATGTGGTCAAATGTTCCATCTTTGTCAAAGACATGGATAATTTTGCCAAAATTAACCAAGTATACGGGGCATATTTTCCCGAAAATCCTCCCGCACGCGAAACGGTCGAAGTGGCAAGACTCCCCAAAGATGTGCGTGTAGAAATTGCTTGTATTGCCTATAAATCATAATATATGTCATCATCAGTTCGCGTTCGTTTTGCCCCAAGTCCTACGGGTCCCTTACACATCGGTGGGGTTAGAACCGCGTTATATAATTATCTCTTCGCGCGTAAAATGGGCGGAACATTCATTCTTCGGATTGAAGATACCGACCAAACGCGTTTCGTTCCCGGAGCGGAGCAATACATTTTAGATAGCTTAGCTTGGTTGGGCATTAGCCCCGACGAAGGTGTGGGTGCTGCTGGGCCGCATGCACCTTACCGACAAAGCGAGCGGAAAGAACTTTACAAAGCCTATGCGGATCAATTGATTCGCGAGGAAAAAGCCTATTATGCTTTTGATACATCCGAGGAATTGGATGCGATGCGGACGATGTTTGAAAGTAAAGGTTCTGCATTTCAATACAATGCGTTAACACGCGTTAAACTACGTAATTCCTTGGCGTTGCCTGCTGCAGAAGTGCAAGCATTATTGGATGTAAATACGCCTTATGTGATTCGGTTAAAGGTTCCTGCCAAAGGAGAAATTCGTTTCCAAGATTCTGTTCGTGACTGGGTGCATGTTCATACGTCGAGTATCGATGATAAGGTTTTGATGAAATCAGACGGCATGCCTACTTACCATTTGGCGAATGTGGTAGATGATCACATCATGGAAATTACGCATGTGATTCGTGGAGAAGAATGGTTGCCATCGGCTCCTTTACATATTCTTTTGTACCAAGCATTCGGTTGGACCGCGCCACAATTCGCACACCTACCACTTTTATTAAAGCCAGAAGGAAATGGTAAATTGTCCAAACGCGATGCGGATTTAGGCGGTTTCCCCGTATTCCCAATGGAATGGACGGATCCACTAACGGGTGCCGTTTCCAAAGGATTTAAGCAAGAAGGTTATTTGCCTGAAGCGACCTTGAATTTCTTAGCCTTTTTAGGTTGGAATCCAGGTACGGAGCAAGAATTATTTAACTTGACGGAATTAGTTGATGCCTTTTCATTGGAACGTATCAACAAAGCTGGAGCCAAATTTGATGTAAATAAAGCCAAATGGTTTAATGAGCAATATTTGAAACAACAAGCTCCTGAATTATTAGCGAAAGAATATTTGGGACATTTACCTTCCGAACAAGGTTTGGCATTTGTTTCTCTGTTTTTAGACCGAATTACTTTTCCTCAGGAATTGTCAACATTGGTGGCTGCATTTATCGAAAGTCCTTCGACTTATGATGAGGCTGTTATTCAAAATAAATGGAATGCGGAAGCTGAGAAAGGTTTGCGCTTGCTTGCAGATGCGTTGCCTAAGGTTGGCGTTTGGCAAGCCGACGAGATAAAACATGCGATTCACGAATGTTTAGAAGCGGCAGGAATCAAAATGGGGAAGGTCATGCAAATTTTACGTGTTGCCCTTAGTGGCAATGGTGCAGGGCCAGATTTGATGATATCCATGCAATTATGGGGAAAGGATCAAGTGGTAGAACGATTATCAGCTGCATTACAAGCATTTCCACAAAATAGCTAATGAAAGCAAAACCAAAACCAAAGGCGCCCAAAGTTCATCCGGATTTAGCCGGATTTGAAATGAATATAGATTCATTGGGCCAAATCACGACAAATTTGGATCGTGATGCCTTGAACGCATTTTTGGATAAAGAAATGCCGGAGGATAAAAAATTAAGATCAAAGAAAGATGAAGGTAAGTAAGGAGGATGTTGTTAAGATCGCGCATTTAGCACGTTTGGATTTGAAAGAATCGAAGGTGGCAGAAATGCAAGATTCCATCAACAAGGTTTTGGATTGGATGGAAGCTTTGAATGTGGTGGATACGCAGCATGTTGCCCCTTTGGCACACATGACTTCGGCTTTAAATCACTTCCGAGAAGATAAGGCGATTTCGAATTTAGCGCGTGAAAAAGCACTCGCATTAGGGCCGGATACCAACGAGCAATATTTTAAAGTTCCACAAGTAATCGAGTAATTATCCGATGTAATATTCCAAGGCTTTCTTCATCTCCGCCTTGGTCACAGGAATATCATAACCACAATCTCCAATCCCTGTAAGTAGCGAGAATCGAATTTCGGATCCTTTGTTTTTCTTGTCCTGGGATGTTAATTGTATAATTGCTGGGATTTCATTTGCTTTTATTTGAACACGGCCGTAGGTAGCAAATAACATAGCTTCGATGGCCTCTAATTCTTCAGCCTCCAATAAGTTGCGTTCAAATGCCAAATAGGCCTCTGTAATCATACCCACAGCAATAGCTTCTCCATGCAAAACGGCACGTTTGCCTAATCCCAACAGGTAGGTTTCAACCGCATGACCTAATGTGTGTCCAAAATTTAAAATTTTTCGCAAGCCTTTTTCTTTCGGATCTTCTTCTACAACTGCTTTTTTGATTTCGACAGAATGGGCGATTAAATCAGCTAGGTCAACTTGGTCAAAATCCAAAGCTGCGATTGTTTCCCATTTTGCAGAATCTCGGATTAAACAATGTTTAATGATTTCCGCAAAGCCTGACAATTTTTGACGATGTGGAAGTGTCTGAATGAAAAATGGGTCTATCAAAACAGTTTTAGGCAATTGGAATACCCCAATGTGATTTTTTAAGCCATGAAAATCGATTCCCAATTTCCCTCCTACGCTTGCATCCACTTGTGCTAATAAGGTAGTTGGTATTTGAATAAAATCAATGCCTCTTTTATATGTAGATGCGCAAAAGCCGCCCATATCTCCAATCACCCCACCACCAAGGTTTATGACTAATCCATGACGATCCATGTTGGCACGTGTCATCGCCTGCCAAATTTTCTCACAAGTTGCGAGTGTTTTGTTCTCTTCTCCAGATTTGATAACGATTTTCGTATGATTTTTCGGGAGCAAGGATTGAATAAGAGGTAAACAATGTTTTTGTGTCTTTTCGTCCACAATAACTGCGATATGTGAATAATCGTGTTGGCTTAAAAAGCTCGATAAAGTTGCAGAAATTGCGCCGATTTGAACTGACATGGTTGATTTTATTCGATGGAAATTCAAAAATACGACGATTTTACTAAAATAGACGGATTGTAACCTGAATTTTGGTTTTGCGGTGTGCTTTTTCTTGCCTAATTTTGTCGCTGCTTGGGAATGCCCAAAACAAAGATATCATATGAGAGAAATTCAATTTAGAGAAGCCTTACGTGAGGCTATGCAAGAGGAAATGCGTCGCGACGATACTGTCTTCTTAATGGGAGAAGAAGTTGCGGAATACAATGGTGCTTACAAAGTGTCACAAGGTATGTTGGACGAATTTGGTCCAGAGCGCGTGATTGATACCCCAATCGCTGAATTAGGTTTCGGTGGTATTGGTGTCGGTGCTGCTGCGAATGGTTTACGTCCGATTATTGAGTTCATGACTTTTAACTTCTCTTTGGTGGCTATTGACCAAATCATCAACTCAGCATCTAAGTTGATGTCGATGTCGGGAGGTCAGTATTCTTGTCCTATTGTTTTCCGTGGACCTACCGGAAATGCTGGGCAATTATCCTCACAACACTCATCCAATTTTGAAAATTGGTTTGCTAATACTCCTGGACTTAAAGTGGTTGTTCCTGCAACGCCAGCGGATGCGAAAGGCTTAATGAAGGCTTCTATTCGTGATAATGACCCTGTTATTTTCATGGAATCGGAATTGATGTATGGAGATAAGGGTTTAGTGCCAGACGGTGAATATTTGATTCCGATTGGTAAAGCAAATGTTGTGAAAGCGGGTACGGATGTGACAATTGTTACTTTTGGTAAAATGTTGTCTCGTGTGGTTTTGCCAGCGGTAGAAGAATTAGCAAAACAAGGAATCAATGCTGAAGTAATCGATTTGCGTACTGTTCGTCCAATCGATTATTTGACTGTTGTTGAGTCAGTTAAGAAAACAAACCGTTGTGTCGTTGTTGAGGAAGCTAATCCATTATCTGCTATCTCATCTGAAATTGCATACCACTTACAACGTTGGGCTTTTGATTATTTAGATGCACCAGTAGTTCGTGTGAATTCACGTGACTTACCTTTGCCATATGCTCCAACATTAATCGAAGAGATTTTGCCAAACGTAGCTCGTACAATCGATGCGGTGAAGACGGTGATGTATCGTAAATAGTCGCTAGTCATCAGTCACTAGTCGCTAGACTGATAAATTAGCTAAAATATATAAGCCCTGCTTGGTATTCCAGACGGGGCTTTTTTATTCAGTCGATAGTCACTAGTCATCAGTCACTAGTCGGATAAATTATCCAACATATTAATCCCCACTAGGGTTTCTCAATGAGGCTTTTTTTTAATAGTTGTCAGTCACTTGTCGCTAGTCAGATAAATTACCTTTAAAATAATTTCATTGCTGGGCTTTGAGTTTTCAATAGGTCTCAAAAAATCAATGCTTGACTAGTGACTAGCGACTGTTGACTAGCGACTTACCTCCCCAAAAAAGCCCCACCTGGAATACCAAGCGAGGCTTTTTTTCTTTCGTGTTATAGATGTCAGCTAATGACTAGCGACTGACAACTAGTGACTAGCGACTGATGACTAGCAACTAGTGACTAGCGACTGACAACTAGTGACTAGCGACTGATGACTAGTGACTATTTACAACACATAAATAAACCTTGACCCATCCACATCAATACCCTCTAGCTTCGTGCGGCCTTTGCGTGCTTCAAGTAATTCAGCAGCTTCTTTCGGGTTATTTACTGCTTTGTCATTAATCTTTGTGA
>JAHEAY010000129.1 GCA_024642485.1 Cytophagaceae bacterium
ACAACCGCCTCTCCTTTCGTTTTGTCAGACATCATCGCAATCGCCTCACCCATTTTAATTTGATCTCCTTCATGGAAAACATCTTTCAGGGTAATTTTCTCATGCTCTTCTTTGAAGTAATAATCAAACTCCGCACGCCATTCCAAGTGCTCAGCTGGCTTAATTAAAGGCAACAATGCTTGTAAAGCTGCTTTTGCATCTCCCACAACTGGGGCATCCGCTTTCACGTTTTTATCTACTTCCGCAGGATCAATCTCTATATGAACTACTTTCGCTTGTTTCGCATAAGTCGCCAAATCACCTGTGATTCGGTCATCAAAACGCATACCGATCGCAATCAATACGTCACATGAATTCGTCAAAACATTGGCACCGTAATTTCCGTGCATGCCTGGCCAGCCTACATACATAGGATGATCAGCATCCATCGCCGACATGCCCAAAAGCGTCGTCGCAACCGGGATACCCGCCTTATCAACTAAGGCATTTAATTCCGCCTCCGCACCGGCAATTAACACACCGTGACCCGCTAAAATATACGGTTTCTTGGCTGCATTAATCAATTTGGCAGCGGCCTCCACGTGTTCTTGTTTCGGCTCCACGCGTGGTTTGTACGAAATAATCGATGTACATGGTTTATATTCAAACGGTTCAGTCATTAATTCCGACTGTGCCGTACGCGTAATATCAATTAATACAGGACCTGGTCGGCCAGATTCTGCAATGTAAAATGCTTTCGCAATAATTTCAGGAATCTCATTCGGATCCATCACCTGGTAATTCCATTTGGTCACCGGCATGGAAATACCAATTAAATCACATTCTTGGAAAGCATCTGTTCCTAATAAATTTCCTTTTACTTGGCCTACGATACATACCAAAGGTGTTGAATCCAACATCGCATCAGCAATGGGCGTAATTAAATTGGTTGCACCCGGACCTGAAGTCACCATGCAAACACCCGCCTTATTTAGCATACGCGCATAACCTTGGGCAGCATGTCCTGCACCTTGTTCATGGCGCACCAAAATATGCTTTAAACGATCTTGATAATCATATAAAGCATCATAGGTAGGCATAATAGCCCCACCTGGGTATCCAAAAATAGTTGTAACCCCTTGCGCGACTAAAGACTCCATAATAGCCTGTGCCCCCGTCAAGAATTTCTTCTGCTCGGGTTGTTTTGAATCAGCGGGTTGGGTTTGGGTTTGTCCCATGGTCTTTTACTATTTTGTCTCTATCTAAAACGAATAGCTAATTTAAGCCTTCATGCTTTAGAAAAAAATTGAATTGTTGATTTTTTACAAATCTGTTACACAACCTTGGCTGGCTGAGGCAACATTCTTTATATACTTACGCAAAACTCCTGATGTATGCGGAGAAACACGTGGTTTCCAAGCTTTCCGACGTTCTGCTAATTCTTCATCAGATACATGCAAGATGATTTTGTTATCGACAGCATCGATCGTAATCTTGTCACCATCTTTTACCAAACCGATATTTCCACCTTCTTGTGCTTCCGGTGTAACGTGACCTACCACAAATCCATGGGTACCTCCAGAGAAACGACCATCTGTGATCATTGCTACAGAATTACCTAAACCAGCTCCCATCAAAGCAGAAGTTGGCTTTAACATTTCAGGCATTCCTGGACCACCTTTCGGACCTTCGTTACGAATAACGACAACATGACCTGCTTTAATTTCTCCTTTTGACAAGAATTCCATCACTTCTTCCTCACGCTCACACACTTTGGCAATTCCCTCAAAACGCTCACCCTCTTTTCCTGTAATCTTAGCTACCGCTCCTTCTGTGGCCAAATTACCATATAAAATTTGCAAGTGGCCCGTTGGCTTCATTGGATTCGAAATCGGGTACACAATTTTTTGTGTCTCAAAATTCAAATCCGGCGCATCAGCTAAATTCTCAGCCATCGTCTTTCCAGTCACCGTCATGCAATCACCATGCAAGAAGCCTTCCTGTAAAAGGTATTTCAAAATGGCTGGCATTCCTCCAATCGCCAACACATCTTCCATGTAGTATTTTCCAGACGGTTTCAAATCTGCCAACAAAGGTGTCCGATCTGAAATCGCTTGAATATCATTCAACGTAAATTCAACGCCAGCCGAATGCGCAATTGCTAAATAATGCAAAACAGCATTTGTACTTCCGCCCAAGGCCATTACGACAGTCATCGCATTTTCGAACGATTTGCGCGTCATGATGTCACGTGGACAAATATTTTTCTCCAATAACACCTTCATCGCTGCACCAATTGCCAAACACTCGGCTTTTTTGCCTTCGTGCGTCGCTGGATATGTGGATGAATTTGGCAAAACTAAACCCATAGCCTCCATGGAAGAAGCCATCGTATTCGCTGTGTACATGCCTCCACAAGCGCCAGGACCCGGAATCGAATTACGAATTACACCTTCATAATCTTCATCGGAAATGTTTCCTGCATATTTCTTTCCTAAAGCTTCAAAAGCCGAAACGATGTCTAATTTTTCTCCTTTGTAAGAACCGGAACGAATGGTTCCGCCGTAAACCAACATACCTGGTCGGTTTACACGTGCCAAAGCCATCATAGCTCCAGGCATATTTTTGTCACAACCTACGACAGCGATCACGCCATCATACCATTGCGCACCCACAACATTTTCAATGGAATCTGCGATAATATCACGAGAAGGCAAGGAATAACTCATCCCATCGTTCCCGTTTGTCATACCATCCGAAACGCCAATGGTGTGAAAAATCAAGCCCACCATGCCATTCTCTTGAATCCCTTTCTTCACGTGAACAGATAAACCATTCAAGTGCATATTACACGGATTGCCCTCATAACCTGTACTTGCGATACCGATTTGAGCCTTGTTCATATCCTCTGGAGTCAATCCAATGCCATAAAGCATCGCTTTCGCCGCCGGATTTGTCACTTCTTGTGTAAGTGTTCTTGAGAATTTATTTAATGACATACGAGTAAATTTTTACAAACAACAAATATACGCAATCCTATTTGTTCAAGCCAAAGGATTGCCAAACAATATATGGCCAATCAAGGAAATACAAAATAAATTATTTGTTTTCCCCTACTTGCTGACGCCACATGGCATAGTATAAACCTTTGTCGGCCAGCAAACTATCATGATTCCCTGATTCGACCACCTTACCTTTCTCCAACACATAAATGCGTGTTGCATGCATGATAGTAGACAAACGGTGGGCAATCAAGATAGTCAAATGTTCTGATGCTTGCGAAACCGCACGAATCGTTTCCGAAATCTCTTCTTCTGTTAAGGAATCCAAGGCAGAAGTCGCTTCGTCGAAAACCAATAAGTTAGGATCACGTAATAAGGCTCGAGCGATACTTAAACGTTGCTTTTCGCCACCCGATACTTTTACCCCACCTTCCCCGATTAATGAATCTAAACCTTTATCGGCACGGGCTAATAAACTTTGGCATGCTGCTTTTTCCAATACCTCCATGCATTGCGCATCGGTCGCATGGGGATTAACGAACAATAAATTTTCACGAATTGAGCCTGAAAACAATTGTGTATCCTGGGTTACGAAGCCAATTTTCTTACGCAATTGATCAAAATCAATCGCATCGCCCGCTTCGCCGTTGTAGAAGACCTGTCCTTTTTTCGGTCGGTAAAGGCCTACCAACAATTTCACCAAGGTCGATTTACCCGCACCCGAAGGTCCCACGAAAGCAATCGTCTCTCCACCTTTAACCTGGAAAGAGATATCGGATAACGCCTCTTGGGTCGCGGATTGATGTTGGAACGAAACATGATCAAATGTCAAATCCTGAATGTGTGTAATCGCCTTTGGATTATCCGGTTTCTTCTCACCGGGAATTGACAAGATGGTTTCAAAATTCTGAAGCGACACCTCGGCCTCGCGGAAGGTATTCACCACATTCCCAATTTCCTGTAAAGGATTGAAAAGGAAGAACGAATAGATGTTCAACGAATAAAATTGACCGATCGTGATTTGACCTTTGTAGATTAAATAAATCAACACAACCACCATGAGCATGCGAAGCAAGTTGACACAAGTCCCTTGCACAAAAGCCATCGAGCGCACGTAGCGCACTTTTTTAAGCTCTAACTTAAGAATTTTCTCTGTGGTTGCATTCAAATGGGCAATTTCTTGCTCGGCCAAACCGAGTGATTTCACCAATTCGATGTTACGCAGAGATTCGGTCGTAGAACCTGCTAAGCCTGTTGATTCCTTAACGATCTCAATTTGAATGACTTTGATTTTCTTACTTAATACTGAAGAAACCCAGGCAATCAATGGACCTGTCACGAGGAAAAGGGGCATAACCATCCAATGCACAGAAAAGGCATAAACGGAGATGAATACCAAGGCAATGACCGATTGAAAAAGGATGTTGATACCTAAGGTGATCAATTTTTCGACGTCGATTCGTACCTTTTGCAGTTTCCCTAAAGTTTCACCGGAACGTTGGTCTTCAAATGTTTCATAAGGCAATTCCAAAGAGTGTCTAATTCCATCTGAATACAGATTCGCACCTACCTTTTGGGTTACGGTATTAATCATGTAGTCTTGGAAGTTTTTCGCCACCCGACTCACGAAGGCAACGCCCACGGATGCTAAGGCTAAAGGCCAAATCGCATCCACGAATTGGGACATCGTATGCGTTTCTGCGTGATAGACTGCTGCGACATCATCGATGATTTTTCGGAAGATGTAGGGATCCATCAAAGAAAAAATCTGATTGGTAGCTGCAAGACCTAAAGCTGCGAAAACACGCCAGCGGTATTGAGAAAGGTATTTTAGTAATAGTTTCATGTTGTAAAATCCCCAGGCTAAAGCCTGGGGTTATAAGTTATTTAAGCCTAGCATACAGTCTAGGAAAACCAAAGAATCATAATTCATAAAAACCCCAGACTTCAGTCTGGGGAAACCCAAGTGGGCACGGTTACTGAAACCTTCCCAAAGCCATTTCTGCCACCGTTTTGCCTATCGACAAAGACGAAGTAGCCGCGGGACTAGGTGCATTTAATATATTAATTACTTTTTCGTCTTGCACGATGGAGAAATCATCGAGCAAACCGCCATTGCGATCACAAGCTTGGGCACGTACACCGGCGCCTCCCTCAACTAAATCGTCGATTTGAATTTCAGGAATTAACCCTTGAAGTGCTTTGGTAAACGCTTCTTTGGAGAAGCTTCGGTACATTTCACCGAGGCCAGTTTCCCAGTATTTAGCCGCTACTTTTTGGAAGCCAGGCCATGTTAGGGTATCCCAAAGTTCTTTGGCATTGATCCCTAATTTCTTGTATCCTTCTTTTTTAAAGGCCAAAACGGCATTCGGTCCAGCCTCTACTCCACCACGCATCATGCGGGTAAAATGAACGCCCAAGAATGGGAAATTCGGATCCGGCACAGGGTAAATCAAGTTCTTCACCAAGTACTCTTTGTCTTTTCTCAATTTGAAATATTCGCCACGGAATGGCACAATGCGCACATCCAAAGGTTCTTTTTGTGTCCATTGAGCAACTTGATCCGAATACAAACCGGCACAATTGATAATCAATTTCGCTTCATAAACAGCTTTATCCGTTTCCACGATGGAATAGCTAAGTCCTTTGGTAATATCTGTTACTTTTTCCCCTAGGTGTAGTTCGCAACCTTTCGACTGAATTCCTTGCGCTAATTTTGCCGCTACGGCTCGGTAATCTACAATACCCGTTTGTGGCACCCACATTCCCTCGACACCAATCACATGTGGTTCGTGCTCGCGCATTTCATCCAGACTTAATTTCTTCAAGCCATCCAAACCATTTTGTTGGCCTCGTTGAAATAAATTCTCCAATTGAACTCGCTGATCTTGCGTACTTGCGACAACAATTTTCCCGGTCAATTCGAAAGGAATTTCTTCTTTTTGGCAATAATCGATTAATTGGTGATAACCTTCGATGCAATTTTTGGCCTTCAAAGAACCCGGTTTGTAATATAAACCTGAATGGATAACGCCGGAATTATTTCCAGATTGATGCATGGAAACCATTGGCTCTTTTTCGAAAAGGGCGATTTTCAATGCGGGATTTGATTCCAATAAGCGGTGTGCTGTCGCGAGGCCCACGATGCCTCCGCCGACGATAATTACATCTAATGCCATAAAGTGGATGAGTGAAATAACTAAGCCTCAAAGATACGAAATCGAGGCGGGGAATTATCAATTAATTATCAGGTA
>JAHEAY010000130.1:0-1891 GCA_024642485.1 Cytophagaceae bacterium
CAAAAACGGGATGTTGAATTAGTGATTATCTCCGATGTTCATTTAGGAACATATGGAGCACGTGCCAGTGAACTAGTGAGTTATTTAAGATCGATTCAACCCAAAACATTGGTGTTGAACGGAGACATCATCGACATTTGGCAATTTAGCAAACATTATTTCCCAGCGGACCATATGCAAGTCTTGAAGGAAATCACTTCCTTGTTATCCAAAGGAACTAAAGTGTATTACATCACAGGAAATCACGATGAAATGCTGCGAAAGTTCAAAGGTTTCAGTATGGGTAATTTTGAAATCCAAAATAAATTAATCCTACCCTTATCCACCGGTACTGCTTGGATTTTTCACGGTGATGTGTTCGATACCACCATGAAACATTCTAAATGGATTGCCAAACTTGGCGGGAAAGGATACGACTTATTGATTGTCCTGAATACGATTGTGAATTGGTTCAGCGAAAAACTAGGACGTGGACGTATTTCCTTATCCAAAAAAGTAAAAGATAGTGTGAAAGGTGTCATTAAATTCGTCAATAATTTCGAAGAAACTGCTGCAGAAATCGCGATCAATAACGGCTATCAATTTGTGGTGTGTGGACACATTCATCATCCACAAATCAAACAAATGACGAATGCGAATGGAGAATCAGTCATGTATTTGAATTCAGGTGATTGGGTTGAAAATTCAACAGCTCTAGAATACCACCAAGAAAAGTGGACACTATATCAACATGTACCAAAATCAGGAGATTTTACAGTAAAGCAAGATGCAGCCACTGCAAAAAGGGCCTTGAGTTATGATCAATTGCTTCAGGAAGTTGTATCGGGGTTAAATTTTGATGCCCAATGAAAGTACTATATGCCATACAAGGAACCGGAAATGGTCATTTAAGTCGCGCACAAGAAATTGTTCCAATCATGAACCAATATGTGGATACAACGGTATTGGTGAGTGGAAATCAATCACAAATTCAAACAAGCTTCGATATTAACTATCAAAAAACGGGCTTGACGTTCCTCAGTGGAAAAACGGGTAAAATTGATTTGCTACGAACTGTTTTTAAATCCCACCCCATTGATTTTTTCAATGAAATCAGGACCTTTCCTATCAAGCAATTCGACTTGGTCATCACTGATTTTGAACCTGTTTCTGCTTGGTCGGCACTCATGCATGGTGTTCCGTGTATTGAAATGAGTCATCAAGCAGCCGTCATTCATCCCGATGCTCCAAAGTCTGAAACGCGCAATCGAATGGGGGAGTACATTTTAAACCATTATTGTCCAACCAAGGAAAAAATTGGCTTTCATTTTGATCAATATGCCGAACACATTCATACACCGGTCATTCGTCAAACAATTCGAAACATGGACGCAAAAAACCTTGGACATTATACCGTTTACCTTCCTGCTTACCACGATGAAGTTTTGTTGCATTTTCTGAAGCAATTTAACGTCAAATGGGAAGTCTTTTCGAAATTCACGAAGGCGAAAACGACGCATGGAAATGTGGAATTTTATCCAATTGACAACGACACATTCACTCAAAGTTTCGCGCATTGCGAGGGTGTATTATGTGGGGCTGGATTTGAACTGCCAGCTGAAGCCATGTTCTTGCAAAAGAAGTTATTAGTCATTCCAATGAAAGGACAATACGAACAACATTGTAATGGTGTAGCTGCTAAAAACATGGGGGCAACCATGATCGATGCTTTGAATTTATTGCACCACCGAACCATCAATCTTTGGTTGAGTCAAGGCGAACATCTTCAAGTGGACTTTCAAGATAAAACGGAGCGCATTGTGCAACAAGTGTTCACGGATTTTGAACGTAGGAAACGAAAAGAGATGTCATTCGATCCAAATGAAAAATCAATATTGGAAAAGTTGGCGGT
>JAHEAY010000130.1:1991-6232 GCA_024642485.1 Cytophagaceae bacterium
TTAAAAAATATAACTCAAGTACAATTCTCGTTGCGCATGAAAAGGCGGCAAATTCCGCTCACTGTAACGATTCTTCAGATCCGCACTAATGTTTCTTGCTTTCACACTTCCGCGCCATTGAAAATCAAAAATGCGGTCAAGTTCTGCTTTAATAGCTGTGTCCTTCACGGTCATCCCGACTTCAATGCGTTGATCCAAGTTGCGTTCCATCCAATCCGCGCTGGTGATGATGTGTATGGGATTGTTGTTGTTTTCAAAAATGAAGAAGCGTGAATGTTCCAAGTATCGGTCCACCAAGGAAATGGCTTCAATGTTTTCACTTAGTCCTTTCACACCTGGTTTCAAACAACAAATCCCACGAATAATCAATTCAATTTTAACTCCTGCGTTGCTTGCTGCATAGAGTTTGTCAATCATTTTGACATCGGTCAAATTATTGATTTTAATTTTTATTCTAGCGGGAAGGTTTGTCTTGGCATGTGCGATTTCTTTGTCGATGAGCGCAAATAATTTTCGACGCGTGTTAAAGGGAGATACCAATAAATTCCTGTAAAGATTTCGTTCCAAGTTATTTTCTAACAGTTTGAAAACTTTGCTAACTTCTAATGAAAGTTCTCGTTCTGAACTCAAAATGGCCAAATCAGAATAAATGGTTGCGGTTTTTTCGTTAAAGTTTCCAGTGCCGACAAATGTGACAAAGTGGTCTTTTCCATCTTTTACCTTTCGAATTTGCATTAATTTTGAATGGACTTTTAAGTGGGGCACTCCATAAATGACGTTTGCACCAAATTCCTTTAAGCGGTTACTCCACCAAAGGTTATTTTCCTCATCAAACCTCGCTTGCAATTCAAAAATTACCGTCACCTCTTTGCCATTGAACACACAAGCTAGCAGGGCATTCATGACATCTGAATTTTTCGCTACGCGGTAAATGTTGATTTTAATGTCTTTCACCTTTGGATCCAAAGCAGCTTCCCGTAGTAAATCAACAACGTGATCGAATTTTTGATAGGGAAAATGTAAGAGCACATCTTTTTCGAAAACCACATCCAAATGACTTTTCCCGGTCATAAAAGCTGGATGAGCTTGGGGTACTTGAGGCTGAAAGCGGTATTTAGAAATACCAAAATCAGGGAAAGACATGAAATCCTTGAAGTTGTGATAGCGCCCACCTGGAATGGTATTCGAGCCGTGATTTAAATCCAGCGATTTCAGTAAAAAATTCAATAAATCTTTCGGCATTTTAGCATCGTAAACGAAACGAACCGGGTCTCCTTTGCGCCTTTGCTTCAAGCTTTTCTCGATTTTTTCAAAGAAGGAAAGAGATAAATCATCGTCCAAATCCAGTTCAGCATCCCGTGTAAATTTAAACGTAAAGGCGCTTACTTCTACAGGCTCAAAAATGGAAAAAATCTCTTTTAATTGAAGTCGGATGATGTCATCAATCAAGATGTAATCAATGCGATTTTCTCCTTTCAATTGATAAAATCTCGAGTAGTCACTCGGAATTTGAATGAGCGCAAAACGCGTTTTATTTTTCTTTTCGGTGATTTTGACCGCAAGATAGATGGCATAATCGCGCAATTTTGGCAGTGGATTTTTCTTGTCAAGAACGATAGGAAAAATCACATGTTTCAATTGCTCATTAAAGTAATTTTTTAGCACGAGAAGTTGATCTGTGTTCACTTCCTGTTCATTGATCATAAATATTTGATCTTTCTCAAAATCCGCTTGAATCATCGCAAATGCTTCCTCAAACTTGCGCTGTTGCTTCATGACCACCTTGCGAATCTCGTGGTATAATTCTTCCGCATCCCCTTTGAATCCGTCCACTTTTTGTTTTTTTAGGACCGACATTCGTTTTAGGTTTGCCACACGAACACGGAAAAATTCATCCATGTTGTTGGAATAAATCCCAAGAAAACGCATGCGCTCCGTAAGAGGGACGGTAGGATCGATGGCTTCCTGCAAAACACGTTCATTGAACGAAAGCCAGCTTAATTCACGATTAATCAAATTCATGTAGCAAATATGCGCAAAAGCACTTGAAATACGTGGAGAGTTTTGATTAAGATTGTGTAAAGTTTTTTTTCAGAGAAAAAAAATGAAAAAAGACTAATTAATTAAATTCTTTTCGAGAGATATTTTCTCCTTTAAGCGGGAATAGGAATACCCACCATATGATTTCGGATGGACCTCATTTGGGACTTTACTAAGAAAAGCACAGACCGCTGCATGATCTTCCTTTTACATTCCTATTCGCTTTTGAAAGTAAACTTTCAACGCATCTAGAAATTCAAAAAGCCAGTCATTTCTGACTGGCTTCTCTTAGTAGCGGGGACCGGAATATCCTCCATTTCATTTCGGATGGACCTCGGGGAGAGGCTTTACAAGGAAAACCGAGTTGTTTCACAACTCTTTTTTACACCGCAATTCTGGATCATAACCAAAAGTTGGGGAGGGATTTAAAGAAAATGCTGATTTTTGCATAAAAAACCCTTGGATAATTACCTAGACTTACTAAAGTTGTTCTTGCCGGATATTTTGGTAGAACATTTTGATTTAACGCAAAGCAAACAAGAAGGAGAGACCTTGCATTTATATTTTGATGAGCAGAATAAGCCACCAATAGAGTATACATCGAAGATCTTAGTCTCAAAAGGCTTTCATGATGAAATCACTGTTCAAGATTTTCCGTTACGTGGAAAGCGCGTTTTTCTTCACATCAAACGCAGACGCTGGACAGATAAACAAACAAATGATATCGTTCAAAGGGACTGGACTCTTGTAGCAAAAGGAAGCCGTATGACTGAAGAGTTTGCGGATTTTTTAAAAGAAATCAGTCGATTCTAAAGCACATAGCTGTCAGACCATCGCTTCATTTTATGGTGTAAACGGGCGACAACTTCAACGTCATTACAAAGACTATTTGAGTGATTTTAAGGAGTGGGATCAACTCAAGCATGCACAAGACCATTTGTTGTTTGCAAATAATATCGGAAAACATCTTTCATTAGACGAGACAGCACTTTCACACGGGGAACTCTACACTATTTTAACTGACAAATCAGCCAAAGGAAAGGCAGGGAGCATTGTTGCAATAATAGCAGGGACATCTTCAGAAAAGATAATAAATACGCTTCAGAAAATACCTTTACGCCAAAGGAATAAGGTGGAAGAAATAACACTTGATATGGCCGGGAGCATGAACCTAATCGCCAAACGTTGTTTTCCCAATGCCGTATTGGTTACTGATCGTTTTCACGTACAAAAACTAGCTTTAGAAGCCGTTCAAGAACTGCGTATTAAACACCGCTGGGAAGCAATCGATGCAGATAATGAAGCCATTGAAAAAGCGCGAAAACAAAAGAAAGGATATCATCCAACAATACTAGAAAACGGCGATACCATCAAACAGTTGTTAGCACGTAGTCGTTATGTGCTCTATAAAAACGAGAAGAACTGGACGACAGATCAAAGAAAACGTGCTGATATATTATTTTTCCTGTATCCTGATATTCATACTGCCTATTTACTCTCACAGCAACTCAATTGGATTTTTGAAACAACAAAGGACAAAATCTACGGGTATACACGACTAGCGCAATGGCACGAAAAGGTAGCACAATCTGGATTTAAGTCGTTCAACACAATATCGCGGACAATCATGAATCATTACAAAACAATCCTAAACTACTTTGATAATCGTTCTACGAATGCCTCCGCGGAATCATTCAATGCTAAAATAAAAGCGTTTAGAGCTCAATTTAGAGGAGTTCGAAATGTTGATTTTTTTCTTTTTAGATTAACCCAAATTTATGCTTAATCCCCAACTTTTGGTCTTGATCCGTGATCAGCTGGGATTACGCTGGCGCGTATTCCATTGATGGGGGCTCATCCCAAACAAAAGTCCACTTTGCGTTGCAAAGTTTGGGCTTTTTTGTTTTCTCCGCTTTTTGAAATGGATTCGAACGGTTTTTATAGATTGACCCGCTGGGATTACGCTGGCGCGTATTCCGTTGATGGGGGCTCATCTCAAACAAAAGTCCACTTTGCGTTGCAAAGTTTGGGCTTTTTTGTTTTCTCCGCTTTTTGAAATAAATTTCAAACGCGTTTAAAACAAAAAAAGCCCACTTCTATCGAAGTGGACTTTTGTTTGTGATCCCGCTGGGATTCGAACCCAGGGCCCATACATTAAAAGTGTATTGCTCTACCAGCTGAGCTACGGAATCATTAAATTC
>JAHEAY010000132.1 GCA_024642485.1 Cytophagaceae bacterium
CAGGAGGTCACATCTACCCGGCTATCGCCATTGCATCTGCTTTAAAAGAAATCGATCCTCAAATCGAATTCTTATTCGTAGGCGCCGAAGGCAAAATGGAAATGGAAAAAGTTCCCAAAGCGGGTTTCAAGATTATCGGCCTACCGATCGTCGGCATCAACCGAGCACATCTCCTGAAAAACCTATTATTTCCTGTAAAATTGGCCAAAAGTCTGCGTAAGGCATTCCAAATCTTAGCCGATTTCAAACCCGATGTGGCTATCGGCGTAGGAGGCTATGCCTCTGGACCGATGTTATTAGCGGCTTGGGCCAAAGGAGTTCCATTTTATATCCAGGAGCAAAATTCCTATGCGGGAATTACCAATAAGGCCTTGAGCTCAAAAGCCAAGCAAATATTTGTTGCCTACCCAGGCATGGAGAAATTTTTCAGCCCATCTAAATTAATCCTCTCGGGTAATCCCGTTCGGAAAGATTTAATTGATATTTCAGGAAAGAAAGCGGCGGCTGCTAAGTTATTTGGCTTATCCCCCGACAAACCTACTATCTTGATAATCGGCGGTAGTCAAGGCGCGCGCAGCATCAATCAAGCGATTTTGAATGGCTTAGCGGCATTGGCTAACGCAGAGATTCAAATCGTTTGGCAAACAGGCATTAGTTTTGAATCGGAGGCCAAAGCAGCCTGCGAAAAATTCCCAGCCTTGCCGTCATACGTCTCGGCATTTATTTACGAAATGGATTTGGCGTATGCCATGGCCGACTTAGTTGTATCCCGAGCGGGAGCTTTGTCTGTTTCTGAAATTTGTTTGGCAGGAAAACCAAGCGTTTTGGTCCCATTCCCGAATGCAGCAGAAGATCACCAAACGGAAAATGCGAAAAGCCTCGTGCAAGAAAATGCAGCCATTTTAGTGCTGGATGCCCAAGCGAAGGAAAACCTAGTTCCTACCGCGCTTAAAACATTAGCAGACAAAAACTTATTAGCTACCCTAGCTGAAAATAGTTTTGGCATGGGAAAACCCAAAGCTGCCCAAGAAATTGCAGAAACCATTCTAAAGAATTCCACATGCGCATAGATATCAAATTAGCTGAGCTGAAACAAGTGTACTTTTTAGGAATTGGCGGGATAGGTATGTCGGCGCTCGCACGCTGGTTCCTTCAAAATGGATTTCCCGTGGCTGGCTATGATAAAACAGAAAGCCCCCTGACAAAAACGCTTGTTGAGGAAGGCATGGACATTCATTACAGCGATGATGTTTCTTTGATACCCGCGATTTGTTTAGAAAACCCAGCGGCATGCTTGTTCATTTACACGCCTGCAATCCCAGCAGATCACATCGAGAAAAACTACTTCTTGGGCCAGGGAATTACCTTGTGGAAACGTTCGCAGATTCTCGGATGGATGACCGAACAAATCCCAACACTCGCGGTCGCAGGAACGCATGGAAAAACGACTACATCTTCTCTTTTGACGCATTTATTGGTTCATGCACATAAAAATGTTACGGCTTTTTTAGGGGGAATTACCCAGAATTATGGGACAAATTTCATCCCCAATCACGGGCCAGAAAATATTGTTTCTGTCGTAGAAGCTGACGAATATGATCGTTCCTTTTTAACCTTGTATCCACAAGCAGCTGTTGTAACTTCAACCGATGCGGATCATTTGGATATTTATGGCGCGGCAGAACAAGTGTTAGAATCTTTCCAATTATTTGTTGACCAAATTAAACCAGGCGGCTTTTTCATTCAAAAAGCGGGACTAAATTTGAAAGGCCCAGCAGATTCGAAGACTTTTGGAATCGAGCAAGGTGACTATCAAGCGAAAAATATTCGCATTGAAAATCACCGCATGGTATTTGATATGCTATATCCTGGCGGAAGCATCAACGATATTCCGATGCGTATTCCTGGATTTCATAACATTGAAAATGCCTTGGCTGCGGCAGCTTTGGCCATGTACCACGGACTTACACCGGAGGAAGTAAAAGAGGGTATCGTGAGCTTTAAAGGCGTCAAACGCCGCTTTGAGTACCATGTAGAAACGCCTGAACATGTGCTGATCGATGACTATGCGCATCATCCAACAGAAATTACGGCATGTTTGAAATCGGTGAAGGCTTTGTATCCCAACGAAAAATTGGTCGCCGTATTTCAACCTCACCTATTTTCAAGAACCCGTGATTTTTTAGCCGATTTCGGAGAAAGTTTAGGGTTGGCAGACGAAATTTATTTGTTGGATATTTATCCGGCCAGAGAATTACCGATTCCTGGCATTGATTCGAATTTATTATTGGAAAAAATTCCAAGCCAAAACAAGCAAGTAATAAGCAAATCAGCGTTTATTGAGCGCATGAAACTCGACAAGCCCAAACTTTTAGTGACAATGGGTGCAGGAGATATCGACTTGCTTTTGAATGATTTAAAAATGGCTGTAACTTCGTAGGATATTTTACCATGAGTCAGAAAATTCGAATTGATTTCGCGCGTGTCAAAAAGCTAATCACCCTGGTGATATTAGCTGGCTTGGCTATAGGTGCAATCATATTCGCTGAGATGAATTACCGCGAAATCAAATGTACGGGAATCGTCATCAAATTAGATTCTGAGAACGAACGCCCACTTTTAAGCAAGCAGGACATCAACGTCATGGTCACGAATCAGGGAACTGATTATTTTGTCGACAAGCCTTTAGATGAAATTTCCTTACACAAAATTGAACAACGCGTGAAGAAGATTCCGCTTGTTAAATCTTGTGAGGCGCATCACGATTTCAGTGGAAAAATTATTGTTTCTGTCAAAGAATACCGCCCCATTGCACGTATTCTGCATTTTACGTCGGGTGAGTCAAATTACAAGGATCAATATGTCACGCATGAGGGAAAATTCATTGGAACAAGTTCCTTGTTTACCCCGCGCGTGCTGATTGCTTCGGGTCCTTTTTTTACGGGCAAACGTAAAGACTTGTTGGACGCAAGAGGCAAGACCTTAATTCCCTTATTTGAATTCATCAATAACGATGATTTCTGGCGCGCGCAAATTACACAAGTGATCGTGGCAGCAGATGGTGGTGTCGTATTGATTCCTGCCATGGGACAAACGTATATAGACTTTGGTTTACCCATTAAAATTGAGACCAAATTCAAAAAATTAGCCTTGTTTTACAAGAAAATCATTCCCAATAAAGGTTGGAATACTTACCATTGGGTACACCTGAAATATAAGAATCAGGTAATTTGTGATTAATTGCCTAATTTTATATTTTAGTAGAAATCAACAAAATTTTAGTTCTTATTTTATATGCGAAACGATTTAATCATTGGTCTAGATATTGGTAGTTCATCGGTACGTGCTGTAGCCGGAAAGCAAACAGCAAATGGAACTTTGGAAATCGTCGCTACTGGATCTTCAAATACCTCCGGATACATTTTAAATGGAGAAATCGTTAACATCAATAAGACCTCAACGGCCATTGCTGATGCCATTAATCAAATTGCACAAGCATTACCTGGCAAGTCAAAGGAATATTATTTTTCTTCGAACCTATCAGGAAGCCACATCAAGGTTACACCTTTCACGATCTCGAAAACGCGTAAAAACGCATCCGATCCGGTAACGGTTAAGGATATTGTCGATATCACCGAAGAAGCTAAAAAGAACGTCGCGGAGAAAAATCCCTGCGTTTTACATACCCTTCCAATCGGATTTAAAGTTGGTAATTTACCAGAAACCTTAGAACCGATTGGCCAAATTGGCGCTACGATTCAAGGCAATTTCATGGTCATCACGGCCCACCTAGATAAATTTGAACTGTTTAGTCGCACCTTAAAATCAGCCGAATCAGATCACATCAAAGGGGGGAATTTATATTTCAGCCCACTAGCGAGTTCTAGTTCCGTATTAAATGCGGAGGAGAAGCAGCAAGGTGTTGTTTTAGTAGACATCGGAAGTGGTACAACCGAAATTAGCATCTATCAAAACAAACGATTGAAACATGCTACGGTGTTAAACTGGGGTGGAGATCGCATTACAGAAGATTTACGCATCGGATTAGACGTTACCTCAGAACATGCTGAAGCCTTGAAAACACGCTTTGGTACAGCCGTTCATCGCCTAATCGACTTAAATGAAGTGGTATTAATTCCGGGTATTGCGGGCAGAAAGCCAACGCCTATTTCGGTTAAAAACGTTGCGATCATCATTGAGGAGCGCATGAAGGAATTGGCAGCAATCGTAATGGCTGAAATTCAAAAAACGACGCAGGCTCAATTACTACGTGGTGGAATTGTGATTTGTGGTGGAGGAGCTCAGCTACCCGATTTAGATGATTTGTTCCAAAAAGTGACAGGCTTAGAAACACGTATTGGTTTACCAGACGCAACGGCTGCCTTTGGACTTACAACCGACATTAAAGACCCAGCATTTGCCACATCCATTGGATTGGTGCAAGTATATTTTGATCAAATCAATGCGGCAGAGCAAAGCAATGAGGAAGTTCCTAATATCCCTTCTTCCCAACCAAGTCAGCCTGACAAAACAAAGCCGAAACCTCCAAGCATCAAGGATATTTTTGGTCGCTTGGTCGACTCCCTTGTGGGTACTGAAGGAGACGATGGCGGAAGCTATTAATCGACATAAAAAAAGGCGCTATCACTAGCGCCTTTTTTGTTATGCTTTCGGAGGTCTTTTCTTCCAGACCTTTTTCTTCCCTTTAAATCCACCTCCGCCACTTGGCTTAAATGCCTTCGCCTCGCCAGGATTGTAAGCAGGCGTTTCGCCAAATTCCACTGGCACGGGAGATTTCGTTACCTCCTTTTCCAAAAGTCGTTCGATGGCTGCGAATTTACGCTGCTCCGCTTCGGTAATTAAGGTATATGCTGTCCCTTTCGTTTGAGCACGTGCCGTCCGACCAATCCGATGGATATAATCCTCTCCGTCGTTCGGAACATCGTAATTGATAACTAATTCAATTTCATCGATATCAATTCCCCGACTCAAAATATCGGTAGCCACCAAGATTTTCGTCTTCTTATTTCGAAAATCCTGCAATACTTGCTCGCGCACATCTTGTTCCAAATCGGAATGAATTTCTTCTACCGAGAAACGTGCGCGTTTCAAATCAGAAGTTAAGGATTTCACATTCTGCTTACGAGAACAGAATACTATGACGCGGGTATAATCTTGGCGCTTCAATAAATGTTTAACCAAAGCACTTTTTTGCTTTTCATACACCACAAAGGCTTCTTGTACGATGGCTTCAGGGGGTTTAGAAACCGCGATTGTTACTTCGACAGGGTCCTGCATTAATTTACGAGCGAGGTCACGCATTTTAGGTGGCATCGTCGCAGAGAATAAAAGGTTTTGACGCTCCTTGGGTAAATATCCCGTAATCTTCATCAGATCATCGTGAAAACCCATGTCCAACATGCGATCGGCCTCGTCCAAGACTAAATACTTCACATGCTTCAAGTCGACATAACCCATATTCAAATGGGCAATCATGCGACCTGGTGTGCAAACAACCAATTCAACCCCAGAAGTTAATGCCGTCTTTTCAGTTGTAAAGGAATTTCCATCACCACCGCCATATACGGGCATGCAACTCACATTGGTAAAATAGCCTAATCCTTCCATGTTCCCAGCAATTTGAACAGCTAGTTCACGAGTAGGAACAATGATCAATGCATTAATGTGATTTTCGGAATGTTCCTCCGTCAATAGTTTATGGATAATCGGCAACAAAAATGCCGCCGTTTTTCCCGTACCAGTCTGAGCCGATGCTAGAACATCGCGTCCAGCTAAAATTGGCTTCATCACCTGTTCTTGGACAGGTGTGGCCGTCTTATAGCCCATGGATTCGATCCCCTCTAATAATTTTTCGGCTAAGCCTAGTTCTCTGAATGTCAAAATGTTTTTGTTTGTAGATAGTCGCTAGTCACTAGTCGCTAGTCCATGATTTCTTACTCTTTACTCTTAACTCTTTACTCTTAACTCTTAACTCCCTAATACCCCATCTCCCTCTCTATCAACTGAATCAAAATATGAATCACCTTGATATGAATCTCTTGAATCCGGTCGGCATAACCGAAATGATCAACGCGCACTTCGAAACCATGGTCGAATGCTGCTAATTGGCCACCGTCTTTGCCAGTCAATAAAACAACCGACATTCCTTTCGCCTGAGCAGCTTTCACCGCCTCGATAATATTGGCCGAATTCCCACTCGTTGATAT
>JAHEAY010000145.1 GCA_024642485.1 Cytophagaceae bacterium
AACCACCAAGCCGAATCAGGCGTTTTCCCAAAGCTCAATAAGACATTCGCAGCCGAATGAATCAGCAACACAGCAAGTGTTGCCGTGACTCTTAAATTATCTAAATATTGAACTTTGGGATTTGCCATCAATAAAAGGGTTGTTTGTAGAATCGTTTTTTAGTAGCCGCATAAATTGCATTCGCAATCGAACCACCCGTTGGCGGCAATGCTGGCTCCCCTAGTCCCGTTGGACTAATTCCATTATCCACAAAGTACGCATCTATTTTTGGAACTTCATTACCTCGTATCATTCGATAGGCATTAAAATTCGTTGGACTTGTCACTCCTGCTTGAATATTTAATTTGGCAAACATCGCATGTCCCATCCCATCGATGATCGCACCTTTCACCTGATTTTCTGCGCCACTTAAGTTAATTACCTCACCACAATCCGTCACGGCAGTTACCTGCTTCACCTGCGGCTTACCGTTTTTCACCTGCACCTCAGCGACCTGAGCCACGTAGGAGAAATGTGAATAGTAGACACTAAATCCTTGGTGCACACCCGGTTTCTTTTTCCATTGCGATTTTTCGGCAACTTGACGAATCACCTCGGCAAAACGATCAGGTTCATAGGTAATCTTGCCTACGGGATTGGATTTCACACGTGCCAACAAATCCAAACGCAATTGAATGGGATCTTTTCCGGCTGCTTCGGCTACCTCATCTAAGAATGCTTGCTCGGCAAATCCCAAGAAATTGGTAATCGGCGCGCGCCAAGGTCCCGTCGTGACAGCTGATTTCTGATCGACTGACTCAATCAACACATGGTCAATGGCACCTACCGGGAAATTATCTTGGCGAGTCGAATTTCCTGCATTCAAGCCTACGCCACGCAAATAAAATGCCGTTATATTTCCTTTGGCATCAATACCCGCTTTGAAATGATAACGTACAGCTGGTCGGTAAGTACCTCCACCCATATCATCCTCCCGGGTCCACATGACCAAAACAGGTTTTTTAATGATACTCGATAATTCTGCGGCTTCTAAGGCGAAATCATTACTTAAGCGCCGACCGAAGCCACCGCCCATTTTACTCAGCTCCACTTGAATCGTATTTTCCGGAACACCTAATAAGGTAGCTACGGCTTTTTGCGCTGGTTGGGGAACTTGCGTAGGTCCTGCCAATAATACCGAAGCCGGCTTGACATCCGCGAAAAAATTCATCGGCTCCATCGGGCTATGTGAGATAAATGGACATTCGTAAGTCGCTTCGATCACTTTGGTAGCTTCTGAAATAGCTTTCGCAAAATCACCGTCCTTCCGTTGGACCGTCACCTTATCCGATTTCATTCCCGCATCAAACCAAGCTTGATGGGTTTCGTTACTTTCCAAAGGGGCATCGGATCCATACGAACAAGTCAAATTTTGACGAGCCTGCATGATTTCATAGGTACTCTTGCCCACGATAGCCACTTTGTTTTTAAAGGAAACCACATCAATGATTCCCGGCATTTTCTTGACATCGTCGGCTGAGAATGACTTTAAAGTCGCACCAAACGGCGGTCTCACAATCTGAGCAAAAACCATATCGGGCTTACGAACATCAATCCCAAAAACGGGTTTACCCGTCACAATCGCTTGATTATCCACGCCACGTACACGCGTTCCAATAATCTTATAATCTTTACGATCCTTGTAAGTAACTGTCGAGGGAACTGGTATTTTGGCTGCTTCAGTTGCCAAAGAACCGTAAGATGCTTTCTGACCGGAAGGTCCTAACACAAAACCTTTGGAGGTTTTACATGTACTAACATCCACCTTCCATTGATTCGCTGCAGCTTGCATCATCATCTGGCGCACAGTCGCACCCGCTTTGCGCAACCGCTCCCATGAATGTTTCAATGCACCTGAACCACCCGTTACTTGGCGTTCAAAATTTTGCGTATCTAAATTCGCTTGCAGTACTTCCACTTGCTTCCAATCCACATCCAATTCTTCTGCCACGACAACAGGAAATGCGGTTTTAATGCCTTGTCCAATTTCCGGATTAGGTGAATACAAACGAATCTTTCCTGTCGAATCAATGCTCAAAAATGCATTAAATCTTCCTGGCTCATTGGAAATTGCCATCGCAGCGCCCTTCGATTCAAACCAATCGAATCCCAAGGTAAACACACTCGTAAGGAGTGCCGTTTGTTGGATAAAATTTCTACGGCTCGTTTTCATTTTTTGACTTTTTTAGAGGCTAGGGCAACTGCTTCTTGAATGCGGTGGTAGGTACCACAGCGACAAATATTTCCAGCCATTCCATCAACAATTTCTTGTTTAGAAGGATGCGGATTTTTCTTGAGTAATGCTGCAGCCGTCATGATTTGACCGGCTTGGCAGTATCCACATTGCGGCACATCTAATTCATCCCATGCTTCTTGGACAGGATGTTTTCCCGCAGGATCCAATCCTTCAATCGTAGTGATTTGCGCATTCCCTACAGCGGAAATAGGCAAAACACAAGAGCGCATCGGTTCGCCATTTACCCAAACGGTACAAGCGCCACATTGGGCGATTCCACATCCAAACTTGGTTCCTAACAAACCTACATGATCCCGCAAAGCCCACAAAAGGGGTGTATTGGAATCGATGTCCAAGCTTACTTTTTTTCGATTAATCGTCAATGTAATTGCCATGACTATTTTTTCTTTTTGATGATTTCCTTAATGCGTAAGTTCCTAAATTTCAAAGGAGACCCATGTCCTAAGAACCCGATATGTCCTGTTTTGTTTAACAAACCCGGATGTTCTTTATGATCCGGCGTTCCGTCTTTGATGGCCTGCACAATGTCGCCATCTGTGATTACTTCTCCGTTTAAAATTACTTTGATGTGATTTCCCTCTGCGATTACTTCTTCTTCATTCCATTCGCCTACCGGCTTCAGGAATCCTTGCTTCGCAGGAATGATTCCATACACGGAACCATGATATTGATACGGTTGTAATTTGGCATACATTGGAGAGGTATTATCCAAAATCTGTAATTCCATACCCACATAAGCCGCATCGCCTTCGAGCGGCGTACGAATGCCTAGGCCATTGTTGGCGCCGGGCGTCAACTGGAATTCAAACTTCATGTGAAAATCACCGTATTCTTTCTTCGTGTATAAATTCCCTTTGCCACCACGTTTCGGATCCACCACTAATTCGCCGTTTACAGGTACATAATCCGTCGTATTTCCCGTCCATTGGAACAAAGATGACCCATCAAAAAGAGGCTCAAAACCTACTTCTTCAGGTTGATAAATCGGCTGAGGTACTAATTCCTTTACATAAATATTTCGGTAAACGATGTGATTTCCATGCGCTTGCAATTCGATCGCATCCTTGATGAAAATGGGAATTTTGCGATCCCAATAATTTTCCAAAATCACATTATCCACAACCAACTCCCCGTTTAAATAAACTGTTACGCGTTCTCCACGCATGATTACACGGAAGGCGTTCCACTCTCCTACTGGATTATCAGCTACTTTCGACGGATTCTTTGGATTGATTTGATTGTTATACAAACCTCCTGAACCAACTTGGGCACCTACATTCGTACGGGCAATGTCCCAAATCTGTACCTGCGGTGAACCACGCAAATAAAGTCCAGCATCTCCATCTTTTTCAATTTTCCAGTCGATCGACAATTCAAAATCTTGGTAATCTTTGACCGAACATAAATTATCACCATGGCCTGTGAAATGCAATTCTTCGCCTTGGGCCAACCAGCCTTTGCGCATGATGGAATCAGCTTTAATTTGCTTCATGGCCAAGGTATCTGCCGAAGTCTTTCTGCGTTTCACAGGATTGTCAACCAAACCTTTCCATCCGCGTAAATCGATACCATTGTACATCGTATAAAATCCACGGCCCGGATTGCTCTTCATCACTTGATCACGAATCGCGGCATCGGAGATTTGCCATTGATTTTCCAATGTCCATTCTTTCGTCATGGTACCCTGAAATTCCGGATTGGCAACATACAAAGCAGCTAATCCATCTACAGCGATTTGCTTGATATTGGGTTCTTTTAGGCCTAAGTACAAAGTGCGCATAGCCGAAAGAGAATTGCATTTCGCCAAACCTTTATAAATCTGCTCGCGTGTTTCCAGATTTTGTGTCAAGCTTAATGCGTTTCGGTAACGCAATACTTGTTGGTCTACATTCGCAAATGCTTTCCCATTAATCTGTACAAAAGCGCGCAACGCCTCTTCATTTGTCTTCCCTAAAGCATATAACCAATCCAAATTGGCCACTTCTTGAACGAAGGGAACCCAATTCGATTTTTGGATTGCGGATGAAGCAAATGCCGTGATTTTACTATTGCGCGTGCCGTCCTTTTTGATCAATTGCGTCATACAATTTTGTAGCGCTTTTACTTCATTCGGCAATTGCGCGACGGATAATTTCTCTGCAATCAGGTCAAAATCAGCTAAATCCACCCATTTATCCAAAGCCTCAAATCCCGCAGCGCGTTCGGGATGATTCGATTGTACTGCACGCCAAACCAATGATTTCACCTCAGGCCATTGTCGGCCGCTACCATAAGTCAATAAAACCGTTTTTTGTGCCGTGGACGCTTGATCATAAGAGTTTAATTTTTCTTTCAAGAAATTATTTGCCGCTAATGTAGTTGTCAGGTCAGCGATTTTTTGTGCGTCTACTTGATTCGTTTTCAATAAATCCCAAACAGTAGGCAAGCCCTTTGCTCCTTTCACGTGAAGTTGAGCAATGATCTGTTCCGTTTTGAAATTCGAATTTTGTATAAGCGGTAAAGCCCAAGCAGCTTTGAAAGTCCCAACGGCGATAATGAAAGCTTTTTGATGTGCCGAATCCCATGATTTCAACGTGATATTGATCCGCGGTTTTGCCAATAATTGCTTCAGAATAAAAGCTGTTACCTGCGGTTTTGAATTTGGATACTTCGCCAGCAAGATACTTTCATCTTGCTTAGCAATCAGTCCAATGATTTGACATTGCGTTGCCTCCGGAAGGTCCGCACGTAAAAAGGCTTTTAACTCTGTTATATTTTTGGCATTTGCCAAAATGAAGGCTTCTGTCGCTTGGGTGGGTTCGTAAATTCCTTTGCTCGCATAGGCAGCTGCTTTTAACTCTGACGTGGCACCTATTGTGCGGTAATTCAATTGCTGCTCTCGGGTTGTTTGCGCGAAAGCTTGCCAACTAACTAATAATAAAACTAAATATTTCATAATGTTTAGAGGATATAAGGTGCGCGCATCGGCTGGTTAATGAGACTATTTGCTTCGGGATCGCCGATAAATTCTTGCTTAATTGGGTCAAATTTAAGGTTGCGATGCAAACGCATCGCAATTAAACCCATGTTGATGAGCGTACATGAACGATGTCCATTTTCCTCATTCAAGGCAAATTGCGTCCTATTTTTCACCGAGTCCACAAAGTCCATTTGTTGGGCCGGCGGCTCCGGGAACTCAGCCAATTTGCGTTCCAAATCAGGAATGTCCGATTTGAAATTGCGATATAATTTTCCTTTCGGGCCTTCGATGTAAGCTACTTTCTCGTCTTTGGCTTCGCCATCGAGAACGATTTGGCATCCATCTGCATAGGTGTACGTGATTCGATTGAAGATTCCCACGGCATCTTTATCTTGAACCGGAGCATCCACTTCGACATACACGGGGCTTTCGTTGTCTTTGCCCAACATATATTGAATCGGATCCATGTAATGTTGGCCCATGTCGCCTAAGGCTCCCCCATCGTAATCCCAATAGCCCCGGAAAGTTTGGTGGGTCCGATGAACGTTATAAGGTTTATACGGCGCTGGTCCGAGCCAAGCGTCGTAATCTAATTCAGGAGGTACAGGTTGAGGTGTCAAATCCGTTTTGCCCACCCAGTAAAATTTCCAATCGAAACCTGTGTGTTTGCTTACCGTGAATTTCAAAGGCCATCCCAAAAGTCCCGAATCCACTAATTTCTTCATGGGTTTCACGGGACAATTCAACCCATAAAAATTACCTTCAAAACGGAACCAGGTGTTTAGTCGGAAAATTCGACCATGCTGCTGAATCGCTTCTTTTAATTTCTGTCCTTCACCGATGGTTCGAGTCATCGGTTTTTCACACCAAACATCTTTTCCTGCACGCGCCGCATCTGCAGCCATAATGCCATGCCAATGTGGTGGAGT
>JAHEAY010000160.1 GCA_024642485.1 Cytophagaceae bacterium
AATATCGGTCCTCATGGCGGTATTTAATACGGAATTTCATTTGACTAAAAGAGCTATTGATTCTGTTTTAGGGCAAGATTTTCAGGATTTCGAACTGATTATTATCGACGACGGTAGTACCCAAAACGATCGCAAATCGCTATTGGAATACATTGAGCTACACGAAGATAAAATCGCCTACATTCGCCACCGTAATCGGGGACAAGCGGCATCCATCAATCGAGGAGTAATTAATAGCATCGGGGAATACATCACCATTTTAGATAGTGACGATGAATACAAACCCTTTCATTTAAGCGCGTGTCTTCAAGAAATGGGAAATGCGGATTTGATATGTTCCACCACAGAGACTGTCGTCGATTCCATCGAGGATTATTATGTTCCGGATAAGAATGACTTAAGCAAACCCATTCATTTGGACGATGCGATTCTTTTTGGGACTTTGTTTGGTCATCAGAAAGTATTTAAAACGATCGATTTCGAGGGTGGATTTGCCGCGGATTCCGCATTTTATGAAAAAGCAAAAGTCCTGTTTAACGTAAAGAAGGTGAACCAAAAGTCCTATATCTACTACCGGAATAATCCGAATAGCTCTTGTGCAGTTTTGAAAAGGGAATTAGCTTCAAATACGAATTGATGCCGACCCATACTCACCTCATCATGGCCTGTCATTTAACGGGCATTTATGATGTTAATCGGAACACTACACTCGCAGACGATTCCTATGAATTAGTTCAGGCATGGGCAGAATCCGTCGCGCAGGCTAATCTCCGCGGGATTATCTTTCACAATAATTTTTCGGAGGAGACATGCAAACGCTACAGCAATACACATATCTCATTCAAAAAAGTAGACTACAATCCGGAATTTAATCCCAATGTATTTCGCTATTTCGTATACCGCGATTATCTAGCACAATGTCCAGAACCCATTCAGGGTGTTTTTGTGACGGATGTTTCCGATGTCACCTTAGCCCAAAATCCATTTGAAGACACCTTTTTTATGGAAAATCAAAGCGCACTTTTTTGTGGCGATGAACCTAAAACGCTGCAAAACGAATGGATGATTGCCCATGCTGAACACCTACGCGGACAAATTCAAGATTACCAGGACTACGAAGAACGTTTTGCCAAAGAACCGCTCTTAAACTGTGGAATCTTTGGCGGAGCCTTTCCTGTTTTTTTCGACTTCCTCCAACAGCTTTGTGAGATTCATCAACATTATAATCGGACAAACAAAACAGCCTATACGGGAGACATGGGGGCATTCAATTACTTAGCTAGAACCTATTTTAACGAAAATTTACGCCACGGATTTCCGGTAAATACCGTATTCAAGGCCTACGAAAATGACCGCATGGATTGTTGGTTCCGGCATAAGTAACATTAGAACTGATTAACGATAATTCGCAATTGATTTGATTAGAATTCGGCGTGCAGCGTCTTTTCAAAAAAAACGCCCATGAAAAAAGGATTCTTGCTCATTTTGATTTTATGGGTCTACCCCAATTTCGCACAAGAAAATCTTTTAAAAAAGGCTGATGCAGTCCTCGCCAAGGCGAAACTTTATTCCGTCATGGATAAGGCCCAAATCCCTCCTAGTGGCAATAAACATGATTACATGAGCCAGGGGCCTTACTGGTGGCCAGATAGCACAAAAAAAGATGGGAAACCGTACATTCGAAGAGATGGAGTCCGCAACCCTGAAATCGATTTGATTTCAGATTCCGAAGAAATGGACTTGATGACGGACGATGTTGTTTTGCTCACCCAAGCCTTCGAACAAAGTAAGCAAGAGAAATACGCGGCTTTTGCCGCGCGCTTAATCGAAACCTGGTTTATTTCCCCCGAAACAAAACAAACACCCCATCTGAATTTTGGACAAGGCATTCCCGGAATCAATACCGGTCGGGGAATCGGAATCATCGAAACCCGACTCCTTTACAAAATTACGGATGCCTCTATACGACTGAAGGCTTCCAAGGCCTGGACGAAAGCGAATGATTTGGCGCTTAGGGCATGGTTTGGCGCATATTTAACATGGCTCCTGGAAAGTCCGATTGGGCAAGATGAGGCCGACGAACATAATAATCACGGTACCTATTACGACGTGCAAGTTGTGATTTATGCCATCTATTTAGGTCAAACGGAACTCGCAAAAAAACAATTGGAAATCACAAAAAAGCGCATTGAATCCCAAATTAAACCGGACGGTTCGCAACCTTTCGAAATCGCACGGACTAAATCCTTGGGCTATTGCGTCATGAACCTCGAAGGCTTTTTCTTGTTGGCCCATTTCGCCGAACAAATCCACGAGGACCTTTGGCATTACCAAAGTCCATCCGGAGCAAGTCTAGCCAAGGCCTACGCCTATCTCAAGCCCTATCTAAACCATGAAAAAACATGGCCTTATCCGCAAATCATTCCCTTTCACGACAAAGATGCCGAATACCTAATTCAACAAGGAAATAAATTATTGAATTAACGTTTCGCAGGTAAAGCACTTAACACCCGTTGGATTAAACCATCCAAGGACTTATCCTCAATCCAGCGGGCCACCAGCACGATATCATTTTCCGAATCCACATAAATGGCATTTGTACCATTACCGATGTGCGCATAGGCAGTCGCTGGCGCCGAAGGATACAATTTGCGATCCGTATTCAAGAAATAATTCATGAAGCCATATCCGCTATTTGCTGAGCCTGGTGTCGTTGCTTTACGAATCCATTCTTCTGATAAAATTTGCTTGCCATTCCAATTTCCTTTTCGCAAAGTTAGGAGACCCAAACGTGCCATATCGTAGGCATTGATGAACACCCCACCTCCAAAATGGCCTCCTCCACTCACAGATTGAATCAATTTTCCATCTACAACAATCCAAGCATTTTTATAGCCCGTCCACGCCCAAGTATTGGACGCCCCGATCGGGCTCATGATGTGCTCGCGCAACACCTCGGGTAATGGTTTTCGCCAAACCAAGGTAGCCGCCAAAGCCAGCGCATTGACACGTGTGTCATTGTATTTGTAAACAGTGCCTGGCTCAAAACGCTTGCGAGTCAACCATTCCATTGGCTTATCCGAAGGACGATCCGCCCAATCCGGCTTTCCCCATAAAACACCTTCCCAATCGCTAGTTTGACGTAATAAATGATCCCAGGTAATTTTCCGATTATGTTCCGTTTCAAACGGATAAAGGAAGGATGTTTTCGCAATCGGACTTTGATTTGCCTGAATGCCTTCGGAATTCAGCACCTCCACAGGCGGTAAATACCCGTGAACCTTATCATCCAAGGATGCAATGATGCCCTTGTCATACGCCAAGCCCACCACCGACGAAACCATACTTTTTGTAACACTATGCGTCATTTCCACCGAAGCAGGGTTCCCCCATTCCGCAATGATGTATCCCTTATAAACGATGATTCCTGCCGCAGGACCTCGGTCGGCCATCGGCCCGATCGGATCCGAAAAAGGCTCTTTTCCATATTGCATGGCCTGAGAAAGCCATAAATTCTTCGGCAGGCTACTCTCATTGCTTTGGGCAAATCGGATCGCCTCGTTTAATTTCGTGGTATCTAATTGAAAATAGTCCGGGGCCTTATGCTCCCAGGATTTGGCAGATGGGAAATAGGCCAATTTCTGGGCATGCGCTGAAAAGACCAAGCCCAAAAACAATAATAAAAGGCACTTATTCATACATTTCATTCGTTATCGACTCTCGTATAATTGATTAAATACCATCTTAAAGGTATTGTGCGTCTGAGCTCTGAAAGTTACTTCAGGTCCATAGACGAACAAATTACCTTTACCTACTTTCGCTTGAAATGCCGCGATGCCATCTTCCAAATAGGTTTGGCCAAATGCCCATCCACTACGTAAGGTTTTATCTGAAGCGTACCAAGCCAATGGAATTAAACTGCCATGCGCAATGGCCTCCGCCGATAATTTGAAGACTGGACTCGCACTGAAATAAACATCCGCTTTGGACGTCATACCCCAGTTGGCATCCACCGCATCATCCACCGCAACTTGCATCACACTTCCCGGAATGTAAAATTTCTCACCCGGCAAATCGCGTTCCTTACCAGCGACAACTTCCACCAAGGCATTTTTTACGGGTAAATTCAGGTGATATGCGAGATTTGAGCTAGAACCGATGGTGATAATATCTCCCCCCTCTTCCAAGAATGCGCGTAAGGCAGGAATGGATTTGGCAACCGTAATTTTTCCCATGGTCGCGCGATATTCTTCAGGAATGTCAGTTTCTACAGGTTCTTTGGGCGTGTTCTCGCCAGCTGTTTCAGGTTTTAAACCTGGAATTGCACGCGTAACAAAGATGATCGCGTCAAATTTAGCCCGCAGATTTCCTTTGTCGATTTCTTTGGCAAAGACCAGTTTAAAGTCAAAATGATGTTGTTCTAAGATCCAACGCAACCAACCTGAGGGCATGGAACCGCCATAGACATCCCATAAACCGATCCGCTTAGCTCCCATTTTTTTTGATGCCTGCTGAGGCATGTTTGCCAACGGTGAAATTTTCACGGTTGCTTTAGCAAGAATGGCTGCAGCAGCCGTGCTATGTTTTAGCCAGAAAGATTCTTTGGTTTTCGTAACCTCGATTCCAGCTTTTAGCAGGTCGTTCAACAGGGTAAATGACGCATTATCCGAACTTGGGAAAGCATAATAATTAGCGGTTTCAAACGCCGGACTTGCCTGTTGGAGCTGGCCATAAGGGATGGTTTCGAGCGGGACTTGTAGGTCGGTCAAAATCCGATCAAACTGAATCCCCATCGTAAATGCCGGTGTCCAACCCGCGGAATCATACGGACGAACGGGAGGACCACCTGGATATTGAAAATCATTGGGATGATCTTGTGGCTCAAACATGTCGATGACATGCGGACGGAAGGCTTGATTTGTCATCACGACATAAGAACCTTGTGGATAGGTCTTGCCGTTCACTTCAAAAGCCTTGGTTGCTTTCTCCACGCGAATACCACTCTTAATCAAGATATTTACGAAGGCCAAACGTGTCGTCGATTGATCCGCCGTGATAATGTATGCGCGCGCATCCCGCGTTTCCGGATTCTTATATACGACTGCAAATAAACTATCGCTTTTGGTCTTGAGATTGTTTCCTGCAATTCCCGTTAACTTCTCCACTTTATTCGGCGACAATGTCCAATAATCTTGGGACCCTAGTTCGATGGACTTCCGACCCATTTTATAAATATTCATCAAGACCTCTTCCCGGTAACGCGTCGCATAATTCAGCACGGCATAATTGAGCGATAACGAATAGTCGATGGAATTCTTGAAAAACCATTTGCGGGGCGTGATGGGAAAAGGCGTTGCTGAATTCGGGATCAAACGATTCGGTACCAATGGGATATTTTGCGGCGTTGGGCTACCGATGATTTCTGTCAATAGACCAATGATGTTATGGTAATAAGCCGTCGTACGCAATCCCCCGTTCCACCACGTGGAGTAAACGGAACCGGACTTCATCGTGTAACCGGGTTTGTCCTCAGCATTTAAGCGCGAACTCATCGCGGCGCCTAGGGCATCGATGCCGGTGACCAACAAAGGATCATAGACATAATTAAAAGGATCTCTATACGGAGGACCGGCTACAACTGTTCCTTCTGGACCTGTTTGATGGTGATTATATAGAATCTGCGGCATCCATTCGATGTATTGTTGGCGCGCCATATTCGCCGACTCGCTCATATTCATCATGTAGAAATCCCGGTTATTATCATGCCCGATGTATTTTTCATACAGCCGTGGCAAATGGTCAGTCGAGCGTTTCAGCGTGTCTTGTTGGCGCATATACCAGTTGGAGACCAACTCCTGTCCATCCGGATTCGCGTGCACAAAAAGAATAATCGTATTTGCCAAAATACGTTTGGTTTCCTCATCGTTTCGAGTGGTGAATTGATAAATGGATTCGATCCATTGGTGAATACCTACCGTCTCTGTCGCATGCAATCCACCATCAATCCAAACAACGGCTTTGCCCTCTTTGGCCAAAGCTTTTGCTTCTGATT
>JAHEAY010000175.1:0-2281 GCA_024642485.1 Cytophagaceae bacterium
AAAATTCATGTGTCTGATTGGTCGGGCGCCCCATTGATGGTCGTCCGATTGATAGCTACATCAATCATAACTATTTTGTTTTTCACGGATTATCCTCGAAAATTACATGTTTCTCTTGCGCTTTTTGTTTTAGCAATCCTGCTCGCTTTTGGCTGGTTTGAAGATTTTGCCCACGTTCGTTTACCGGGCGTTTTACCTCGCATTGCCTTAGTTTATGCTTTATTGGCCATGTTACATGGCCGAATTGCCTCGCGTGGATTGCTTCTTTTATCCTTGCTTTTTTTGATTGCTTATTGGGCCCTCATGACCTACATGCCTGTTCCGGGTATCGAGGCAGGGAACCTGCAGGAGGGGAGGAATTTAGCGGCGTATGTCGACAACTATTTATTGCACGGGCATTTGTGGTCGGTGACCAAAACCTGGGATCCCGAAGGAATATTAAGCACCATTCCGGCATTTGCGACGGGTATTTTAGGGATGTTGGCCGGCCTGTATTTTCGTTCGCAAACGCGTCTATTGGCCATGGCGGGTTTATTCTGTATTGTTTTGGGGGCTGTTTGGGATCTTAGCTTCCCGATCAATAAAGCGCTTTGGTCCAGTTCTTTCGTATTATATACCGGCGGTTGGGCAATCGTTTTATTATGCCTTTTATATTGGATCGTGGATGTGCGACAATTCGCGGGTTGGACAAAACCTTTTGTGATTTTTGGTGTAAATCCCATGTTGGTCTTCTTCTTTTCAGGCATTATTCCGCGTGCCTTAAACATGCTAGAAGTGGAAGGGAAGGGGCTGACGGCTTATTTGCAAGATGTCCTATTCGCATCTCGAATTTCGGATCCTTTTCTAGCTTCATTCGCCGGGGCCTTTACATACTTGCTCATCTGGTTTTTGATTCTACGCTTCTTTTATCAGCGCGGTCGCATATTTAAGGTTTAAACAATCCGACAATTTGTAAGTTAGCTTTTCATGAAATGTTACACTCCTTTGGATTTACAAGCGATGGATCGCTACCAGCGCGCGAATTTTGTCAACTGTCTGGGCGGTTTTAAACCGGCGACTTTGATCGTTACCCAAAATCAGTCGGGCTTATCGAACGTTGCTTTATTTACGAATATCGTTCATTTAGGAGCTGATCCAGCTTTAATCGGTTTTATCAATCGGCCAAAGGAGGCCACGCCACATACATTAGCCAACATAGAATCCACAGGTTTTTTTACGATGAACCATGTGGGTATTGACCAATTCGAAGCGGCGCATCAGACCAGTGCCAAATATCCGGAAGGTGTATCTGAATTTGATCACGTTGCTTTAACAGAACAAGTCCGTCCGGAATTTTCAGTCCCTTTCGTTGCGGGAAGTCCGGTGCAATTGGGCTTGAAATTGGTTGATATCATGCCGATTAAGCATAATGGAACGTATTTGGTGATTGGCGAATTAGCCTGTGCATTTCTGGACGAATCGCATGTGGCGGCGGATGGTTTTATCGATTTAGCGGAGGCGGGTTCACTGGCAGTCTCGGGTTTACAAGGTTATTACCAACCAAAATTCCTACTTAATTTGGGCTATGCGCGTCCATAAGCTTAAAATTTCCTATTTTTAGGTTCTTGAACCTATAATAACACGGAAATGAAGATTGATTTTATCCATCGGATCCAGCACATTGGTATCCCCGCACATGACCTAGAAGTATCCATTCCATTTTATGAGCGCCTCGGTTTTGAGAATGTGATGGAGGCTCCTTTTGAGTTTGATGGCGGTTATGGCACCTGTGTCATGATGAAAAATCACGAGGTCATTGTCGAATTATACCAAATGCCTGCGAAGCAATTAGCCGAGATCAAAGGTCGGTCAAATGGCCATGTGGATCATTTCGCCATTGATGTGGCTGATGTCGACCATGCGTTTGATACCTTGAAAAAAGCAGGTTTTGAGATTTTAGAATCCACGCCGACTTTTCTTCAATTTTGGAAAAATGGAACTCGTTTTTTCAATGTGAAAGGGCCATCAGGGGAAATCATCGAATTTAATCAGATTTTATAATGCGGGCTGCTTATTTAACAGGGCCCAAATCCATTGCTTTTCGTGAGGAGCCCATACCGGTGCCAGGTCCGGGACAATTACGCATTCGTTTAGTGGAAGTTGGAATTTGTGGTTCGGATGTACATTATTTTGGTGGACATCGACCATTGCCGGAGCCTACAATCATCGGCCATGAAGGCTGGGGCTACATTGATGCTGTGGGCGAAGGAGTGCAGCGCGAAATCGGAGAGCGAGTTGTGGT
>JAHEAY010000175.1:2381-5939 GCA_024642485.1 Cytophagaceae bacterium
TACATTATTTTGGTGGACATCGACCATTGCCGGAGCCTACAATCATCGGCCATGAAGGCTGGGGCTACATTGATGCTGTGGGCGAAGGAGTGCAGCGCGAAATCGGAGAGCGAGTTGTGGTTGATCCCAATGCGCCTTGTGGAAATTGTGTCTACTGCGAACGCGGCCAGGCGACAGTTTGTCCGAATAAACGAACCATAGGTTTAAATGCTCCCGGTTGTTTTGCGGAATATGTGCTAATTCCGGCAGACTTTGCGCATACATTGCCTGAGACAGTTTCTGATACGGATGCTGTGACCATTGAACCTACTGCCGTTGCTTTTAATGCGCTTAAACATGCTTCTTTGCAAGCTGGCGATACGATTTATGTCCTTGGCCTCGGGGCCATCGGGATGTTGATTACCCATTTAGCGATTCAGCGCGGCATCATTGTTTATGTAGGAGAATTGAATTCGGTTTTGCTGGATAAAGCAGTTTCTATGGGTGCACGTACGGGTGAATGGCAGTTGGCAGATGTTCGCGTTGCCTTTGAATGTACCGGTTCTGCGGCGGCAACCACCGCCTTTTGTGCCGATGTTCCAAGGGGTGCAAGTGTCGTTTTATTGGGTTTGTCGGAAAAGCCGGCAAGCTTTACTCCGTTGGACTTGGTCCGTCGGGGCATATCCATTCGGGGGTCCTTAATCTATGACCATCCAGAGGATTTCGAATCGGTTATTCAATCGATTGTGGCAGGTGAAATTCACCCAGGCCAAATTATTTCAAAATATATTCCTTTAGCGGACTTGGAGGCAGGATTAATGGCAGCTTCGAGTGGTCACCCAGGAAAAATTGTTGTTCAAATCCAATGAAAAATTCGATGTCTTGGCTCCAAATCGGAGTCGTTGCCCTATGCTTTTTGCTGAATTTCAATGACGGCATCGATGTGCTGTTGGTCTCCTTTACGGGTGCTGAAATCATGAAGGAATTCGGACTTAGTAATGCCGAATTAGGCTACATTTTCAGTTCGGGTTTAGGTGGAATGACGGCGGGCTGTTTTATTTTAGCTCCTTATGGGGATCAAATCGGTCGGCGGAAGATATTTTTGATTTCCTTATTCCTGATCAGCTCGGGTATGTTACTGGCCTATTTTTCATCAAATTATGCTTTGCTTTTGGTTTGTCGGGCCCTGACCGGTTTAGGTATCGGTGGAATTTTGCCCAATTTGGCAACGGTTGCCTCAGAGTTCTCCACAGATAAAACGCGTGATTTTAATGTCGGGATTGTGCAGGGCGGTTGGCCGCTCGGGGCTATTTTAACGGGCTTTGCGAGTGCGTGGATTGTGCCTTTGTACGGTTGGCGCTTTGCCTATTTGTCTGCGGGAGTATTCTCATTAACGATGTTTATAGCCGTGTTTTTTGTCCTGCCGGAATCTCCGGCTTATTTGAACCGAGATAAAATGCAGGTGAAGCGTGCTTCTTGGCGGGATCTTTTTGTGCCGGAATTCCGACAATCCACGATTTATTTATGGTTGGCCACTTTCTTTGGATTCATCACACTTTATACCGTCTTGAGCTGGGTTCCCATTCTTGCCAAACAAACAGGCATGCCATTCGAATTAGCTACTTACATCGGGACTGCGATGAACCTGGGCGCTTTTTCGGGCGTCTTTGTGATGGGTATTTTGATTGGTCGGATTGGCATTAAACGCGTGATCATGATTTATGTTCTGCTCGCATTTGTGCTCTTGAACCTTTACGGAAACTTAGACCAAGATTTTCTATTGAAGTTTGCCTTGACATTCGGCATTGGCTTTTTTGTACAGGGTGGATTTAATTCCATGTACCCGGCTTCGACGAGAATTTATCCTTCAGGAATTCGCTCCACGGGCGTGGGATTAGCGATGGGCATGGGACGTTTTGGAGCGATTTTAGGGCCAAGTTTATTTGGCTTGATGGCAGATTCTGGGGCATCCATTTCGATGCGATTTGTGATATTCTCTTTGCCAATTGTTTTGGCAGCGGTATTCATTAATCGAATCAAATCACCGAATTTATAGTAGAAACGCGCGCGCTGCCCGTTTAAATAAATACATGTAGAGACGCGAAGTATCGCGTCTCTACATATATTTTAATCCATTAACGCTCTCCCCTTTGTCTCCGGCAAATAAATTACCCCCACAATCACCGTCAAGGCCGAAAGTGCAATCGGATAGAAGATTCCAGAGAAATTTGAATGGGTCACTGCTCCAAGCCATGTAGCGACAAAGGGTGCGCATCCTCCAAAGATTCCATTCGCAAAGTGATAGGGTACCGATAGTGATGTATAGCGTATTTTGGTCGGGAATAATTCCACTAAAAAAGCCGCGATGGGACCGTAGGCCATGGAAGCAAAGGTCACTAAGCACGTGCAAATGAAGGCTAATTCTACCTTTCCTTTCATCGTTAATTGGTAGGCATCGTTGATCAAAGTCCCTTCCTGATCTACGATGTCCGACATCCATGCGAAGAGCGGATAATAGAAAATGGCAGCGAGGGCCATGCCGCCCAACATGATTTTCTTGCGACCCACACGGTCCGATAAACTTCCAAAAACCACAAACAAAGGCGTTCCCACAACCAAGGATGCAGCAATGATCAAATTGGTCGTTGTAAAATCAACCTTCAGAATCTTGTTGATAAATATCTGCGCATAAAATTGGCCTGTATGCCACACAACCCCTTGTCCCACAATCGCACCAAACATCGCGATCAACATCAATCGGCGATTTGCTTTCGTAGAAAAGGCTTCTTTCAGTGGATTTTCGGACAGTCGGCCTTCTTGCTTCAATTTCGAAAACAGCGGGGATTCGTGCATGTTCCGACGAATGAAATAGGATACAATCACCAAAATTCCAGATAGGGCGAAAGGCACACGCCAGCCCCAATCCTTAAAAGTGGCATCGCCCATCAGGTTTTGGCAAACCAAAATCACAACGATGGAGACGAAAAACCCGAGTGTTGCAGTTGTTTGAATGTATGCAGTGTATTTTCCACGCTGGGCATCCGGTGCATATTCTGCTACATAGGTAGCGGCACCCCCATATTCACCGCCCAATGCGAGCCCTTGAATGATACGTAACAGCAATAAAATAGCTGGAGCCACGAGACCAATCTCGCTATACGAAGGGATTAATGCGATGGCGAATGTGGACCCGCCCATCAATAGAAGCGTTAATAAAAAGGTGTATTTCCGACCAATCTTATCACCCAATCTACCGAACAAAATTCCACCAAAAGGTCTTGCCACAAATCCCGCACCGAATGCCGCGAGTGTAGACAAAAATGCCGCCGTGGGGTCGTCTTTTGGGAAAAAGGAAAGGGAAATAATCGCGGATAAACTGCCAAAAATGTAAAAATCGTACCACTCAATCACCGTCCCCACCGAGGAGGCAATGATGACTTGCCAGAGTTTTTTAACGTGGATTTTATTATTGTCGAAAATAGGAGAAGCTTCTTGCATGTGTAATTTTTAGCTGATAGGCTGCCGGGGTATATGAACCTGCAGTAGCGGTACAAAAAACAAAAAAATCTCCCAAAAATC
>JAHEAY010000179.1 GCA_024642485.1 Cytophagaceae bacterium
CCTGCATTTAATACATTGGATGCGCAGGTTAGCAAGAAATTGTCTGGCTTGAAGTCTATCTTAAAAGTAGGTGCTACGAACTTATTTGGTACACCATATACAACAGGTTGGGCTAACCCAACGGTTGGAAGTATGTACTATGTGAGCATTACATTTGATGAGTTATTGAACAAATAAGATAATCTCATTTTTCTTGAGGCTGCCCCGAAAAGGGCAGCCTCTTTTTTTGTACCTTTATGGATTGAATTTTAAGGAAAAGGCATGGACTTAACGGGTTTTTCACATATTGAGGTATTGGGTGCTCGGGAGCACAATTTGAAAAATATTGATGTTTCCATTCCTCGGAATCAATTGGTCGTCGTGACGGGAATTTCGGGTTCCGGGAAGTCTTCTTTGGCGTTTGATACGATTTATGCCGAAGGGCAACGTCGCTACATGGAAAGTTTTTCTGCTTATGCCCGTTCGTTTTTGGGCAATATGGAGCGTCCGGATGTTGATAAGATTGAAGGCTTATCTCCGGTGATTTCTATTGAGCAAAAAACGACTTCCAAAAATCCACGATCTACGCTGGGGACCGTTACAGAAATTTATGATTTCTTACGCCTTTTATATGCGCGTGCCTCAGAGGCTTACTCGTATCTGAGTGGCGAAAAGATGGTGAAGCAGTCGGTCGACCAAATCATCGGAACTTTATTGTCTCAATTTGCCAACGGAAAAGTTGTTTTGCTAGCCCCCGTCGTGAAAGGTCGCAAAGGTCATTACCGCGAATTGTTTGTTCAAATTGCCAAATGGGGATATACCAAAGTGCGTGTGGATGGAGAAGTGATGGATATCGAGCCCAAAATGCAGTTGGACCGATTTAAGGTGCACGATATCGAGGTGGTGGTAGACCGATTAGTGATCACGGAAGATGAGCGGGTACGTTTGTCACAGAGTTTGCAAACGGCGATGAATGTGGGCAAGGGGCAAGTTTTCGTTTTGGATGCTGCGGATAAGCTGCATTACTTTTCTCAAACCTTAATGGACCCTAAGACGGGATTGTCATACGATGAACCTGCGCCAAATACCTTTTCTTTTAACAGCCCCTATGGTGCATGTCCTTGCTGTTCTGGCTTAGGTGTTGTCGAAGAAATTACGGAGGAGTCTGTTATACCAGATACATCCTTAAGTATTTTGCGTGGTGCCATTGCCCCGATTGGAGAATACCGAGAATTGTGGATTTTTAAGCAGTTGGAGGTGTTGCTTAAGCCTTATCAGGTCAGTTTGTCTACCCCGATTGCGAAGTTTCCTCGTGAGGCGGTTGAGGTCATGCTGTATGGTACAGATGAGCCAGTTCCGGTGCCTTCGAAGAAATATGTGGGTTCCGACTGGAATTCAAAATACGATGGGATTATTAATTTCTTAAAGCGTCAGCAGGAGAGTGGGTCAGAGAAAACGCAAGATTGGTTACGGGATTTTTTAGTCATTAAAACATGTCCGGAATGCAAGGGCTATCGTTTGAAAAAAGAGGCATTGCATTTTAAGATCGACGGGAAGCATATTGGGGAATTAGCCCAAATGGATATTGCCGAGCTTTCGCTTTGGCTAGAAGATGTGGATTCGCGCATCTCGGAACGTCAATTGCAAATTGGTTCAGAGGTGTTAAAAGAAATCAGGAAACGTGTTTCTTTTTTGACGCAAATAGGTTTGACTTATTTGACTTTGGACCGACCAATGAAGACATTGTCTGGAGGGGAATCCCAACGAATTCGGTTAGCGACGCAAATCGGAACGCAATTGGTTGGCGTGCTTTACATCATGGATGAGCCTTCGATTGGTTTGCATCAACGGGATAATGAGAAGTTGATTCAGGCCTTGAAGGATTTGCGCGATTTGGGTAATTCGGTATTGGTCGTTGAGCATGATAAAGATATGATGCTTGAGTCGGATTATATTTTAGATATTGGACCGGGTGCAGGCCGACATGGCGGGCAGGTGATTGGGTCTGGGACTCCGGCGGAGTTTGTGAAATTAGGAACGCCTACTGCGCAGTTTTTGAATGGGACTTTGGCGATTAAAGCCCCAGCTGTTCGTCGTTCTGGCAATGGCCACACGATTGAATTGAAAGGGGCATCGGGGAATAATTTAAAGGGTGTTTCTGTCTCGTTTCCTTTGGGGAAATTCATCACGGTGACCGGTGTTTCTGGATCTGGGAAGTCAACTTTGATTCATGATACCTTGGTGTTGAAACTGAAACAACACTTTGATCGTTCTAAACGAGATCCTTTGCCATTCAAATCGATTACGGGTTTAGAACATATCGATAAGATTATTGAGGTCGATCAGTCGCCGATTGGGCGTACGCCACGTTCGAATCCAGCTACCTACACAAATATGTACACGGATATTCGTGCCTTGTATTGCGAGTTGCCAGAATCAAAGATTCGGGGTTACAAAGCTGGCCGATTTAGTTTTAATGTGAAGGGTGGTCGTTGTGAGGATTGTGAAGGTGCGGGTCGGAAGAAGATCGAGATGGAATTTTTGCCAGATGTTTTGGTTGAGTGTGAAACGTGTAAGGGCAAACGATTTAATCGGGAGACACTTGAAGTTCGTTTTAAAGGAAAGTCTATTTCAGATGTCTTGGATATGACAGTGGAGCAGGCATTGGAGTTTTTTGAACACCAGCCTCGTATTCATCGCCGGGTTCAAACTTTATCGGAAGTTGGTTTGGGTTATATTACTTTAGGTCAACACGCCACGACTTTGTCGGGAGGAGAAGCTCAGCGGGTGAAGTTGGCAGAAGAATTGTCCAAAAAAGATACAGGCAAGACCTTGTATGTATTGGATGAGCCAACGACAGGATTACATTTCCAGGATGTGAAGTTGTTGTTGGATGTATTACAGAAATTGGTGGATAAGGGTAATACTGTGCTCATAATCGAGCATAATTTGGATGTAGTGAAGGTATCCGATTATGTGATTGATATGGGTCCTGAAGGAGGTAATGCGGGTGGTCAATTGGTTGCATCGGGTACTCCAGAGGACATTTGTAAGGTAAAGGTGAGTGAGACGGGAAGGTTTTTAAAGAAGGAGATGTAGGGTAAACGCTGCTGGGGTCTGCGACCCCGGCAGCGTTACCGCTTAAACGACTTAATTTAGGCGTTTATTTTTCGAAATTGAGCATATGTCATTTAGCCTGATTGAAATAAATACATAAAAATTATCATGATTTTGATTTTTTCTCTCATGAATTTGAGGTAGTTTGGTGATGGATTTTGGTAATGCTGCTGGGGTCGTAGACCCCGGCGGCTTTTACCCCCGAACACAATCAACATGACTCAAATAAGCTTCATTGCCATCCTACTAGCCTTGGGCTATCTGATCGCCCGGCGTTTTGGACAAATTGCAAAAACCATACACCTGGCAAAACCCATACACATTACAAATTCAAAGGAACGCTGGAAACGTGTTCTCTTGCTAGCATTGGGGCAAAAGAAGATGTTTGAAAAGCCTTTTGTGGGGGTAATGCACCTATTAATTTACCTAGGATTTATCCTAATCAATATCGAAATTCTAGAAATAATCCTCGATGGAATCCTCGGAACACATCGGATTTTCGCTCCATTTTTAGGGAATTTTTACAACGTAATTATCAATTTTTTTGAAATACTCGCTGGTGGGGTGGTCGTAGCGTGTGTGGTATTTATCATCCGTCGATTAAGCAAAAACATTAAACGAATAGATGCCACAAGTCACCGCGAATTACAAGGATTTCCTGTAAAAGACGCTCTGCAAATTCTAGTTATCGAATTAATCCTTATGTCTGCGCTTTATATCATGAATGCAGCCGACCCAGAACAATCCTTCATCATTTCAAAACACCTTAAACCTTGGTTGCCTAACGAAAACTTGCATAGCATAGAACAAGCAGCTTGGTGGATTCATATTATTGGAATCTTGTCTTTCGCGCTATATGTGACCTATTCGAAACATCTACACATCTTTTTCGCTTTCCCAGCGGTGTATTATTCGAATATTGATTCAAGTGCACACATGGCCGACATGCCCCATGTAACGAATGAGGTTAACATCATGCTCGGGAAACCCGGTGAGCCAAGCAATCCGGATTTGAAATTTGGGGCACAAGACATCAAAGATTTAACGATCAAAAATGCCTTAGATGCCTATAGCTGCACGGAATGCGGACGCTGTACGGAACAATGCCCAGCGAATCAAACCGGCAAAGCCTTGTCTCCTCGTAAAATCATGATGGACACGCGCGATCGTTTGGAGGAATTACAAAAAGACCCTAATTCCACGAATGTTTTGTTAGGTAATTACATTTCAGCTGAAGAGTTACGTGCATGCACCACTTGCCAAGTCTGTGTTGAAGCCTGTCCGATTCAGCTATCCCCACTCGAAATAATTTTGGCATTACGCCGCTACCAAATCATGGAACAATCCGATGCCCCTAGTGCGTGGAATGCCATGTTTGCCAACATTGAAACCAATCAAGCTCCTTGGAAATTCAATCCAAGTGACCGTTTAAACTGGGCTAAATCATGAAAAAAATATTAATCGTTCTTGTTGTTTTAGTATCCTTGTACGCCGTGGGGCCACATCCGGATGCGCCCACGTTGCCCGGACCTTCATGGAACAATATACCGAATGAACCTGCAGCCATAACCTCATTCTTACAAGCAAAAGAAGCGCAAAATGGCAATTTAAAGCCAGATAATGAGGGTCAGATCATTTACGCGGATTCGGCAAATCCACAAAAGACGAAAACGGTTGTGCTCTATATTCACGGCTTCTCCGCTTCGCCTATGGAAGGAAATCCTTTGCACAAAGCCATTGCAAAATCCTTGCATGCAAATCTAGTTTTGGCTCGGATCGAAGATCATGGCGAATTTCCTACGGATTCCACCATGGCGAAAGCAAGTGCTGATAAATTCTATCAAAGCGTCGAGAATTACTATGCTCTTGCGAAAAAATTAGGGGATGAGGTTATCGTTTTAGGTACTTCTTTCGGAGGAGCAATGTCCTTGGTTCTTGCTACCAAACACCCGGAAATAAAGGCTTTGATGTTGTATGGACCATGTATTGCGATTAAAGATCCAACAGCGCCACTGGTTGATAATCCGTGGGGATTGCAATTAGCCCGCGCCGTAATGCGATCTGATTTTAGAGATATTCCTTCGGTAAGTCCTGGACATAAGAATTTCTGGAGTTTACATTATCGCTTGGAAGGTATCGTAGCAATTCAAAATTTCTTAACGCATGAAATGACGGATGAAACCTTTGAAAAGGTGAAGGTTCCCGTGTTTTTAGGATATTACTACCAAGATGAAACGCATCAGGATAATGTCGTTTCCGTTCAAGCCATGCGGGATATGTTCCCTAAACTGGGTAGTAAAATAAAAAAGGAACAGGCATTTCCTTTGTCGGGTTACCACGTCATAACCTCTGATATCTTAGGAAAACGTGTCGATTTACCCATTCAAGCTTCCCTTGATTTTATTCACAAGCTATGACCCCACAATTGATTTTATACGCGGTACCTTTTTTCCTCCTAACGGTTCTATTCGAATCGTGGTTGGCATATAAAGAACACCGTGATTTTATTGAAGCTAAAGATTCCCTAACCTCCATTGGGCTCGGGCTCGGGAATTTAGCCGTTGGTACATTAACCAAAAGCCTCGCTTTTGTTACTTATTTCTATGTCTATGACCATTGGCGTTTGGCCGATTTTCAATTCAATTGGTGGCCGGTTTGGGTATTCGCATTTTTAGCGGAAGACATGACTTATTATTGGGTACACCGCATTTCGCATGAAGTTCGATTTTATTGGGCCTCCCACATGGTGCACCATTCTTCCCCGAAATACAATTTGGCAGCTGCTTTACGCCAAACCTGGACGGGTAAT
>JAHEAY010000184.1 GCA_024642485.1 Cytophagaceae bacterium
GAACGTCGTAATTCCCCTCGATGAAATCCATCATGATTTTTTCGAGTTTGTCTCCTTCCATTTGGCCATGCGCTACACCAATCTTCGCATCAGGCACTAATCGTAAAATACGATTGGCTGTCCTTTCTAATTCGTTGATGCGGTTATGAACGACAAAAACTTGTCCACCACGTGCCAACTCATCCCGAACGCCATCGCGCAATAACTCATCGGTCATGACGACCAATTTCGTTTCGACCGGCTGACGATTCGGTGGAGGTGTTGCAATAATAGATAAATCACGCGCCCCCATCAATGAGAAATGTAAGGTACGCGGAATCGGAGTGGCGGTTAGTGTCAATACATCCACATCCACGCGCATTTCTTTTAAACGATCTTTGACCTTCACCCCAAATTTCTGCTCCTCGTCGATGATCATCAAGCCTAGATTCTTGAAATGTACATCTTTGTTGACTAATCGGTGGGTGCCGATTAATATATCCGTTTGCCCATTGGCAACGCGTTCAAGGGTTTCCTTGATTTGTTTCGTAGACTTAAATCGGTTTACGTATTCAACCTTACAAGGGAATGCCGCTAATCGATCATGAAAAGTTCGGTAATGTTGCATCGCCAAAACCGTCGTAGGTACTAATACAGCCACCTGCTTTGAGTCCGCCACAGCCTTGAAAGCCGCCCGAATAGCAATTTCGGTTTTGCCAAATCCCACATCACCACAGACCAATCGATCCATTGGGTGCGGTTTTTCCATATCAGCCTTGACATCTGCCGTTGCTTTGGCCTGATCGGGGGTATCTTCGTATAAGAAGGAAGATTCCAATTCGGCTTGTAAATAGGTATCAGGCGAAAAGGCAAAACCGGGTGCATTTTTGCGTTTGGCATACAAGGAAATCAGTTCCTTGGCGATGTCTTTGACTTGTTTTTTAACGCGGGATTTTTTGTTTTCCCATTCGGGTGTCCCCAGTTTCGACATGGTCGGTGGGGCGCCTTCCTTGCCGGCGTATTTAGAAATTTTATGCAATGAATGAATGGAAACCGACAATACATCGTCGTCTCGGTAAATCAGTCGGATGACTTCTTGTTCGCCATTCGAGGTCTCAATCAAGTTTAACCCCGCAAATCGGCCAATCCCATAATCCACGTGCGTGACGAAATCACCTACTTGCAGGCTTCGCAATTCCTTTAAGGTTAGCGCTTTGCTTTTGGAGAACTTATTTTTCTCTTTGGAGCGATGAAAGCGGTCAAATAATTGATGGTCAGGATAAAAGGCGATGTTTGTTTGCTCGTCGATGAAGCCTTCTCGCAAGGAAATCTGCAAGGGTTTAAACTGAATACTCGTGTTGATTTCATTGAAAATCACATCGAGCCGTTCCAGTTGACGTGGCGATTCTGAACAAATGATGTTTTGAAATCCAGCAGTTTGATTGTTTAACAGGGTATTGGCTAAGCGTTCGAAATCTTTTTGGAAAACGCCTGGGTTTTTAGACGGATAGACAATGGCCTGGCTATTTTTCAGGTGTGTGCGTTTGCCAAATTCTACGCTACTGAATTGTTGCAAGGATTTTTTAATGCTTTTATTCGTTTCCCAGCGCTCTTCGGGCTTATTCAGCACATTGATATCCGAACTGCTATTGGCCAAATAAGCGGACTCGCCCTTTTCAAAATTTGTCTCAATGGCATCGATTAACATGCTAAAATCCTTCAGCCAAATGCTTGTCGTTGCAGGTAAAAACGTAAAAAAGGATTCGCGAGTTTCCTGAACTAATTTGGTTTGAACATCCGGAATAAGGTGCATGGCCGAAACGGATTGTATCGACAATTGCGTTTCCGGATGAAAAGTTCGGATGCTATCTACTTCATCGCCGAAGAAATCCAGTCGGTAAGGGTACTCTGCCGCGTACGAAAATACATCCAAAATACCTCCGCGAACGGAATATTGTCCAGCTTCGTAGACGAAGTCGGTGCGTTCAAAATCATATTCATTGAGCGTTTCCGCCACAAAATTGCGATCGATTTTATCACCAACGCGGATGGAAAGCGTGTTTTTAACCAAGGATTTCCGGTTGATCACTTTTTCCGTCATGGCCTCGGGATAGCTGACGATAATTAAGGATTGACCACTGTAATTGCTCAGGACATTGAGGACTTCGGCCCGCATGAGTACATTCGCATTGTCGACTTCCTCCCATTCATAAGGTCTTTTGTGCGACATGGGAAAAAGGATTACGGCCGCTTCGCCCAATAAGGATTGTAAGTCGTTTAGGACATATTGCGCCTCTTCTTTGGCTTCACAAATGACTAGAAAGGGATTGTTTTCTTTCAGTAGGGCTGCGATGAGTACGGTATCCAATGCGCCACAAAGTCCTTTGATGTAGGTGTTTTGCGGTTCGGGGTGATGGATTTGTTCAGCAATGTGTTGAACAATTCCGTCATTTTTGTACAAGGAAAGAAACTCTTTGACAATCATAAAATTATGAACAGGCGAATGGCTTGCAAAGGTAGAAAAATTTGTAACTTTGTGCATCCACAAAAAGGGGTGCCTCTAAAAAAGGCTGAGATTATACCCATTGAACCTGATACGGGTAATGCCGTCGAAGGGATTTTGTCGAGTTTTTAGCGCTGAAAACTCGGAAAAAATCAAAGTAATAAGGGTTATTGTTAAATCATACAGGATTTGACTCCTTTACCTGTTGTTAAACTTTTCAAAAATGAAAAAGCTAACGACGCTGTTTTTTTTATTCATTACGCATGTGTTATTCGGCCAAAGAGTCGAAGGGATCGTTATCGATCAAGAGACGAATGCACCTTTATGGGGGGCTTCGGTACGTGTTCAAGGTAGCCAACGAGGTGTTTTGACTGATTCAAAAGGTCAATTTTCGCTTTCAGGTATTAACAATGCCACGAAACTTTCCATTTCGTTTGTGGGCTATCAAGCCCAGGAAATTCAGGCAAACGCGGCTGCGAAGGTCTTGTTGGTTCGTTCTACCTATTTACAAGATGAGGTTGTAGTTCAGGCGACTCGTGCCAACGAGAATTCTGCCATGGCTTATTCGAACGTTTCTGCCAAAGAGTTGGGGAAGAGTAATTTAGGTCAAGATATGCCGATGTTACTGAATTTTACTCCTTCCATTGTAACGACTTCGGACGCGGGTGCGGGTGTCGGTTACACAGGTATTCGTATTCGGGGTAGTGATGCGACGCGTGTCAATGTCACAATCAATGGAATTCCTGTGAATGATTCTGAATCGCAAGGGACTTATTGGGTAAATATGCCTGATTTTGCGTCATCGGTTAATTCGGTGCAGATTCAGCGCGGGGTGGGTACATCCACCAATGGAGCAGGGGCTTTTGGAGGTTCGGTTAATATGCAAACGAATACCTTTGAAGAAAAGGCCTATGCCGATTTAAATGCTTCGGGCGGATCGTTTGGAACCTTGAAAACTACTTTAAAAGTTGGGACAGGTCTGATGAACGGTAAATTCACGGTGGATGGGCGATTGTCTCGAATTGTGTCGGACGGTTATATCGATCGTGCGTCTTCTAATTTGCAATCTGCTTATTTATCTGCGGCTTATTTTGCCAAAAACTCCTTCATTCGTTTCAATTATTTTACGGGACGAGAGAAAACGTTTCAATCTTGGTATGGTACGCCGGAATCTCGTGTGACGGGATCTGTTGCTGATATGCAAGCCTACAGTGATCGGAATTATTTGTCCACTGCCGAAGCAAATAATTTGCTTACAAGCGGACGGACGTATAATTATTACACCTACGCAAATCAGACGGATAATTATTCCCAAGATCATTTACAGTTGTTGACGAATCATCGTTTATCGGCTAATTGGGATTTGGATTGGAATTTTCATTATACCTATGGTCGTGGTTATTATGAAGAGTTTAAGCCTTCAGCAGATTTAAGTTCGTATGGAATTGCTAACAAACCTTCAGTCGATGTAGTTCGCCAAAAATGGCTCGACAATGATTTTTATGGTTCGACGTTTGCCTTAAAATATGAAGGATCGCAGCGCTTAAAATTGACGTTTGGCGGTGCTTGGAATCGCTATGTAGGTCGGCATTATGGCTTATTGATTCAGCCCGTTGCTTATGCGGGGCACGAATGGTATCGCAGTCGGTCACAGAAAACGGATTTGAATTTATATGCCAAAGCGAATTGGGCGATTGCATCTTCATGGAATGCTTATTTGGATTTGCAATACCGGACGGTAGGGCATAAGATGGCTGGGATTGCGGATAAAATGCAGGACATAAGCCAGATTTGGTCCTATCAATTCGTGAATCCTAAAATTGGTATTACGCATCAGATTTCATCGAATGCGAAGGTTTATGCTTCGTATGCACTGGGAAGTAAGGAGCCAAGCCGACAAGATTTTGTCGATAATCCTGGAACGACGCCACGTGCGGAATTTTTACGGGATTTGGAATTAGGTTATCAAGGGAGTAAATCAAAGGTGTCTTATCAGTTGAATGCCTACTTTATGAATTATACAGACCAATTGGTGCTAACTGGTGCGGTAAATTCGGTAGGAGAGGCCATTCGTACGAATGCCCCGTCAAGTTACCGTTTAGGTTTAGAGGCTTCTGTGAATGTACAATTGGCGGCTAACCTGACTTGGCAGGCCAATGCGACAATTTCTCGGAATCGTATACAAGATTTTACAGAAAAACTCGTTGAATATGCGGATTACAGCATTGTGTCTATTAAACATGGAGAGACGGATATTGCCTATTCACCATCGCTAATCGGCGGTAGTACGTTGACCTACACGAAAGGTAAATTGGAAGCGTCGTTATTGAGCAAGTATGTGGGGCAGCAATATTTGGATAATACATCTAATGCTGCACGTGCTTTGCCGGCTTATTTCACGCAAGATGTGCGCTTGGGATATGGGCTGACGAAAAAGATTCGAGCGACGATGTTATTGAATAATGTATTGAATGCGATGTATTCCTCGAATGGCTATACGTTCAGTTATTTATATGACGGCGCATTAACAACAGAGAATTTTCATTACCCACAAGCGGGTTTTAATTTCTTGTTGGGATTATCAATTAGGTTGTAGTGTACCAAAAAAGGCATTGCGTTTGCAATGCCTTTTTTTTTAATTCATCAAGTCCCATTTCAACCCCCATTTCGCGAGGCGGTATCGGATTGAATACCAAATAACGCCTAAGCCATAGATGGAGCTGCGTTTGAAATTGATGGATGAAGCTTCTTCGAAATATTTGGTTGGGCATGTCACTTCGCCTACTTCAAAACCTTTCCAAAAAATTTGTAAAATCATTTGATTGTCGAAAACGAAATCGTCATCGCATTTCGTGAATTGCACGGCTTCTAATACTTCTTTTGAAAAAGCACGATAGCCTGTGTGGTATTCCGATAGCTTTTGATCGATTAAGATATTTTGGAATAAAGTCAGAATGCGATTAGCAATGTATTTGTAGATCGGCATGCCACCTTTAAGCGCACCTTTTCCTAAGATACGAGAAGCGAATACGACAGGATACAAACCGTTGCCTATGATGGAAATCATGGCTTTTAAAAGCATCGGCGTATATTGGTAATCGGGATGCAACATAATCACAATGTCGCCACCTAATTCCAAGGCTTTAGTATAGCAAGACTTTTGATTACCGCCATAACCTTTGTTTTTGTCGTGGCGGATGATGTGTTTAATGCCAATTTGCTGAGCTACTTCCACGGTATTATCCGGGCTATAGTCATCTACAAGAATGACTTCATCAACCCAATCGTGTGGGATTTCATTGTAAGTTTTTTCAAGTGTCAATGCTGCTTTGTAAGCGGGCATTACGACGATTACCTTTTTGCCTTCGTACATATAATATTGGCCAAATTTTACGACCTTTGTGCCTT
>JAHEAY010000186.1 GCA_024642485.1 Cytophagaceae bacterium
CGACAAGCCGTTACAGCCGCAGGAAGTGGTTGTATGGCCGCTTTGGACGCCGAAAGATGGTTGGCGGCCAACAATTTACACTAAAATACCTATATGAATTTTAGCAAAATCATTCTGGGCATGTGCATGGTCTTCGCGACCCTGAGCACGTATGCTCAAGAAAAAAAGCTTTTCAAGAAAAATACCAAAATCGAATCTAAGCCAAGTTCCTCTTTATACCAGGATAAATCGGCCAAAAAAGATGATTTGGATGATTTGCCACCCTTGACCTTTCGTACAGAAAGTGAAAGTACGGCGACGGCTATTCAAGGATCTGAATTACAGGAACGTAAGTACGAACCCTTGAAAATCATCAATCCAAGCATCAGTAATTTCGATACGACATCGATTGATGAAGGTGAAGCTTTGGTGGTGGAAATTGAGGAAGAAAATGCGCCTGTGGGTTCGGAAGATTTCGTTTCTGTTGCTTCATATTATTCGATTTGGGATACCAAGAGCATTGATCCCTATGATATCAATGCCAAAGAATTTGACGAGCCAGTGGATTTGGAATTGTACAATTTACCAGCGGGTCGAAATTGGGCGCAACCATTGGCCGTTGTGAAACAAACGAGTCCTTTTGGACCGCGTTGGGGACGTTTGCATGCGGGTGTCGACTTGGATTTAGAGACTGGCTACCCGATTTATGCACCCTTTGATGGCATCGTTCGCGTGGTGAATTATGACGGAGGTGGCTATGGAAAATACATGGTTTTGCGCCATTACAATGGATTAGAGACCTTATTTGGCCATATGTCGAAGCAAGGATTAGAACCAGGAACCTTTGTTAAAGCCGGCGATGAGATTGGATTAGGCGGAAATACCGGTCGGAGCACAGGATCCCACCTGCACTTTGAAACGCGCTACGAAGGAAATCCATTCAACCCGAATCAAGTGTATAATTTTGGAACCGGAGAACCTTTGTCGGACCATTTATTAATCACCGCCCAAACCTTCAACATCCGTGCCCTATCTTTACGTAACGAATATGGTAGTGCAGGTGAGAAAATTCGCAGCAGACGCAAAGTATGGACCAAAGTCCGTTCGGGAGATTCTTTATATTCCATCGCCCAACGCGCTGGAGTTTCGGCGAGTAAATTAGCCAAATTGAATGGTTTGCGTATGACCTCAACCATCCGCGCAGGAAGACGCCTACGCATTCACTAAGCACATGAAACTAGACATACTTGTATTAGCAGCTCACCCGGATGACGCGGAATTAGCCGTGGCAGGAACGATTGTTTCGGCCATTGCGCAAGGGAAGAAAGTAGGGATTGTCGACTTTACACGAGGAGAATTAGGTACCCGCGGCACACCTGAAATTCGTTTAGCCGAATCAGCTGCGGCGAGCGAAATCTTAGGAATCCATGCGCGAGAAAATTTAGAATTAGCGGATGGCTTTTTCCAAAATGATCATGAAAGCCAATTAAAGCTCATCCAAGCAATCCGTAAATACCAACCAGACATCGTGCTAGCAAACGCATTGGAAGATCGGCATCCCGATCATGGCAAGGGTGCGCAATTGGCCATTGATGCCTGTTTTTTGAGTGGCTTACGTAAAATTGAATCGGGTTTAGCCCCTTGGAGACCGAAACATGTCTATCATTACATTCAAGATCGCTATTTAAAACCCGATTTTGTGGTGGATATTTCCGCACATTGGGAAACAAAAGAAGCCGCAATCCGTGCTTTCAAGAGTCAATTTTTTGACCCGAATTCTTCTGAACCAGCATCTTACATTTCCAGCCCTGATTTCCTTGCTTTCATCGAAGCCCGTGCCCAAGAAATGGGACATAAGATTGGGGTGAAATATGGGGAGGGATTTCAGACGCAGGCGACAATTCAGATGAAATTGTGAGTTAAGAGTGAAGAGTGAAGAACTAAGAGGTAAAAACTAAGAGTTAAGAACTAAGAGTTAAGAACTAAGAGTGAAGAACTAAGAGGTAAGAACTAAGAGGTAAAAACTAAGAGGTAAGAACTAAGAGGTAAAAACTAAGAGTTAAGAACTAAGAGGTAAAAACTAAGAGGTAAGAACTAAGAGGTAAAAACTAAGAGTTAAGAACTAAGAGTTAAGAACTAAGAGTTAAGAACTAAGAGTTAAGAACTAAGAGTTAAGAACTAAGAGTTAAGAACTAAGAGTTAAGAACTAAGAGTTAAGAACTAAGAGTTAAGAACTAAGAGTTAAGAGTTAAGAGTTAAGAACTTAAAGTTCCACTTCCCTTCGGACTCCGGACTTAGGACTAATCACTGACGACTAGCGACTGACGACTAGCGACTAATCTATCACCCGCTTCGTAATATCCCCAAACGAATCAATCCTTCTATCCCGCATAAACGGCCAAATACGTCGGTATTGCTCCTGCGCATCTAAATCAATTTCAATCACAGCTACTTCCTCCGTATTGTGAGGCGCTTGGTAAATCACCCGACCGAAAGCATTGCTAACAAAAGAACCACCCCAGAAAGTCTGGCCATTTTCTTCGCCAACCCGATTTACCGCAATCACCGGAACTTCATTTGCCACCGCATGTCCACGCTGAACGGTTTGCCATGCTTGGTATTGTTCGCGGTTGATTTCACTGCTCGATTCTTGATTATCCCAACCGATAGCCGTGGGGTAAATTAATACCTCCGCACCTTTCAAGGCAGTTAAACGGGCAGCTTCAGGGTACCATTGGTCCCAACAAATTAAAATGCCTAATTTACCATAGCTCGAATCGAAGACCTGATAACCTAAATCCCCCGGCGTGAAATAATATTTCTCCTCATAACCTGCATCTTGAGGAATGTGCATTTTACGATATTTACCTAGGTAGCCTTTGGCATAATCGAGTACCGCACAGGTATTGTGATAAACCCCTTTGCTGCGTTTTTCAAACAAAGATGCAACAATGACAATGTTTAATTCTTGGGCAAGTGCCAACAAAGTATCCGTTCCTTGCCCTGGAATCGCTTCTGCCAAATCGAAATAAGCGGAATCCTGTTTATGACAGAAATACACGGAACGGTATAATTCCTGCAAGCAAATCACCTGAGCACCTTGTGCAGCTGCTTCTCGGATTTTAGCTTCCGTTTTCTGTTGGTTCGCTTGCACGTCCTCCGAACAAGTCAATTGCAATAAGGCAAATTTGATGTTTTTCATAATGCTTGGGCGGCACCTTTCAGCACCGTTAAATCCAATGAATTCAGACAAGAAAAATGTCCCAAAGGACAAACATTTGAACCCTGTGTCGAGCAAGGCCGACAAGCGAGATTCGTATTTTCAACCGCAGTAAATGCTGTTTGGTACGGAGTAAACCCTAAACCCGGATGCGTACTTCCCCAAATCGTAAACAAATTAGGATGCTTGAGTGCCGCAGCCACATGCAACATGGATGAGTCATGCGTAATGACCATTGCAGCTTGTTGGATCAAGGATGCACTCTGCGCAATACTCGTTTTCGTACAAAGATTTAAAACCTTCTCCGGAAAAAGCGTAGCTAAGCGATATCCAATTTTCTCATCCCAATCATCGCCAATGAGCACGACCTGATGATTGATCGAGTCGATCAATTCAATCATTTTAGGATAAGAAAGCACTTTGGTTTGATGCGCAGCACCAATCGCAAACAACACATAAGGCGATTTAATTCCGTAATCAGCAAGTTTGACTTGCGCCGCGGCAGGTATAAAATAATCAAGACCTTTTACATCAGGCGACAATCCCAATGAAGCAAAATTGCGATCCACCAGATGTCCAGGCAAGGTATTCACTTTCGTTTGAACAAAGGCTTTGCGCGCTGCCGTATATTTATTGATCTGCTTGGGAAATTTTCCTAACAGCAGACAAAGCATGTGCGAACGTAGGTTTTTATGCAGGTCATATACCTTATCAAAACCCTCTTTTCGAAGCTCAGCGGCAAATTCCCATAGATTACCGTGGTAACCATGTACTTGTTTGACATGTGGATTCCCTTCCCATAAATGAGCGAAAGAAGCCTTCGTAGCGATGTGAATTTCGGCATTGGGGAATTGCGCTTTGAGCACACGGATGATTGGCGTGGTCAAAAGAATGTCACCGATGGACGAAAAACGAATACAAAGGATTTTCTGCATGGAAAAAAAATACCTCGCAAAATTAAGAAAAATCTATTCTCTTTCATTCTTTTCGGTAAATTGCATGCTTAATTGAATGATTACATGGAGCAGAAAAAACAAGATACCGCCTCAGCACTTAAGGATATAATTTCACACGCCAAAGAATATGGCTTCGTATTTCCATCATCTGAAATCTACGATGGATTACAAGCTGTGTATGATTATGGTCAAAATGGCGTAGAACTAAAGAATAATTTAAAAAACGTTTGGTATAAAGCCATGACGATGTTGAATGACAACGTTGTAGGCTTGGATGCAGCTATTTTCATGCATCCCTTAACTTGGAAGGCTTCTGGACACGTGGATTCATTCAATGATCCGATGATCGACAACAAAGATTCCAAGAAGCGTTACCGGGCTGATACCTTGTTAGAAGAGCGCGCAGCAGCTTTGGAAGATGAAGGCAAAGCAGATGAGGCGAAAGCTTTGATGCAAGCGATGGCAAAAGGATTGGATGCGGGCGATTTAGAAGCGGTTCGCCAATTAATCATTGATCAAAACATTAAATGTCCCGTTTCAGGGACGGCCAATTGGACCGAAGTTCGTCAGTTCAACTTGATGTTCTCAACCCAAGTAGGTGCCGTTTCGGAAGATGCGTCCTTGATTTATTTACGTCCGGAGACAGCACAAGGGATTTTTGTCAATTTCCTAAATGTGCAAAAAACGGGCCGTATGAAGGTGCCTTTTGGTATTGCCCAAATTGGGAAAGCCTTCCGTAATGAAATTGTTGCACGTAATTTCATCTTCCGCATGCGGGAGTTTGAACAAATGGAAATGCAATTCTTTGTTAGGCCTGGTACGGAGATGGAATGGTATAACAAATGGAAAGAAACACGTATGAAGTTTCATCAGGCGATAGGCTTACCAGCTGACTCCTTGAAATTCCATGATCACGATAAATTAGCCCACTATGCCAATGCGGCAGTGGATATTGAATACAAGTTTCCATTTGGCTTTAAGGAAATGGAAGGAATCCATTCACGGACTGACTTTGATTTAAAAGCGCACCAAGAATTATCCAAGAAAAAACAACAGTATTTTGACCCAGAAATCAATCAAAACTACATTCCTTATGTGGTAGAGACATCCGTGGGAGCTGATCGTTTATTCTTGGCCATTTTGTGTAATGCTTATACAGAGGAAACGACAGGAGAAGGAGAAAGCTTAAAACAACGCGTTTACTTAAATATTCATCCAGCATTGGCCCCTACAAAGGTTGCCGTATTGCCCTTGGTAAAGAAAGATGGATTGGCAGAGAAAGCACAAGAAATTACGAATCAATTGAAATTTGCCTTTAATACAACCTACGACGATGGAGGAGCGATAGGCAAGCGCTATACTCGTCAAGATTTAATTGGAACGCCGTATTGCGTGGTGGTAGATTACCAAACCATGGAAGATCAGACTGTAACGGTTCGTGATCGCAATACGATGAGCCAAGAGCGCATTTCTATCGCAGACCTAAAAGAAAAATTAGGCCATGCGGTATCGATGGAGCGTATTTTTGAAAAATTAGTTTAAAAACGCAAACAACGACGACATGACAACTGATCAAAATCCAGCAGAAAACGAAGCCATCGAGCCAGTCAAGGTGGAGGAAACAACACCCGTAGCGGCGGAGACAAGCGAAATGCTTGCCAAAGAAGTGGAAGCACCAGCACCTGAAAAGGAAGTAAGCTATCCCCTATT
>JAHEAY010000202.1 GCA_024642485.1 Cytophagaceae bacterium
CCACACACTAAATTTATGGCTTTTTCATTTATATATATTGTAAATTTGAAAATTGTATGCGTTACATTTCATGATTCGGATTCTTGCCTTTGTTTTGGTGTTATTGGTTACCTGGAGCTGTTCCCAGCACAGCAGCAAACCCGCTGCCGTAACTTTTCATAATATCAACGCCAAATACAATGCTATTTGGCAGGCCGACCGACTGCTAATCACCTTACACAAACAGCTTGCTGAAGAACGCACGGAAAACTACGCGGCTGAATTAACCATCATTGCTCCTGTTGATTCCACCTTTGGCATCACGCACAAATTGGAAATTGGCAATTTGATCCGGAAGGCCTCTTTGGTCATCGACCGACATCAAAACTCGGCCTATTTAGACGACGCCTATTTACTTATTGCTGAGGGTCGAATGTTACAGCGGGATTATAAAAATGCCATCGAGACACTAAAATACATCAATACACTCGATCCTGATAAAAAAACGCAAAGTAAAGCTTTGACGCTTTTGTTTCAGATATACCTGATGCAAAACGACTTTGAATCTGCCGAGAAAACAGAAAGCTTTTTGCTCGAAAACGAATTGATTGGCGGAGATTTCCAATTGATTAAGGCATATGAACACCAACAAAAAGGTGAAACTAACGCATGCATTTCGCTCTTAAACCAAGTAGCTGAAAGGACGAAAAATCGGAGTGATAGAAGTCGACTATATTTCATTTTAGGCCAACTAAATGAACGAATTAATCAATTAGGACTAGCCAAGCAAGCATACCAAAACAGCATGCGCCAAAAGTCAAATTATACTTTGACATTGCGTGCTAACATCGCCTACAAATCTTTAGATCAGTCCATCCCTGCACTCGAAAGACTGTTGGCAGACCCCAAAAACGAAGATCAGAAATCGGAAATTTATGTTGCCATGGGTCGAATTTACATGGAACAAAAGGATTTAAAACAGGCTAAAAATGCCTGGGAAAAAGCCACGCAAAACAATCCAAACAAAGGAGAATTGTATTTCCAATTAGCGAATCTTTTTGCTTATCAAATTCAAGATTATGCACGAGCTTCCGCCTATTTCGATTCTGCAGCGAACAGCTTATTGAGCACACATCCTTCCTATACCAAGGCGCAGAAATTGAAAAAAGATTGGAATCAATATATCTTGTTGGACCACAAAATCGTGCAAGAGGATTCATTGCAAAAACTGGCCAAATTGCCTTTAAGCCAACTACAAAATCTTTACAAGCAGGCTCAATTAAAGAAGAATCAGCGAAGCGATTCGATCCAAAAAAGTCAGACGCAACCGCAGAAAACGCTAGCAACCTTCACACGGAGACCCGCAACACCGGAACAACAAAGCTTTTATTTCTACAATGAACAAGCACGAATCAAAGGCGAGCAAGAATTCAGCATGAAATGGGGGATTCGTAATTTGGAAGACTATTGGAATCGGAAAAATAAACAAAGCGCATCCATAATGCCAAACGTGAATCAAGCGATTGTTATTAACGAAGTGACTAAAATTCCAGATGCGCAGTTGAGTACTGACTCATTGGGAATCTGGTTAGCAAGCCTTCCTACGACAGATGCAAAACTGCTCGCATCCAATAAAATCAAAGAGCAAGCATTATTCGATCTAGGCAAATATTGCAAGACCCAAATGGAAGACAATGCGCTGGCTCGTGTGCAACTGAAACGACTTTTGACAGAATTTCCATATACGAGTTATGAGGCGGAAGCTCTATATTTGAGCTACCTAAGTGCCGAAAACAAACAAGCGAAATCCAATTTTCGGACACAACTTTTTGACCGCTTCCCTGATTCAATTTATAAGTTAACTATTCTCAAATTAGAGACAGGAGCGCTGACAGACAGCAAAGAACAACAAGTGGAAAAGGCTTATGAAGCAGCCTATCTCCTATTCAAGTCTAATGCATTTTCTGAGGCATTGCAGGCGTGCCAACAAATGCGGGTCAATTTTCCCGGTAGCAAATCGGAAGATAAAATCGTATTTTTAAGTGCATTATGCCAGGCGGGTTTAAAAAACCCAACGGAGTATTTGAAAATATTGAAACAATTTGCTCAACTCTTCCCGTTAAGCCCCTTAAAAGTGGAAGCGGAAGCGCGAATTAATGCCATCCCTAAAAATAAATAAGCATGTTTGAAACTGGGAAATACGAAAAAATCATTCGATTTTTATACCGATTCTTTCTAGGCTCAACCCTGGGAATCATTTTACTTATCCTTGCCGTCAATTACAATTTCTTGTGGTTGTTTGGAGGCATGCCGAGTTTGTATGAATTAGAAAATCCGAAAAGCCAAGTCGCATCGCTCATCATTTCAGAAGATGGCCAAGAAATAGGCAAGTATTTTAGGGAAAATCGAAATCCCTTGGAGTTCGAGGAATTACCTGATAACATCGTGCACACGCTTATTTCAACAGAGGATGCCCGATTTACTGCACACTCGGGTATTGATATTCGTTCCATGTTTCGCGTGGTGTTTACTTTAGGAACTTCTGGCGGCGGGAGTACCATTTCACAGCAATTGGCGAAAAACTTGTTTCATACACGTTCGATGGAATTTGGCGAAGATGATCCCGTATACATGGGATTATTGATGAAAATTGATGGCGTGCGAACGGTTGTTGCCAAAGTAAAAGAATGGATATTAGCCATCCGCTTGGAACGTCGCTATACCAAGCAAGAAATCATGGCGATGTACTTGAACGAAGTGAGTTTTGGTAACAATGCCTACGGAATTCAAGTTGCTTGTCGGACCTATTTCCAAAAGGAACTTAAAGACGTCAGCCTAACCGAGGCCGCAACGCTGATTGGTTTACTTCAAAACCCTTCCCTGTATGATCCTCGTGTACGGCCTGAACGCACGTTGGAACGTCGGAATGTAGTTTTAGGCCAATTGGCCAAATACGAATTCATCACCGAAGATGATTTACCAAAACTTCAGGCAGAGAACTTGAATTTACATTACCGCGTGGAGAATCAAAACACTGGGGCAGCACCCTATTTCAGAGAAGCGATACGCCAACAAGTATTATCAGCTATCAAAGAGTTGAATCAAGATCGGCCAGAGGACCAACAATTAAATCTCTACACGAGCGGATTGCGCATTTACACGAGTATTGATTCTCGCATGCAAAAATATGCAGAAGAATCTATGCAGGAGCACATGCGCGCAGAGCAGAAGCTTTTTTATGATCATTGGCGAGGAAGAAATCCTTGGGTCAATGAAGAGATGAAAGAAATCAAAGGATTCTTGAAAGATGCGATGAAGCGTACGCAACGCTATCGGGACTTGATGAGCGCTTACAACAACGATGAATTTAAAGTTTGGGAAGAATTAAGACGCCCGATTAAAATGACGGTATTTACCTGGGATGGTGACAAGGATACAACTTTGAGTCCGATGGATTCGTTGAACTATTATAAACGCATTTTGAATTGCGGGATGATGGCGATGGATCCGATGAACGGCCACGTGAAAGCCTGGATCGGGGGAATTAATTACAAATACTTTAAATTCGACCATATTTCGCAGAGTAAACGCCAGCCCGGTTCGACCTTCAAACCTTTCGTTTATGGCGCGGCTATTGAAAATGAAATCGTGACACCTTGCGATGAATTGGTGGATGAGCCTGTGACATTTGGAGAGGAAGATGGTTTGAGTGGCGGAACGTGGACACCGCAAAACTCGGACGGCAAATACAGCTATCAAAACATGAAAATGCGTAGGGCAATGGGATTATCCATCAACTCCATTTCGGCGAAATTAATGAAACAATTAGGCCCCGACAAAATTGCTGAATTTGCACATAAATGCGGAATTGAAAGCCCATTGCATGAAGTACCCTCTTTATGTTTAGGAGCTTCTGAAGTTTCCTTATTCGAACAAGTTTCTGGCTATAGTACCTTAGCCAATGGTGGAGAAAAAATTGACCCTATTTTAGTCTTGCGAATTACCGACAAAGTGGGAAATGTATTACGTGAATACTCACCTCCAGTGAAAGCGGCAATCAAGCCTGAAACGGCTTATTTAATGACTTATATGTTGCAAGGTGCCGTACAAGAACCTGGAGGAACCGCAGAAGGTTTGAAAAGAACTTCCATTGTAGCAGGAAATGAGATTGGTGCCAAAACCGGTACCACATCGAATTATTCGGATGGCTGGTTCATGGGTGTCACACAAAAATTGGTTGCCGGTGTCTGGGTGGGCGGTGATGACCGAAGCATTCACTTCCGTAGTTTGGCTTTAGGTCAAGGTGCTAAAATGGCCATGCCAGCCTATGCTAAATTCATGGAAAAAGTCTACGCAGATCAGTCCCTGGCGATTGAAGGTTATCGAAAAATGCCCTTCATCAAACCAGAGAACTTTGCCTTCGACTTCAGTTGCAATGGCAGAGTGGCCGTTGACTCTACAGCCGTCATAGCTCCTTAATATTTGAGATGAAAGCCTATTTATACATTTGCCTACTTAGTGTACTATTAATCAGTTGCCAACAAACCCAAGAGGAGAAGGAAGAAGCGATTGCAAAAAAAACATGTGCTTCCTGCCATAAATTTCCAGATCCAAGCCTCTTAGATAAAAAGACATGGGAGACAGGGGTATTACCTGAAATGTCCTATCGTTTGGGTTTAGGCAATCGTTTTGAATTAATGACTCGTTTATCAGATGAGCAATTTCAAAGCGCGATGCAATTGAATATTTATCCAGAAACACCCAGCATCTCACAAGAAGATTGGCAAGCGATTGTTAATTATTATACACGCAATGCACCAGCAAAAGCTATTCCTCAGAAGAAAAAAGAACCTATTTCAGTCGAACCTTTTCATTTTGAGGTTAAAGAATACATTACCCCCAATGATATAATAGCAGGAGTTACCTCCATTAAAATACACCCAACCAAACCGGAAGTTTGGTTGGGCATGCGAACACATCAGACTGTTATTTTAGATAAAAATCTAAAGGCAGGAAAACATATTGCCACACGCAGTGCCAATGTATCTACGCAGTTTGTTGGAGCCCGAACATTCTTAACAGGAATAGGCAAAATGTACCCCAATGACCAAAAGCTAGGTACCCTACACGAATTACAGGGCAATCAAGCTGTTGTCATTTTGGATTCGCTTAAGCGTCCGGTGGATTTGCAAGTCGCAGATCTAAACGAAGATGGGGTACAGGATTATGTGCTTTGTGAATATGGATTTGAACAAGGTCAATTAATCTGGGTCGACGGCAAAAACAAAAGCATCCATCCCTTGAAAATACAAGCAGGAGCACGCAATGTCGTTATTCGGGACTTTACGGGTGAAGGCAAACCTGATATCATGGTATTAACGGCGCAGGCCCGCGAAGGTGTCTCGCTGTTTATCAACAAAGGCAAAGGCTTATTTATTGAAAAGCCGCTCCTGCAATTTGATGCCGTATTTGGTAGTAGTTACATGGAAATCGCCGACATGAACAAAGACGGACACCCCGATATCATCGTTTCAAATGGGGATAATGCCGACTATTCTTTCTCGAAAAAAGCGTTTCATGGCGTACATATTTACTTGAATGATGGAAGAAATAATTTCAAAGAATCGTACTTCTTCCCGGCTTATGGTGCTTCCAAAACGGTTGCACGCGACTTTGATCAAGATGGCGATTTAGATTTGGCGATGATTGCCTTTTTTGCGGAAAATGATCATGGAAAAAATGAAGGATTTCTATACTTTCAAAATCAAGGGAACCTAACTTTTAAAGTCAGCAACCTCGGCGTACCCGCGGG
>JAHEAY010000212.1 GCA_024642485.1 Cytophagaceae bacterium
GGTTTGATCGTCGGATTGTCTTCCGTCAATGCCATCTTGAAACGAATGTAGCTATTGATGTGGCTGTCGTATAGGTGATGGATTACTTTTCTTGCCGACCAGCCTCCTTCACGGTATGGCTTTTCCAACAAGCTTTCGTCCACATTCGCCAGTAAATCAGCCAATTGCCCTGGTAAGTCGGAGATAATTCCAATCCATTCCGCACGTAATTCTGGCGTAATGATTTCAGGTGCTGAAAACTTCCCGATGGGATATTGCAAAGGATTTAATTCTTCCATGTTATCGAGTATAAAAAGCCGTGATGTCAGCGCCTGCCTGACGTGTATGCGCAATCAGCGGATGAACCCCCTGGTGGATACTTTCCATCATTTCCTTACCACTTTCTTTCGCCAGTTGGGCTACATGCAATATGTATTCAATTTCCCCCTCTTCCATTTCCAAAGGAACAACCACTTTATAAGCCTGATTTCCCAAAGCCGCCAAACGTGCCGCTTCTTTTTTCGCTGCCTCAAAACTGATTTCTAAATCAGCTGTATCGACCACTATAACTTGTGGCTCTTGAGCTGTTTTTTCACTCAATACTTCTGCAATAGCTTGATCCAAGCCTTCCAACAACTTCCGGAACGCATGGTAATTTTTTCCATTGCGCATCCGCTCGCGAATCGATTGACGAATGAAATAAGTGATCGAATCCGTAACCGTTAAACCAATTTCAGCTGTCTGCTTAAAGATCAAAGAACTCGGAGACATACCTGGAATCGTGTTTGGGTCATGTAAGACAACCACACCATCCGCAGTTAAAAATCCGTCAATCCGCGTACATACCCCAAATCCCAAATCATCAAAGGCTTGTTTTACCTGTGCCTGAATTTGCTGCAAATGAGCCAAAGATGCGTCCATCGGGATACGCTTGCGCGTTAATTTTGACTTGTATTTGGCATTGAAATCAAATACTTCCACCGACTCATCGATGACAATTTCCGTTGGTGGCAAGGCAACCGAAACTCCTTTAGGTGTCTGAATAACCCCGCAAGAGAACTCATTTCCGTTGACAAATGCCTCTAACAATACTGCATCTTCTGAATGCATGGAATGAATTGTGGCTTTCGTTACCGTATTTACAAAATATTCCTTCAGTGCAACATGTAATTCCGACGGATGCACATAGGTCTGATGATTAAATCGCACAGGGAAACCGATGCCCTCATCTAAATTGACCATTTTTTGAAGCACATCTACTTGCTCCGCTTCTGAATAGGTAATCCATTGCTCCCGGTAAATTTCCTGAATGAACAAGCATTTTTTGATTGCTTGGTCAAATACTTCCAAAGAATCTTCCTTCACAAAAGCCAAGCCAATCGACGATCCCTGATGCGGCGCTTTGGCCACAAATGGAATTCCAATCGCTTTTTTGACTTGCTCGAACAAGGTCTCCCGACCGTACGCTTCGTAGTCGGCACGCTGCAACACAAAATATTTTTTATCCAAACCGACGCTCTTTGCAAGCCAATCGTTTTGTTTGATTTTGTCGATTCCAATCGAAGAACCCAATAAACTTGGTCCTGAATAGGGAATATTAAACCATTCCAATAAACCCTGAATACTTCCATCCTCTGCGCCAGGGCCATGCATGGCGATGAATGCAAAATCAAAGTGATTAGCAAAATCTGCTGGGGAAATGGGTGTTCCGATTTCCTCCAACATGCTTGAATAATTGTCGATGTCGGTCAACGATTCTGTATAAACCGAAAACGGCGCACGCTGGTAAGCAGCAGGTGGGAAGAAATTTCGGATCGATTCTTGGTAGATAAGTTCTTCCTTGATTAATACAAAATTACCTAAGCCGTCTACAAAAACGGGTACTGGGCTAAATAAAGCCTTATTGATATGGGCCATGGCCGTTTTGCCACCGGCAAAACTGATTTCACGCTCGCGCGCTTGTCCACCAAAAAATATTCCAATTCGCATCATCCTACTTTGATTTCTTCTACAGCTGTAATTTCGGGTACATCACGACGAATCGCTTCTTCTACGCCAGCGCGAAAGGTCATTGCCGACATATTACATGACTGGCAATTGCCGACCAACGCTAATTTTAACACATTTGCTGTCGTTATTTCGACAATCTCTACATTTCCGCCATCAGCAACTAGATAAGGTCTTATGCTATCTAAAGCTGTTTGGATTCTGGAATAGAGTGGGTGGTTTTCCATGTTTAAATCTATTGTGCGTTGTTAATCGCAATTTGTTGCGCCAAATTAGCTGCAATTTGTCCAAATGCATCGGCTGTTGGCCCTTCTTCTGCCGCGATCGGTTTTCCCGCATCACCGGCTTCCCGAATACCTTGTACCAATGGCACCTCTCCTAAAAAGGGTACCTTATATTTCGTTGCTAATTCTTTGCCACCATCTTGACCGAATAAATAATATTTATTGTCGGGCAATTCCGCCGGTGTGAAATAAGCCATATTCTCTACCAAGCCCAAAATAGGCACATTGATGCCATTTTGTTTGAAAAATTGCAGGCCTTTTGTCGCATCAGAAAGAGCCACTTTTTGTGGGGTAGTGACGATAACTGCACCGGTCAATTTGATCAATTGCACCAATGTCAAGTGAATATCAGATGTTCCTGGAGGTAAGTCGATTAATAAATAATCCAATTCCTCCCAATTTGTATCTCCGAAAAATTGACGCAATGCTTGCGTCATCATTGGACCACGCCATGGCACAGGGCTTTCCGTAGGAGCTAAAAAGCCCATCGAAATTAACTTGATACCATATTGGTTAATGGGTTGAATGCGATTTTTGCCATTCACTTCTTGCACCAATGGTTGCATGTCTTCTGCACCAAACATCACCGGAATCGAAGGACCCGAAATGTCGGCATCTAAAATACCTACTTTGGCACCTGCCTTTTTCAAAGCCATCGCCAAATTCGCCGTAACCGTTGATTTACCTACACCACCTTTGCCAGAAGCCACCGCAATGACATTCTTAACTCCAGGAATTAAGGGGTCTTGTTGTTGCAAAGAAGTAACCTCTGCTGTCATATTAATGACCACTTTCAAGTCAGGATGCACCAATTTCTGTATCGCATCTACACAATCTTGTCTGATTTTTTCCTTCAGCGGACAAGCGGGTGTGGTCAAAACGACCGTGAAGCGAACTTCACCTACGCCCAATTCAATATCTTTAATCATACCCAAAGTCACCAAATCCTTTTTCAGATCGGGTTCTTGGACCGTGCTCAACGCACCTAAGATGATTTCTTTCGTTACACTCAATTCTCCCATAATACGTTCTTTCCTTTCAAACCTCAAATATAGGGCTTTGTATTAAGATAAGGCCAATATTTGTTGGTCTATTTTTGCCAAAATCTTGGATGCATCGACACCCAATTTATCCCTTTCAATTTCCTGTCTTAAGTTGACCAAAATTTCACGATGCTGTGCGAATAATAATGGATGCGGTCGGTGCTGAACGGTGGCTAGGATATCGTTCCATTTTTTGGCGGTTGCCAACAAATCTTCCTCGAAATGTGCTTGTTTGAACCGGTCGTAGATGTATTGAACAGCCTGTTCTGTGGGGTGAATCATGTCCGACTGGTAAAATCGGTAATCGCGTAATTCGTCCATCATGATTTCATACGCGGGGAAATAGCTCACTTGATTTGGGAATTTCTTTGCCAAAGTATCTGCCGCCACGCGCAAAATAGCTTTTGATGTCGCATTTTCGGGTATCCCGTCGCGTGTATGTCGGACGGGTGAAACCGTTAGAATTATCTTGATATTCGGATTCGCTTGAACAAAACTTTCATAAGCCAAACAAATTTCTTCCACCGTGCTCTGTTTCTTGACAAATCGGGATGCGGCCTGTTTATGGCAGTTGGCAATCGCCCTTCCCAAGATTTGGTCCTCGTAATAAAAGGCCGTCCCCCAAGTGATAATCAGGAAATGGCTAGACTTTAAAAATGCGATTGTTTTCGACTTGATTTCGGCAAGTCTTATTAATAAATCCGTGGGATTCTCGCCCATAAATTGCGAATGAAAATCCGGATGGACGAATAAATTGCCTTGTTGGTATAAATCGCTTTCCTGTAAGGTTTGTTCACTTAATCCCATCAAAATACTCAGCGGATGGAACATCGTACCCAAAGCCTGATTAGAAACTTCCAAAGGCAATTGATCCAATCGCTTGCCCATGTTTTCCGCAAAACAGGATCCGATGCACAGGACTTGACTGTTCGGTCCAAGCAAGTGAGCGGCGCGGGGAATGGAGAAGGTGGTGGTGAGGTTGATCATGTGTAAATCCCCAGGCTGAAGCCTGGGGTTATCAAAATATGTAGCCCCAGGCTTCAGCCTGGAGGGAGTCGACGCGAAATCGCGTCTTAACTTTGGCAATCCTCTAAGGTTTGCCAAAGGGAAATGCCTACAATCCCTTCGCCCAACGATTCATTTTACTTTCCATCACATCTAATGGCATATTGCCATCTTTCAGGATTTCATCGTGGAAATCGGAAAGCTTAAATTTCGGTCCTAATTCCTTGCTCAAGCGTTCACGAATCTCGCGGATTTTCAATGCCCCAATTTTATAAGAAAGCGCCTGCGCTGGAATCGCCATATAACGTTCGATTTCCGCCGTTGCGCCCTGTTCTGAAATAGGCTCATTGTCCATCATGTACTTGATGGCTTCCTCGCGGGTCATGTTTTTCGAGTGCATGCCAGCATCCACAACTAAGCGAATCGCCCGGTGAATTTCATCACCCAATGCACCCATGTATTGGTAAGGGTCGGTGTATAGACCTAACTCTTTTCCTAAGCTTTCTGTGTATAGGGCCCAACCTTCGGCATAGGCAGAATTTCCTCCAAAACGGCGAAATTTAGGCAATTGGCTATTTTCTTGTTGGAGACTCACCTGGTAATGATGCCCCGGAATCGCCTCATGCAAGAATAAACTTTCCATGCCGGATGTCGTATTGAATTTGGTCGCATCCAAAATCGGGACATAGAATATTCCTGGACGTGTGCCATCTTCAGATCCTTGGAAATATTCCGCCGAAGCCGATGCCGCACGGAATGCCTCGGTTTGTCGGATTTCAAATGGTGTTTTGGGAACTCGTCCAAACATCGTCTTCAAAGCAGGTTCCATTTTTTTATGTATGGTTTCAAATGCTGCTAAGACCTCCGCTGGCGTATGATAAGGCATGAATTTCTTGTCGGAACGCATGTGCTCAAAGAATGCTTTTAAGTCTCCTTGGAATCCAACGGCCTGTTTGGTCTTCTCCATTTCCGTCCGAATGCGCTTCACTTCAGCCAAACCTGTTTGGTAGATTTCATCGGCTGGCTTATCGGTCGTTGTTAATACTTTAATCAAATATTGATAATACGCAGCTCCATTGGGAATCGCGGAAATACCACTCGTTGAACGAGATTTAGGAAGGTATTCCTTTTGTAAGAATTGTGCTAAGCGAGTATAGGCCGGTATGATCTCCGACTGGATTATCTGCGTGTATTCTTTGGTAAATTTAGCTTTGTCGGCCTCCGTAAAATCCTTTGGAAAATGATTCAAAGGTCCATAAAAGGTACTTTGCTTGATGTCTTGGACTTCGAATGAGGTCAATTGCGGAATGATTTTTTCCGTCAAAGCCTTTGGCAAAACGACATTCGCTGCGATTCCTCGTTTGAAATAAACGATACTCGAATCCATGTAAGCCGCCCCGATGTGCA
>JAHEAY010000086.1 GCA_024642485.1 Cytophagaceae bacterium
TTGGGGATGACTTAGACTTCATCGGAGAATTTGAATTCTCTCAAATTGCTGATGGTCAAAATACCTTTACAGAATTAATGGCATCATTCCGTGATATTAAGTTAGGTGCATTAATCATTTCCAGTTTGGGCTTACTCATCTTATTTTTATGGACCGCAGTCGCAAATAAATTACGCTGGATGCAAGCTTTACCTGCTTCACTAATTGTGGTATTGTTTGGAGTCATATTGAATCTTTTTTTCGCAGGGTACGCTCCTCAATGGTATTTAGGCAACTCGGCGGAACACATGGTGAGTCTCCCGGTATTCAAGAACATGAATGAGGCAATTAGCGGACTCGTACTGCCCGATTGGTCCTTTTTCACAAACCCCAAAGTATATACGATCGCATTTACCTTAGCAATTGTAGCCTCTCTAGAGAGTTTATTATCCTTAGAAGCAACAGAAGCATTAGATCCGCAGAAACGAATTGCTTCAGCAGATCGCGAATTGATCGCACAAGGAATCGGGAATATCAGTAGCGGATTATTGGGAGGCCTACCGATTACTTCTGTTATTGTTCGTTCCTCCACGAACATTTACGCAGGCGGAAAATCCCGGATGTCCGGGTTCGTTCATGGCATTCTCTTGCTTCTAGCGGTATTGGCATTGCCTATGTATTTAAATAAAATTCCGCTTGCCTGCTTGGCTAGTATATTACTTTATACCGGCTATAAATTAGCTCATCCAAAGGAATTCAAAAAAGTATTTTCAGCGGGTTGGAAACAATGGGTTCCTTTCCTAACTACCATTGCTGTTGTAGTTGGGGTTGATCTTCTTTGGGGGATATTCATCGGTACGATTATCGGCCTCATCTTTGTCATCATCACGAATTACTCCTCTGTTTTTTCCGTTTTCCAAAATGGGAATGAGGTGTTAATCAAATTTCAAAAGGACGTAACTTTTCTACATAAAATGGCTTTAAAAGAAGCCTTAAGAAAAATACCTCAAGGTTCAGATGTATACATCGACATTTCGAAAGTGCATTTCATGGACCATGACATCAATCAATTGATACAAGAATTTATAGCGACAGCACATGAACGCGGCATAGATGCCGACTTAAAAAAGAAATAACATGAAGGAGTATAAAAAATTATTGTTGAGTAATAAAGCCTGGGCTAGTGAGCGCCTTGAACTCGACGAACATTATTTCGACAATTTATCGAAAGATCAAAATCCCCTTTTCCTTTGGATCGGATGTGCAGATAGTCGTGTACCCGCTGAGGAAATAACGCACGCAGATCCGGGCGATATTTTTGTCCATCGAAATGTGGCCAATATGGTTGTTCATACCGACATTAATTTACTGTCGGTACTTCAATACGCCGTCGAAGTATTAGAAGTTAAACACATTATCGTTTGTGGACATTATAATTGCGGAGGCGTAAAGGCGGCAATGACCAACCATGATTTTGGCTTAATTAATAAATGGCTTCGTAACATCAAGGAGGTTTATGAAAAGCATTTCGCTGAGCTTCATACCATTGAAGATGAACAGTTACGCTTTAATAAGTTGGTGGAACTTAATGTGGCTGAACAAATTCAAAATTTGGCTAAAACGACGATTGTTCAAAAAGCGTGGGCAAAACGACAATTCCCTCATTTACATGGCTGGGTATTTGATATCCATCATGGACACATCAAAGAGGTTTTGAATATTAATGCGGGCGAGTGGGAAAGCCCTGTGTTTAAATACGAATTCTAGCATCCCAACACTAAGCTTTGGCAAACCTTAAAGGATTGCCAAAGCTACGCGGGAAAAGCGACAAAATCGCCACTAAAACTTATAAATTCGTTTTGATTTTCAACTCATCCAATTGCGCCTGCGCTAACGGAGATGGTGAATCAATCATCACATCACGACCCGCATTATTTTTAGGGAAGGCGATGTAATCACGAATGGATTCTGTTCCGCCGAACAACGAACATAAACGGTCAAATCCAAACGCCAAACCACCATGTGGCGGCGCACCATATTCAAACGCATCTAGCAAGAAGCCGAATTGTGCCTTCGCCTCCTCCTCGCTAAATCCAAGGACCTCAAACATTTTCGATTGCAAATCCTTTTGGAAGATACGAATCGACCCTCCCCCTACTTCCACGCCATTCACAACTAAATCGTAAGCATTTGCACGAACTTTACCTAAGTCACCAGCTTCCATCAAAGCGATATCCTCTGGCTTAGGGCTTGTAAACGGATGGTGCATCGCGAACCAACGGTCCTCTTCCTCTCCGTATTCTAATAACGGAAAATCAACAACCCAATGCACTTTATAATTGTTAGGATCACGCAATCCCATGCGCGTTCCCATTTCGAGACGAAGTTCATTTAACTGCTTGCGCACCTTATCTCCGTCACCAGACAACACCAAAATCAAATCACCTGGTTCCGCATTAAATGCCGAGGCCCAAGTAGCTAAATCTGATTCTGAATAGAATTTGTCAACCGAAGATTTCACCACGCCATCCGGCTGAACGCGAGCATAAATCAATCCTTTGGCTCCAATTTGTGGACGACGAACAAAATCCGTCAATTCATCCAATTGCTTCCGAGTATATTCTGCAGCTCCTTTCACACATATCCCAACAACCGTATTCGCAGCATCAAAAACCTGAAAATCTTTTCCTGAAGTCAAGTCAACACCCTCCCCTTTCAACTCCACAAACTTCATATCAAAACGAATATCTGGCTTATCAGAACCGTAATATTTCATCGCATCCGCATAAGTCATGCGCGATACTTCTCCTATATCCAAACCTTTGACCGTCGAAAACAAATGACGAATCAAGCCTTCAAACATGTTCAAGATATCCTCTTGCTCTACAAATGACATTTCACAGTCAATCTGCGTAAACTCCGGTTGGCGATCCGCGCGCAAATCTTCATCACGGAAACATTTTACGATTTGGTAATAACGATCAAATCCTGAAACCATCAATAATTGCTTGAAGGTTTGTGGCGATTGTGGCAACGCATAAAATTCACCTGGATTCATCCGAGATGGCACAACGAAATCACGCGCACCTTCCGGGGTTGACTTAATCAACACGGGCGTTTCAACTTCAATAAAATCTTGTTTATCTAAATAATTACGCACTTCACGACCTACTTGGTGACGCAAACGAAGACTCTCACGAATCGGGTTACGGCGCAAGTCCAAATAACGATACTTCATGCGAATATCATCGCCACCATCCGTCTCATCTTCAATTAAAAATGGAGGCAATTTGGCAGGATTTAGGATGCGTAAATTGCTCACCTTAATCTCTACATCACCCGTAGGCAATTTGTCATTTTTTGCCAAACGCTCAACAACAACTCCTTCTGCTGCGACAACAAACTCCCGTCCCAAGCCACGCGCTAAAGTCAAGGCCGACGGATCAGATTTCCCTTCTTCCAACATTAATTGGGTGATGCCATAGCGATCGCGTAAGTCGATCCATAACATGCCTCCCTTATCACGTGTTTTTTGAACCCAACCACATAAAGTGACTGTTTGGCCCACGTGCTCCATTCTCAATTCGCCGTTCGTGTGTGTACGTAACATAGTTTATTATAAAAATTCGTGCAAAATTACGGAAAAGAGTATGTAGTGTAAAACATTTACCCGTTTATTCTTATTTAGTTAATTTCACGGGAAATTAAATTGACATGTCAACAGTCGGAATTGTAGGATCAGGTATTGGCGGAATTGCATTTGCGATTCGCATGCAATTAGTGGGGCATGCGGTGACTGTTTTTGAGGCAAATGAAGAAGCGGGCGGAAAATTAGGACAATTACAATTAGCAGGGTATCGATTTGACACGGGACCATCCTTGTTTACGATGCCCCGATTGGTGGATGAATTATTTGAATTGGCCGGTAAAAACCCACGCGATTACTTGAATTATCAGCGATTGCCTGAAATATGCAGCTATTTTTGGGAGGACCAAACCCGCCTAAAAACGGTAGAAGATGCCACAGAAACGGCAAAATTGATGGCAGAAGCGCTTCAGGAAGATGCAACAAATATTGACCAATATCTTAAAGACGCTGGAACCAAATACAACATCATTAGCGATTTATTCCTCGACGATTCCTTACATAAACTAAGCACCTGGACAAGTAAAAAAGCGATGCTTGGCTATGCGAACTTGCATCAATTAGGCCTCTTCCAAACCATGCATCAAGCGCATAAAAAGCGCTTCAAAAACCCTAAAACAGTTCAATTATTTGATCGTTATGCGACATATAATGGCTCCGACCCCTACCAAACGCCTGCTACCCTGTCCATCATTCCACATTTAGAATACAACCTTGGGGCCTATTTCCCCAAAGGAGGAATGATCGAAATTCCTCGGTCGCTCGTTCGATTAGCCAAAGATTTAGGGGTACAATTCCACTTGAATGAAGCCGTTGAAAAGATACGAACGACAGGTAACATCGCCGATGGAATTGTAACAAAAAAAGGATCCTATGATTTTGATTTCGTTGCCAGTAACGCAGATATTAGACCGAGTTACCAAAAGCTTTTGCCAGAAAACCTTCGTCCCGGCAAATTACTAAATCAGCCTAAATCGAGCTCAGGCGTCATCTTTTATTGGGGAATAAACCGCATTTTCGAGGAACTCGGCGTGCATAACATCTTTTTCTCCAAAGACTACCAAGCTGAATTTGAAGCCATATTCAAACAAGCTACTTTGTTTGAGGACCCAACGGTCTATGTGCATATATCCAGCAAAGTTGCCCCGGAAGATGCTCCGGCGGGGGGTGAAAATTGGTTTGTGCTAGTTAATGCACCTGCAGATTTGGGCCAAGACTGGGATGCGCTTGTACAGCGGTGTCGCCAACAAGTCATCGATAAAATCAATCGGACACTTGGCATAAATCTAGAAGACTATCTTGTCGTGGAAGATTATTTAGACCCGCGCCGCATTGAATCGCGGACTTCATCCGCTGGGGGAGCCCTATATGGAAATGCCTCTAACAATAAATTTGCGGCCTTTTTGCGCCATCCCAATTATCGGTCAGCCATCAAAAACATGTATTGGATAGGCGGGAGCGTTCATCCGGGGGGAGGGATCCCACTCTGTTTGAGCTCTGCAAAAATTGCAGCCAAGCTTTTTCAAGAAAATGCTTAATTTCGCAGAAAATTAGGAACAATCATGATTCAAAGACCACAATCAATTTTTTTATGTTTGGTAGTTATTGCAAACAGCCTTGTTTCATCAGGTTGGAGCATTTGGGCTAAAGCAGGACAAGCGGGCCAAAGGGCCGAATTGTTTTTTAATGAATGGACCCTGACAAATGAAGGGAAGACGACGACAACAAGTGCAATTGCCATTGTTATTTTATTGACTTTATCGACCATAGTCACCTTGATTACAATATTCTCTTTTAAGAATCGTATCCGTCAAATGATGTTAGGCCTAGTCAACTCACTGTTATTAGCGGGCGCAATGGGCTATTCGTTTTGGGTGATTTTCAAAGAGGCGATGCCTACATTTGAACCAGAAGCGCAAGGACAATATGGCTATGGATTCTATGCGATGGTGGTGGCGTTATTGGCCAACATGATCGCAAATCGCTTGATTCGTAAAGATGAAATGCTGGTGCAGTCTTCGAACCGCATGCGTTAATATTTAGACGATACCCTCTTTTAATAGGTCGTGGAGATGAACAAATCCCACGGCC
>JAHEAY010000093.1 GCA_024642485.1 Cytophagaceae bacterium
CCAGGTTAAAACCTGGGGTTAATAACCTATTTTTTAGCCCTAGGCTTCAGCCTAGGGAATCGGCGCAAAAGCGCCTCAAACTTTGGCAATCCTGTAAGGTTTGCCAAATAAATTACAACGAATACCTCGCCAAAGGCGCCACATCCTGATCCGTAAATTCTCCCGCTTCGTATTTGAATTGACCTGCCATGGCGATCATGCCTGCATTGTCTGTGCAATATTGAAAGGCAGGAATAAACACATCCCATTTTTCCTTTTCGCCCATTTCTTTCAGTCGGCTGCGGAGGCCTGAGTTTGCGGATACTCCACCCGCAATCGCGATTTGCTGGCAGTTTTTCTCTTTCATCGCCTTCTTCACTTTACGCAAAAGCATATCGATGAGACTTTTTTGAACGGAGGCACAGATGTCGGCCTTATTTTCTTCCACAAATTGGGGATTCTTCTGCGTTTCCTTTTGAAGGAAATAAAGAATTTGCGTCTTGATTCCCGAGAAAGAGAAGTTTAAACCAGGCATTTCGCCCAATGAAAATGGAAAGCGATCTGGATTACCTGTTTGGGCTAATTTGTCGATTAAAGGTCCACCTGGATAAGGCAGGCCGATGAGTTTAGCGGTTTTATCAAAAGCTTCTCCTACCGCATCGTCTTGTGTTTCGCCGATGACCTCCATGTGGAGAGCATCTTTGACCCAGACTAATTGCGTATGTCCGCCACTTACTGTGAGGCAGAGAAAGGGAAATTGCGGTTTGGGCTCTTCAATAAAATGAGCCAAAACGTGCGCCTGCATATGATTTACCTCGATTAATGGTATGTCCAAGGCTAAGGCTAAAGACTTCGCAAAGGATGTTCCTACGAGCAGTGCACCCAATAAACCTGGGCCGCGCGTGAAGGCAATGGCATTCAGGTCATTTTTGTTTATATTTGCTTTTTGCAGCGCCTCTTGAACGACAGGAATAATCGCTTTTTGATGTTCTCTGCTAGCTAACTCGGGTACAACACCACCCCATTCCGTATGGATGAGTTGGGTTGATATAATATTTGACTTTAATTCTCCGTTAACCATAACGGCTGCGGAGGTTTCGTCACAAGAAGATTCGATTGCTAGTAGGACCATTTGTCTGCAAAAATAGGGCAAAAAAAGTAAACATGGTAAAATACTTAAAGATCCTCGCTAAAGCGATCCTGTACGGGTTGGTAGGAATCTTTTTGCTCATTTTTACCTGCATTTTGCTGCTTCGTGCACCCGCCAATCAGATGCTTTTAGCCAATTATTTTACGCCTACCATTGAGCGTGAATTAGGCTATCCCGTTGAAATCAAGGGGATTCAAGTTAAGTTTTTCGATGAATTAAGTCTTTCGGGTTTACGCATTCAGGATCCCTGGGGCAAGGAAATGATTTACATTGAGCACCTTGATGTGAATTTTAGCATCAGTGATTTGTTCTTGGGAGGGAATCGGCCGACGCTCGATTACGCTCGCTTGCTGCGACCAAGGGTGCATTTGGTCTTAGAGAGAAAGAAAGGCCAGGTGAATTTAAATCACTTTATTGATCAAATTATTGCCTGGGTAAATCGAAGTTCCACAAGCCCTTCCAAGGGTTCGAGTATGTTTATTATTCGAGAAGCAGAGGTTGTGGACGGGCAATTTATCTTGGACGATGAACAGATTCCTAACACAGGTACAGCGACCCATTTTGATCTGTCGCATTTCGCCATATCCCACATTAATTCCAAAGTAAAACAGTTCTATTCCAAAGGTGATACGATTGGTTTACAGACCATTGGTTTCCGTGCGAGGCATGAGGCAACACGCCTACAAGTCAAGCGCATGAATACGCATTTCATGATTTGCGACAAGCAAATGCGTTTTGATCAGCTGGATTTAGCGGTCAATGAGTCCTATGTGGCGAACCAATTTTTGGTTGATTATAAACGCATCGAGGATTTGACGCAATGGTTTGATAAAGCCAATATGCAGGCGAATTTGGTCAAAACACGTTTGAATTCAAATGATGTTGGCCGTTTCATCGACGCTATGTATCCTTACAAAGGGGTTTATTCCGTAACTGGTAGATTAAATGGTACAGTCCGGAAATTAGCCCTGAAGAATTTTTCATTGGGATTTGGCACAAAAAGTGTGTTGCGTGGCGATTTTTCATTCAAAGGTTTGCCTGAAATTCCAAAGACGCAAATGGATTTCAACATGCGAAATTCGTTGTTTATTCCACAAGATTTAGCGGTTTTTATCTCGAAGCCTGCGGCCGACAAGATGCGCATTTTGGGGCCGGTTTCCTTTGCGGGCAAGTTCAATGGAACGCACATGAATTTCCGGACTTCGGGTCAGGCGAATACGGGCTTAGGTTACATGGAAGGCGATGTGTCGATGCGCTTAAAAGACTCGATGGCATTTTCGGGATATGACGGTCGGGTGGCATTGCGGAAGTTTAAATTGGGCAAACTCCTTGCATTAGAATCTTATTTAGGTACGATCGATTTAGCAGCTAAAATCAAAGGAACGGGCTTCTCGAATCAATCTGCGAATGTTGATTTCGATGGGATGATTTCCGAGATAAATTTTAATCGCTACGCGTACAAACGTGTCAGTTTAACAGGGAATTTGCAGAAGCAATTGTTCAAGGGAACGGTTGCTGTCAAAGATTCACATTTGGTGGCTAATTTGGCAGGAGAAATTAATTTGCGTCAGGCGAAGCCGACCTACCAACTAGAAGGAAAAGTGGATCGTGCGGATTTAGCAGCCTTGCATTTTTCGAAGGAACCTATTCGAATTAAATCGGCAATAGATATTGATTTGGCATTGAATAATGTGGATGATTTGATGGGGCGTGGATTTTTCCAAGACGTGTATATTCAGAAACCGAATATGGAAGATTTGGCAATGGATATGGTGACGTTTAATGCGGAGAACAGAGCGGGTTCCAAACGCCATTATGTATTGAATTCCCCTTTTGTTTCCGTGGAAGTGAATGGGGATTTTGTTCCAAGTCAAATGCAAACGGAATTGCTGCAATTGTGGGATGAGTATCAATTGTATTTTCAAAAAAATGAACTGGAACGTAAAGCCTATTATGCTGGTAAATTGCATGATACGGATAATAAATATGGGGCCGATTTTACGATTGTTTGCCATGATGCGGCACCTTTATTGAAGCGCTTTTATCCTACATTAGGCGTTGCTCATAATACGGTTTTTTCTGGAAATGTGACCAAAGGGAGGAGTTTTCAGGTAAGTTTGGAGGCCTATCCTGATACACTCATTCTGGGTGGTTACAAGTTTTATCAATCGGTTTTCTCTTTCCAAAGCTCGAAATATTTAGGCGGTCCTGAGGTTTCCTCCAGCTTGATTTTTCAATCACGAAAGCAACAATTGAACTTTTTGACGCCTACGGAAAATTTCAAATTGGATGCGCTTTGGGATCAGGATCGCATCAATTTTGGCTTGGATTTTAAGCAACAAGGCGAAGAAAATATGGCCCATTTGGGAGGCTTGTGGAAATTTGAAAAGGATGGCTTGTCTTTGAAATTCAAGGATTCTTATGTGCGTATTTTAGGGCAGGACTGGTCGATTGACCCGGAGAATCGTGTGCGGATTCAAGGGCAGGATTTACGTGCGGAGCATGTGTTGATATCGAATAAAAAACAGTCGATTGCCCTGCAAGGAAGCATCTCGATGGATTCGACGGAAACCTTGAAATTGAAGGTGAATAAGTTCCAATTGGGAACACTCGCGCCGCTGTTTGCGACCAAGGTTCAGGGTGAAATGAATGCAGAATTTAGTTTGCAAAACTGGTATCAAAATACGCATTTAGACTCTTGGTTGTTATTGGATTCGTTGCGTTTGGATAAGTTTTATATCGGAGATTTTCAAGGCGTAGGGACCTATGAGGCGGCATCGCAATTGATGGATTTGAATTACCATTTGAATCGTTTGGGTGAATCGGTGTTGTCGGTAAGTGGAACTTATCGCCCTTTTGAGGAGTCGGAGAAATTGAATGTTCGAGCCGAATTGAATAAGACGAATTTGCAGATTTTGGAACCCTTTGCGAAAGGAATCTTCTCGGATTTAGGCGGTGATGCCTCGGGGGAATTGCATATTGGTGGTCGTTTTCAGGAACCCATTTTGGATGGTAAAATCATTGTACGAAATGGAAAAACGACCTTTGATTATTTGAATACGCGTATCCTTTTTGCCGATACAGTGCTGTTTAAGTCACGACAGATTGTAGGCCAAAACTGGCTGTTGAAAGATCCCGAGGGTAACACGGCACGGATGAATGCCCGTTTGGCATTCCCGAAAAACAGTCCATTTGAATTAGATATAAAGGCCGATTTGAACCATTATAAATTGTTGAATACGGCACGAACTGCCAAGTCGATTTATTATGGAACGGGATTTGCCACGGGGCCTTTTGCGATACGAGGGACTGTGGATCAACTGGTTATTTCTGCAGATTTGAAGAGTGATCGTGGGACCCGATTATTCATTCCATTGGACCGCGAATATGAACAAACGGATCAAGGGGATTATACTTTTTATAGCCATACGTTGGCGTCAGCTGCCGAGTTGAATGAAAAGCCTTTGGTGAATCAATTGAAGCAAGATGGGATTACCATGGATCTTAATTTGGCATTAACACCTGAGGCTTATGGGGAGGTGCAATTTGATGCGAAGAAAGGGGACATCATGCGGGTGTACGGCATGGGAAATATTAAGATGACCTTGGATAAGCAGGGTGATTTTAAGATGAATGGGGATTATGCGATTGACCAAGGGGATTATACATTTACGCTACAGAACTTGATTAATAAGAAGTTTGCTATTCAACGTGGGTCGAAGATTTCCTGGAAAGGAGATCCTTTAGAGGCCAATGTGGATATCAAGGCTGTCTATACCCAATATGCGTCCTTGTTCCCAATTCTGTTGGATACGACAAACAAGAGTAATATGCCGGAGTTTAAACGAAGGTACCCGGTCGATGTGACGATTAATTTGCAGAATCGTTTGTTGTCGCCCAACATCACCTTTGATATTGGCATTCGGGATTATCCCAAAGACGTACATTTAAATGGTGCTGTGACGGCCTTTGCTAACCGGATTAAAACGGATGAGCAGGAGTTGACGCGTCAAGTGAGTAATGTATTGTTATTTGGCCAATTGGTTTCTCCATTTGGTGGATCAGGAATTGCCATCAGTAATTTGATGGGGAATTTCACGGAAATGTTGTCGAATCAGTTGAGTAATTTGGCCTCTAAAATAGATAAAGATTTAAATGTGGATGTGTATTTGGGGGGCGGAATTTTGAATCAGGATATCTTATCGAATTTACAATTGCGGGCATCGTATAATGTCAATGACCGACTGCGCATTACCCGGAGTGGTGGATTTACGGATGCGCGAAACCAGACTAGTCCACAGTTGTTGCTGGGGGATTGGGCTTTGGAATGGTTCATGAATCGGGATGGTTCCTTGCGTTTAAAGACCTATAATCGCAACGTGCAAACTTCCCTTGCGGGTTCCTTGAACTCCTATCAAATTAACCAGACCATTGGGTCGAGTATTCTGTTTACGAAGAGTTTCTCGAAGTGGTGGTGGGAGAAATAGACGTTTGACTTTGGACGTTGGACATTGGACAGTAGTGACGCGATACTTCGCGTCTAATCCCCAGGATATA
>JAHEAY010000026.1 GCA_024642485.1 Cytophagaceae bacterium
CATCGCCGAACATTAATTCGGGACTGAAATCTGCGAAATTACGGGAGTATTCCAGGTATTTTAACGCGTTTTTTGCGGCCAATGTAGCTCGCGTCCAATTTTTTCTTTCCGCATGCAATCGTCCTTTAAATCCATAAGCCGCCGCCATAAAAAATGCCGCTTCTGGGTTTTCTGTTTCATCCCAAATCTTCTCTGCTTTATCGATGCTGCTATCCATGTATTCGATTAAACGATCATCATAGACTTCATTGCCGGTATTGGGGACAATTTTCCACCATTGCATCAGACCCAAAAGAAAATCGGGCAGGGGATGGTTCGGGTATTTAACTTTCAGGTAATTGAATTCGCGTTCTGCCTCGGGAAAGTGGAAATTGTACATTTGATTGATGGCCGTAGTGGCTTCAATCTGTACTTCAGAGGTGAGTAGGAGCATGCCTTTGGAGCGCTCTTTTTCAGCATCTTCGGTCAACTTCCACCATTGGCCTTCCGCTTGAAAGGCCAATGGTAGTGTTAACACAAATAAGAATAGTATCCTAAGATGAGATTTCAATTGCATCTCCGTTTTGGTTTAAGAATTTAAATTCTGTAATGCCAAACGAGGAGTCTTCCATGATGGAAATCCAGGTTTTGTATTTAAAAAACCAATTCATTCGAATGGATGGGAATCCTTTCGTGAAATATGCGTGCAAGAATGGATGAACCAATAATGTCAATTTCTTTTCATTTTGCTTCAATACCAAATGCTCCACATGCTGGGCCACAATCTCCGACACCGCGATACTCGCCGTAATCGTTCCTGTACCCCCACAACTTGGACATGTTTCGTGCGTAGAAACGTTCATCTCCGGACGTACACGTTGGCGCGTAATCTGCATCAACCCAAACTTCGTTAACGGAAGAATGGTGTATTTTGAACGGTCGCCACGCATCTCATCGCGCATGATATCTTGAATCAATTTGCGATTTTCCGCCTTCTTCATATCGATGAAGTCGATCACAATGATTCCGCCCATATCACGTAAACGTAATTGGCGTGCAATTTCTTTCGCAGCTTCGCGGTTGACACTCAAAGCTGTTGCTTCTTGATCTTCCTCCGAATTCGATTTATTGCCTGAATTGACATCAATCACGTGCAAAGCCTCTGTATGCTCCACGATCAAATAGCCACCACCGGGTAAAGATACCGAGCGGCCAAAAAGCATTTTTAATTGCTTTTCGATGCCTACTTGTTCGAACAACTTCGTTTTGCCCGTGTGTAGTTTTACGATTTTCTCTTTCTCTGGAGCGACATTATGCACATAGTCTTTCGCTTCGTTATAAAGGTCTTGACTATCGACGATCACATTGTCGAAATCATTGTTTAATAAATCACGCAACATGGATGTCGCCCGACTCATTTCACCGATGATTCGTTCAGTGGGTTTCGCATCAATTAATTTTTTGATGCCCTCTTCCCATTTCGCGATTGACTCTTTCAAGTCACGCTCCATTTCTTCCACGGCTTTTCCTTCAGCAACGGTACGAACAATCACCCCGTAGTTCTTCGGTTTGATCGACGTCATCAATTTTTGAAGGCGATTGCGTTCTGCTTTTGACGTAATTTTCTTTGAAATATTAACTCCGTTTGAGAACGGAACCAATACTAAAAAGCGTCCAGCAATGGAAATATCGCAAGAAAGGCGAGGGCCCTTCGTTGAGATAGGCTCTTTGACAACTTGCACTAAGGCTAATTGTCCTCGAGTCAGTACTTTATCGATTTTGCCTAATTTGTCAATTTCTGACTCCAGTTTGTAGTTCTCCAGTTTAATCGTCTTTCCTTTTTTGGTTAAGACATCACGGGTGAATTTTTGAAGTGTATGTAAATTAGGACCAAGGTCATGGTAATGCAAGAATGCATCTTTTTCATAACCAATATCAATAAATGCGGCGTTTAATCCAGAAACCAATTTTTTAATCGTACCTAAGTAAATATCTCCTACAGAGAATTGTGGTTCCGATTGTTCAATGTGGTATTCTACGATCCTTTTGTCTTGCAAAAGGGCTATTCTATCACCCTTGGGTGTAGAATTAATGATTAATTCATTACTCACAATGTTGACAAGAAGAATGTTTTATTGGGGCCTAAACCCGAATATAAAATATACAGGAAATTAAACGCCAAAAACAGGCTATTTATTGTTAGATAAAATGCCTGTTCTTGGGTTTTGCTAACAATTCCAAAATGAAACTGTAAACCTTATATTATTTCTTCTTATGACGATTCTTACGAAGACGTTTTTTTCTTTTGTGTGTTGAAATCTTGTGACGTTTTCTTTTCTTTCCGCAAGGCATAGCTTTGAGCGTTTATTTATTAATAATTTACCAAGCTGACTTTCAGCTTTCTATTGTTGTGAAGATACGTAAATCGCATCTCTACAGTATTTAATGCTGCATTTCTGCAAGCAATTCGTTTGCGGCTTTTTTCTCTTCAGCATCTTTACTTTCGTTCAGAACGCGCTTCAGAATCTTTTTAGCCTCTTCTTTTTTATCTAACTGGGCCAAACAAAATCCGAGGTTTAAGGCGGCTTTGTAGTTGTTCGGTTCCAGCTTCAATATTTGGGTGAATCGTTCTTGGCCTTTGCCAAACTGATTCGATTTAATGGCTAATATACCTAAGTTGAATATCGCCGGCACGAAAGTCGGCTCCTGTTCAATCACTTCCCTCAAAAGACTAATGCCTTTCATCGGTGTAGGTGTATCTACATAAGTCATCGCCATATTCGTTTTAACCATTAGGTTATTCGGATCGAGCGATAACGCTTTTTCAAAGTAATTACGCGCTTTCTCGCCGAGGATTTGACCCTTTTTAGCGTTGATTGCGTAGGTTTGTGCCTCAAAAAACAATTGACCTGCGCGTAAAATATGAGCCAATGACTCATGTTTATTCGCGTAATCCGCTGCGTAATATGCAGCACTATCGTATTTGTCGGCGCCAATAAAAGCCGTTGCTAGTTTTTCCAAAGCGGCTACTTGCTGTGCTTCTGTTTTGGCATTTTGCAGATTTACTTTTAAACCGGCAATTTGTTTTTGCTGCTCCTGTGTTAAGGGAGTGGCATGGCTGCTTTCAGACTCCGGTTGCGCAGTTTCTTTGGCTGCTGCATCTCGGTTTGCCCCTCCTGCCACGGAGTTTTCTGTTTTATTACTCACATTTCCTTTAGGTAATTGGAAAATGAGGGCTACTAAGCCAAGGCCAACACATAAAATGATCGCAAGCGTTTTATTCATTTTATTGACCTATAAACTTATTTCAAATGAATTAAGCTTTAGCAGGGTCAGTGCTTGTTTTAACTTGTTCTATAAACACTTTTGCTGGCTTAAAGCTCGGCACATAGTGCTCATCAATCGTAATTGACGTGTTTTTCGAAATATTACGCGCGATTTTCTTCGCTCTTTTCTTGTTGATAAAACTTCCGAATCCACGAACATAAATATTTTCTTGTTTCGCTAAGTTATCCTTTACTACTTCAAAGAAGTTTTCTAACGTTTCAGATACATCTTTTTTATCTATCCCTGTTTTGCTGGAAATCTCAGCAATTACATCTGCCTTAGTCACGGTAATGAGTCTTTATTTATTCGTTGATTCTATTTCGTTCCCCCTTGCTTTCAAAAGGGACACAAAAGTAAGGTTTTTCTTTAAAAGGGGCAAATGAAAAAGTGATATTTATTTTTTTGCTTTTAGTGGGCCCCTTATCTTTGATGCTTTCATGAAGAAAGCTCAACGACACCCATTTGCCGAAACTCTAATTACCTGGTATGCAGATCATGCGCGTGATTTGCCATGGCGAAGAACGAATGACGCCTATGTAATATGGATGTCGGAGATTATCCTCCAACAAACGCGCATCGCACAAGGCTTGCCATACTTTTATAAATTGACTGAGGCTTTTCCGACCGTTTACGATTTAGCCGCGGCTGACGAAACGACCTTATTTCGTTTGTGGCAAGGTTTGGGTTATTATAGTCGGGCCCGGAATTTGCACAAAACCGCCAAATATGTGGTTGATACGCTGGGCGGAAAATTCCCGGATACCTATGCCGAATTAATTCATTTGCCTGGTGTAGGTCCATATACCGCTGCGGCCATTGCCTCTTTTGCTTTTGGAGAAGCAAGTCCAGTGGTTGATGGGAATGTCTATCGCATTCTGGCGCGCTATTTCGGAATAGAAACGGATATTCTACATTCTTCTGCCCGCAAGGAATTTACAGCATTAGCGCAAGAATTAATTCCTTCCTCTGACCCAGCGCGCTTTAATCAGGCGATTATGGAGTTTGGTTCTCTTCAATGCAGTCCTGCGCCGGATTGTGGAAACTGTCCCTTGCGCACGTCTTGTGTGGCTCATCGGGAGAATCGAATTAACCAACTACCAGTTAAATCAAAGGCGAAACCCCAACGCATTCGCCAATTTCAATACTTTATCATCGAACAAGAAGGCAAGGTGTTAGTACATCAGCGTCAAGCAAAAGATATTTGGCAAGGTTTGTGGGAGTTCTTTTGTGTTGAATCTTCTTCGATCGAAGAGGTAATTAATTTGCACCCATTTTTGTCACCGCTCATGGCACATGCTGTCGCATTGCAGGCCCCCGCTATTCATGTATTAAGCCATCAGAAAATCATTTCAGCCGCTTGGTTGATGCAATTACCAGCGGAAATTAGCTTCAAAATCCCGCAAGATTATCAATGGATTTTGTCATCTGAATTTGAGCAATTGGGCAAACCAGTCTTGTTATTAAATCTGATTACTGATAATATTGCATTGAAGGAATTATTGGAAGGCTAGAACATGTACATTTGGCTGTTCAATTACCTAACCTTTAAACAATACTATTATGGCAGGCGTAAACAAAGTGATTTTATTAGGCAATTTAGGCGGAGATCCTGAAGTGCGTGCATTACCCAATGGGGTGAAAGTTGCGAATATCAATATCGCGACTTCCGAATCGTATACTGGCAAAGATGGCCAACGGGTCGAGCAAACCGAATGGCATCGTGTGGAATTATGGGATAATTTGGCAAACATTGCCGAGCAATATTTACGAAAAGGAAATCAAGTTTACATCGAAGGTAAAATCCGTTCAGAGGAATGGCAAGATAAAACAGGAGCAACGGTGCGTGGTTATCGGATTCGTGCGACCAATATGAATTTGATTGGTGGACGGAATGAAAAAGGAGCAGATTCTGCAGAACGTCCAAAACCAGAAGCCGTGAATTTAAATGCCCCAGCAGCAAATGTGAACCCATTTCCTGCGGTGATGCAGGAAGATGGCGATGATTTACCATTTTAAATTTTCAATAAGAAGAGGGAATATAGGATGACTCTATTCCCTTTTTCTTAAATTTGTGCGTACTGTGCACATTAAATTATGGAGGCTGACCCCTTTCCCATTCATTTACTAAGCTTCATTGACCCCAATCTACCTCTAAGTTCGGTGTTTTTCATCGGGCTCATCTTGATTGCGTTGCTATTTCTTTCCGCGCTTTTGGCAGGTTCTGAAGTTGCATTCTTTTCTTTGAATGCAGAGCAGCGTGCGGCACTACGAGATAGCGATAAGCCTGCAGAAAAGGCTGTGAGCCTTCTTTTAGATAAGCCTCAGCAGCTTTTAGCTACTTTGTTGATTTCGATTAATTTTGTCAACATCATCTTTATTACCTTATCCAATTATCTAACGGAAATGATTTTAGGGCCACAATCGGTGGGCACGTTAGTTGTTACCTTGTTTTTATTGTTTGGGGTAACTTTTATCATTACGTTTTTTGGAGAATTGATTCCGAAGGTTTGGGCCCAACAAAACAACATTCGTTTTGCGACGTTCTCCGCAACGTTAATTCAGTTTTTCAACTTGGTTTTCACCCCACTTTCCAAATCGTTGTTGGCCATTTCTAATTTGATCGAAAAACGAATCGAAAAGAAATCCTATACTTTGACGGCGCATGAATTGAACCATGCTTTGGAGATTACAACAGACGAAAATACCACAGAACAAGAAAAGGATATTTTGCGTGGCATTTTGAATTTTGGGAATACATCTGTGAAATCAGTCATGAAGGCTCGCCGTGATATTGTGGCTTTTGATACGGAAATGGATTTCCATGAATTAATGGATAAGATCAATAAAAACGGATATTCGCGTGTTCCTGTTTTTAAAGAAACTATCGATAAAATTGAAGGAATTTTGTACATCAAAGATTTATTGGTCCATGTAGAAGAAGACGAGAAGTTCGATTGGATTTCCTTGTTGCATCAGCCTTTTTTCGTTCCGGAAAACAAGAAAATTGACGATTTACTCTACGATTTTCAGGAAAAACGTGTTCACATGGCGGTTGTGGTCAATGAATATGGGGAAACAGAGGGCCTTGTGACGATGGAAGATATTATTGAGGAAATTGTGGGAGAAATCAATGATGAATTTGATGATGAAACCGCGGATTACAAGCGCCTTGACGAACAAAATTATTTATTTGAAGCAAAGACATCCTTGAATGATTTTTGTCGGGTATTTGATTTAGATGTTGTTTATTTTGAAAAGGCCAAAGGCGAGAGTGAAACGCTGGGAGGCCTAATGATCGAATTATTTGGCCGTATTCCGAATTCCGGAGAAGAAATGGTTTGGGAAGATTTTGAATTTAAGATTCAATCGGTGGATGCTCGACGTGTCAAAAAAGTGAAAGTGAGCAATAAAAAGAATGAAGTTCCCGTTTCAGAACAAGATGCATAAAAATAGAATATACCTATACTTTTTAGTTGTAGGCTTTAGCTTATCCTCATGTGTTAAACTGATGCCTGAGCCTACGGATCCAACACAAGGCGAGTCATCCTTTGAAAATGCCGTTGATCGTGGCACACTTGATAATCCAAGTATCATGGAAGCTTCTGGAATCGCTGCAAGCAGAAAAAACCCGGGCTATTTTTGGGTTACGAACGATTCGGATGTACAAGGGCCCATGTTATACTTGATTGATTCCTTAGGAAAAGGGAAAAAAGAATATAAACTGAGTGGCGCCGTGCAACGCGATTGGGAAGATTTGGCTGTGGTAAATGAATCAGACGGATCCGCTACGGTTTATGTTGCTGATTTCGGGGATAATTTTCAAGACAATCCTAATTATGCCATTTATTGGTTTAAGGATTTAGCCATAACAACGAATCCCTACACCGTTTTGACGGACATAAATAAATTGACATTTCATTTGCCAGATGGATTTCATGACATGGAGACCTTGTTGATTGACCAAAAATCGAAAGATATTTTTGTCATCAGTAAGCGTGAAAACAGTAAGCGTTTATATAAAATCCCTGCTGCTAAAGTTTTGAATGGTACGACAGTAACTGCTGAATACATTCAAGATTTAACCTTCTCGACGCCATTTTCTAGCGATTTAAAAATCCAACAAGCTTATTATTTAACAGGAGGAAGTGTCTCACCCGATAATACCGAAATTTTGATTCGTAATTACATTGGAATCTATTATTGGAAACGCAAAACGGGTGAAAGTATCCCAGAAGCTTTGCTTCGTCCTGCCAAAGCTGTGCCATATCAAATGGAGCCGCAAGGAGAGGGAGTTGCCTTTTCACTCAATGGTACCGGTTATTATACAATTTCTGAATCCCCTGATTTGACGCCAACTCACTTATATTATTACAAGAAAAAGTGAGAAATCGGAGTCGGATTCAGGTATTTATGATGGGTTTGCTCGTTTGGGCATGCCAGTCTTTTTATATCGGAGATTCAGAACAAACCAAAACGCGTTTTTCAAACACGAAGGATGTAGGTATACTCGCCAACATAGAAATTGATGAAGCTTCCGGCATGGTCGCTTCGCTTCGAAATCCTGGAAATTTTTGGGTAATCAATGATTCGAAGGATTTGAATCGGATGTTTTTAGTGAGCGAGTCTGGCCAAGGGAAAGCGGAATATAGCTTACTTGGATTACATAATCGCGATTGGGAAGCGATGGGGCGCTGGCAAAATCGAACTGGACAAACCTATTTATATGTCGCTGACATTGGCGATAATATAGCGCAAAATCCTACTTACCAAGTGCATCGTTTCCTAGAGCCTTCATTGAAATTAACTGACCCCTTGCGCCGTGTCATCAAACGTACGCAATCCTTGGAATTCACATTGCCCGACGGTTCACGGGATATGGAATGCATGCTCATTGATCAGATTAGTGGGGATCTTTATTTTATTTCCAAGCGAGAAGATCGAAAGCGCCTTTATCGTTTACCGGCTGAAGTATTTGCATCCAAAGGTGTGCAGAAAGCTCAATTTATGTATGAATTGAATTTTTCCATTCCTACATCTGATGTGAGTCTATTAAAACAATTGTATTTTATTACCGACGGGAATATAGCATCCTCGAATGAAGAAATCATCGTTCGTAACTATTTGGAAATTTACTATTGGAAGAAGCAAAAGCACGAAAGCATTGCTGACGCCCTTCGTAGGAAACCGCGCATTGTACCGAGTATCCTCGAACCGCAAGGGGAGGCATTAGCTTTTGATGGGAAAAATAAAGGCTATGCAACCATTTCTGAAATTGCCAGCCTTTCCAGCCCAGCCCATTTATATTATACGGCTAAACGATAATCATCAGTTTGGCAAAACTCAAGAGCAAAGTCTTTTCACCCACACCTTGTTCAAATAATATGTGTGCCTTGCGTTCAGCTCCGTTCACTTCTAACTTCTGAATCGTCCCAAAGCCAAATTTTTGATGCTCAACTCGTTGGCCTGTGGCTAAACTCATCGGATCCGATTGCACAAAATTTGTAGAAGGAACGTGTTGGTAATTGGTATTTTGCTTCGGTTTTTGAATCAATTGAGCGGCGCTCGCACTTGTAGATTTCTCCACAAAGCCCGTTTTTTGAACGGGACGGAAATTAGATGTATCCTTTTTCCCAGGCGTTTTGGCCATTTTCAAGTAGGTGCTATCTAATTCGTCGATAAATCGACTTGGCTCGCAGCTTTTTAAGCGGCCGAATTGGTAGCGGGATTCCGCATAAGAAATCATCAGTTTTTTCTCTGCACGGGTAATTGCAACATAAAACAAGCGACGTTCTTCCTCCAGGTCCGCTTGACTTTGCAACATCATTTGACTTGGGAATAAATCTTCCTCAAGTCCTACTAGGAATACGTGTTTAAACTCCAAGCCTTTGGCCGAGTGGACCGTCATCAAGGTTACTTTGTCCTTGTCGTTCGGGTCTTCTGTAGTGTCCGCATTCGTTAGTAAGGAAACGGATTGCAAGAAGGTCGCTAAGGATTTGTCTTCGTTTTCTTCAGAATCCACAAATTGCTTGATGGCATTCAGTAATTCCTGTACGTTTTGGTAGCGTGCCAAGCCTTCGACTGTTTTGTCTTCGTAGAGTTCCCGTACGAGTCCCGAAGTTTTGGCCACATGACTTGCGACCTCGTAGGCGTCCTTTTGTTCTACCTCGACCATCAGTTTGTAAGACTTGATTAAGTCGGCAAATTGCTCAATCGGAGCGGTTCCACGTACCCCTTGGAATTGATTGATATTGGCTACAACATCCCAAACCGTTGAATTTTGTTCGTTTGCAGTTAGGGATATTTTGGCAATGGTTGTATCACCGATTCCACGTTTAGGTAGATTGATGATACGTTTAAACGCCTCTTCGTCTTGTTGGTTTACGACAAAGCGTAAATAGCCCAAGACATCTTTGATTTCTTTACGTTGGTAGAAAGAAAGCCCGCCGATGATCCGATACTTGATGTTTAATCGGCGTAAAGATTCCTCGAAAGAACGTGATTGCGCATTTGTTCGGTACAAAATGGCAAAGTCGGAGAAGTGCAAACCTTCTTTCTGGCAGGTTTCAAAAATGCTTGATGCAATAATCCGCCCTTCCTCATTATCACTTCCTGCTCGGATGATTTCAATTTGATCACCATCCTCGTTGGAAGTAAAGACGTCTTTTTTGAGTTGGTTTTTATTGCGTGCAATAACCGAATTTGCCACGGCCACAATCGCTTTTGTGGAACGGTAGTTTTCCTCGAGTTTGATGGTTGTCAAATCCGCGTAATCGCGCTCGAAGTTCAAGATATTTTGAATATCGGCTCCGCGGAAGGCATAGATACTTTGGGCATCGTCACCCACTACGCAGATGTTGCGGTGAACGGCCGACAGTTTTTTCGTGATGAGGTATTGTGATACGTTGGTGTCTTGAAACTCATCCACCATCACATGCTTAAATTTGTGTTGGTATTTATGCAACACGTCTAAGTGGTCGCGGAAAAGGATATTGGTTTGAAAAAGTAGATCATCAAAATCCATGGCATTTGCCTGAAAGCAGCGTGTACAATATAATTTGTATAACTGTCCCATCATGGGGATTTTGGCATAGCGATCTTCTTGTTCTAAAACAGGGCTATTTAGGTATTGTTCAGGGCCAATCAATCTGTTTTTCGCATTGGAGATGCGGTTTAACACGAGATTGACTTTATAGACTTTATCGTCCAAGTTTTGCTCTTTGATCAGCGTACGAATGAGTGATTTGGCATCGTCTGTATCGTAGATGGAAAAATTGGAGGTATATCCTAGACGTTCCCCTTCAAAACGTAGGATTTTGGCAAAAACGGAGTGGAAAGTTCCCATCCAGATGTTTTTGGCTTGGGGACCGATGACCGTTTCGATTCGATGGCGCATTTCGCCAGCGGCTTTGTTTGTAAAGGTCAAAAGCAAGATGCTAAATGGATCAACGCCTTTGTCGATTAAATGGGCGGTTCGATAAGTCAGTACGCGGGTTTTTCCCGAGCCGGCACCGGCAATGATCATTAAGGGACCATCGATGTGTTCGACTGCTTTTCGTTGGGGCTCATTGAGACCAGCCAGGTAATCCATAGGGTAAAATTTAAATTCAATTAGGGGGAGCAAAAATAGGAAATTTTGCCGGCTATTTTTTGGGAAAACTGATAAAAAAAGGCGCAGAAAATCCGCGCCCTTTTACCCTTAATCTTTCAATGTTGATGGAACCTATTGGACAGCGACTAAATCGCGTTTTACTTCCGTTAGGATGTTAAATGTTTTGGATTGAATGATTTGTTTGTTGGCATTCATGATTTCCATTTTATACTTCCCATCCAAAAGGTTCGCGAAGTTGTAAAGCTTTTTGCTTGCGATGGCTTCTTGATGGATGATATTTTGGTCTGCATCATAAATGATGACAACAAGTTTCGAATTCGGTTCTGCGCTTACTAGGAATTTCATTTTTCCTACTTGGTTAATGCTAACTGGTAAGCTTACTTCCGTTGCCATTGCGTTGGAAGTCATGGACATGCTCGTTGCGAAGAAGGCAAGAGCCATTGCGTTGATGATGAGCTTTTTCATAATGCTTGATTTTTAACTACTTAGGCGGAATTATTTCCGTTTGTTGACCCAAAACTAGGCTTTCTCATTTAGCTCCAAATTAAATCCGTGTAAAATTTCATTTTTTCAAGAAAGTTCTTCTTAAAAAAATTATAATTCACAAAATAATACAATAAACAGTGTAGGATTGTTGAAAATTTGTCGGAAAAGTACAGCGCAAAATGCTGTATTACGGAATTGTTATAGGATTCTCATTTGTTTTAATGATTTGGTAAAGCATCGTTAATTGACTCGTAATAAGGCTGCTGGTATTTCAGGCTAGTTTTGCATCGTAAAATTCACCAGTATTAAAATTCGCATGAAATCCATTTACGTATTTATTCTATTACTCGTATCATCAGTAGCCACATTTGCACAAGAAGGAGGAACTATCCGGGGTACGATCAAAGATTCAAAGTCAAAAGAAGATATTATCGGAGCAACCATTCTCGTTCAAGGGATTAATAAGGGAGCTGCAACAGATATCAATGGTTTTTTCTCTTTCGGCAAGCTTCCTGTGGGATCTTATTCATTGAAAGTTTCATTCGTAGGTTATGAGTCTAAGATTTACGAAGGAGTAAAGGTTACTGCTAACCAAGTTACAGAATTAAATTTGGCATTAGCGGAAGAGTCAGCAACCTTAGCTGAAGTTAAAGTAGTGGCACAGAAATTGACTAATACAGAAGTATCGGTTATTTCGGAAATTAAAGCTGCACAATTAGTTGTTAGTGGCATTTCTGCTGCGCAAATCACCAAAACATTAGATCGTACAGCCGCAGAGGTTGTGAAGCGTGTGCCGGGTGTGACGATTTTTGGCGATCGATTTATCAACATTCGTGGTTTGAATGAGCGTTATAATACGGTTCAATTGAATAACACGTTTGCGCCTTCGATGGAAACGGACATGCGTTCATTCTCATTTGATATTATTCCAGCAGGTCAAATTGACCGTATTTTGGTTTTCAAATCACCTGCTGCAGAATTGCCAGGCGAATTTGCCGGTGGTGTTGTGAAAATTTTCACAAAGTCAATTCCTGAAAATAACTTTTTGACGATTGATTATAGCAATTCATTCCGTGATGGAACAACGGGACAGGCTTTTAATTCACCCCAGCATGGTTCTAATTACTGGACAGGCTTTAATAGTGGATATTTTGATTTACCTAAAAGCTTTCCTGCGACGAAGTTTCAGTTGCCAACATCTGGAGAAGCACTTGCACAAGTAGGTCGTTCCTTAAAAAACAACTGGGTTGCAGATAAGTCTACTGCAAATCCGGATATGCGTTTTTCATTGTCGAGCGGTTTGAAATTCAACCTTGGAAATGTCCGCGTGGGCAATATTACTGCGCTTAATTATTCAAGTACCAAGACAACATACAATATGTTGCGTAACGATTTTGGGTACTCTGCTATTCAGTCGACAGGCAAGCCAGATTATATATTCAATTTTAATGATCAGCAATTTTCTTCAGCGATTCGTGTAGGGGTTTTGCATAACTGGGCTTTCCGTTTGAACGATCACCATACGATTGAAATCAAGAATTTGTTTAATCAGTTGAGCAATTCACAATTTGTTGAGCGTATCGGTATCGACAACGGTGCGAATTGGGATATTCAATCATTTGATCAAATTTACCGCGGTATTTATACAGGCCAACTGTCTGGTAAGCATGATTTTAATGATGGCAACACGAAGTTGGATTGGGTAATGGGTTACAATTCTTCTTACCGTGACCAACCGGATTACAAGCGTTTCCGTTACATCATTGACGGATCAAACAAAGTTTTATATGTTCCTACGGGAGCTGCACAAACATTTAATTTAGGTCGGACAAATATTATCCTTACCGAAAGCTCTTACACAGGTGGTTTTAATTTATCACACAAGTTTGTGCTAGCTGAAGGGAAAGAGCTTGAATTCAAATCAGGCTTATTTGCTGAGTCTAAAAAACGTCAATTTGATGCTCGGAACTTAGGTTATGTGCGTGCCAATAGTTCTTTGTTTAATATCGGTTCTTTGCCAATTGATCAAATTTTCTCTGAGGGAAATATCAACTCAACAAATGGTGTCAAAATTGATGAGCAAACGAATCCAAGTGATTCCTACACTGCGACAAATGATTTATTTGCAGCTTATGTAGAAGGAGGATATGCGATTGGTACGAAGTTTAATTTGATCGCAGGTGTTCGTGCAGAGAATAATAGTCAAAAATTGAACTCCTTTGACATGACGGGTAAGACACCCATCAATTACAATAACACGGTATTGAATGTGCTGCCATCGTTCAATTTGACTTATAACTTCAGTTCAAAAAGTTTATTGCGTCTTGCATATGGTCAGACGATCAACCGCCCAGAGTTTAGAGAGGTTGCTCCATTTGCCTTCTATGATTTTGTGAATAACCGTAACATCTCAGGTAATCCACAACTGAAAAATGCGTCGATTCAAAACTTCGATTTCCGTTTTGAGCAATATCCAACACCATCAGAGGTATACAGCATTGCAGCTTTCTACAAGCAATTTACCAATCCAATCGAGGTGGTTTTTGCATCCGGATCGAATCCAGAGTTGAACTTTGCTAATGCGGCTAGTGCTTACAGTGCTGGTTTGGAGGCTGAAATTCGCAAGAATTTGAATTCAGAAAATCCGAATAGTTTCTTAGGAAAGTCGAGCGTTGTATTTAATGGTGCTTACATCATCAGTAAGGTTTCCTTAGGAGCAAATTCAGGAGCTAACCAGTCGGACAATCGCCCATTGCAAGGTCAAAGTCCTTACATCTTGAATGCGGCTTATAATTACAATGACACGAAAAAAGGTATTCAGGTAAACTTGTCTTACAACGTCATCGGAAAGCGTATTTATGCGGTAGGAAATAACTATGGATACAATTATCCAGATTGGTATGAGATGCCTAGAAACATTGTCGACTTGACGTTCTCGAAGAAATTATCTGAGAAAATTCAAATCAAAGGTGGCATTTCAGACATTTTGAACAACAAGAACATTGTATTGCAGGATGGTAATCAAGATGGTCGTTTTGATGCGAATACCGATCAAACCATTCAGTCATTCAGCCCAGGTCGCGTATTCTCATTAGGGATTATTTATAGCCCATTCGGATTTTAAATTAAATAGCTTAAACACAAACAATTAATAAAACAATGAAACAAGTAACAAACAAAGTATTCAAGTTACTCGCTGTATTAACAGTAGTATCTTTGGTTTTCTCTTCGTGTCAGAAGGATGAGGAAGTGTTTCCGGTACCTACCGTAACATCTTCGGGTACGTTGGCTGGTGTAACCGGTGCAACGGTAACAGTAAAGGCAACAATCAGTGCTCCAGCAGGTTTGAAGTCTATTACAGTATTAAAAAATGGTATTGCATTTGATTCTAAGACTTATTCAGCAGGTGAAAAAACAGCTGAGTATTCAAAGGATTACGTAGTAGAAGGTGCTGCCGGAACAGTTGTTACATTCTCTATTCAAGCAACTGACTTGAAAGGTCAAGTTTCTACAATTTCGGGTGTTTCTGTAAACGTTACTGCTGTACCTCCTAAAGCAATTGTTGAGGTTAAAGGAAGTTTGGAAGGAAACATAACTTGGACAGCTGACAAAATTTACAAATTGGTAGGCTTTGTACGTGTAGGTCAAGAAGATGTTTTTGGAACAATCACAAAGAAAGGTGTATTGACTATCCAGCCAGGTACAGTGATCATTGGTGATCGTGCATCTAAAGGTGCGTTAATCGTTCAACGTGGTTCTCAAATTATTGCAAATGGTACAGCATCAGCTCCTATCGTATTCACATCTGAGCGTGCTCCAGGTGAGCGTGAGGCAGGTGACTGGGGTGGATTAGTTATTTGTGGACAAGCTCCAAATAACTTGCCAAATGATGGAACTAACCGTCAACTAGAAGGTGGTTACGGTGCATTCCATGGTGGAACAGATCCGGCTGATAATTCAGGTTCATTGAAGTATGTACGTTTAGAGTATGCAGGTATTCCAATCAACCCGAACCAAGAGGTTAACTCATTGACTTTAGGTTCAGTAGGTTCAGGAACTACAATTGATTATGTTCAAGCTTCTTTCGGTTTGGATGATTCATTTGAGTGGTTTGGTGGAACAGTTAACGCGAAGCACTTAATTGCTTACAAAGGATTAGATGATGATTTCGATACAGATAATGGTTTCTCAGGATATGTACAATTTGGTATAGGTATTCGTGGTGCTGCGATCGCGGATCAATCAGGTTCAAATGGTTTTGAGTGTGATAACGACGCGAATGGTTCAGCTAACACACCATATACATCTGCGATTTTTGCTAACATGTCGATCATCGGAGCGAAAGGTGCTACAAACATTGCGATTGACCCATTGTTCCAAAACGGAGCTCAGTTACGTCGTAACAACAAGCAAAAATTATACAATACAGTTATCACGGGATATCCATACGGTGTTTACATTGATAGCCAAAAAGGTTCAGCGAAAGTTAACGCTGCAAATGGTGATATCGATTTGCAAAACGTTGTTCTTGCTGGTGTTGAAGGATGGGGACCAGGTGGTTTCGGTTTAGGATGGTCTGTTAACGTGAAGCCAATGGGTGTTGCGGTTCCAGGTTTCGAGAACATGGCTTCAGGTACAAATGGTGCAGCTATTTTAATTGGAGACAAATCTCCAGAAGATTGGTTCAAGTCATTGACTGGAAACAAGATCTTAGGTTCTAACGCGAATATGGGATTGTCATCTACTTTATGGTCTGCAGGTCGTCCAACATTCGTGTTGACAACTGGTACTACAGAGTCTTTGATCGGTCCAAAATTGAAATCTGATTTGCCTTCATTCTTTGAAGCTACAGATTATGTAGGTGCATTTAAATCAACTGACTGGACAACGGGTTGGTCTGAATTTGCTCCACAATCAATTGTTTACGTAAAGTAATTTTAATGAGTAAAAGGGGCCGCACATTGTGTGTTGGCCCCTTTTTTATAACCAATATAAAACATGAAACATTACCTATTTATTTTAACCTTTTTGGGCTTTGTTGCTTGCAAGTCGGAGACCAATAAACCCGCATATTATTTTAATCAAGGACAGCAGGATTCATTAGTTACGAATATGATTACCTATGTCGCTGAAAATGCTACGTATGCGAGTGATTCCACTCGATTTAGGCCGGAATTTCGCTCTTATTATGCGAAGCAATTACCCAAATATTCTTTAGTCAATTTGACGAAGGATCCTTCAGGAACCTATTATTATTTTTTGGTACGACCTGTTGGAAATTTGAAAATGTACCGAAGAGGAGTGGTAGGAAGTTTTACGTTAGACAGTGCGAGTCTGATGCCTAAGAACTTTAAAGAGATTATTAATACGCCGCATTTGTCGGAGGAATTAGTACTCGAGCGCGGTGCATTTTTGTTCCGAGAGTTAGCTAAAAAAGGAAATATCAACGAATATATGGTCATGCGCGATTATGTCGAGTGGCCAGATTCTACGTTAAGCTATAATACACACACAAATCGCTGGGTTTATCACCAAGGAAAATGATGCGTGAGTTAAGAATTTATATTGGTGTAATTAGGAAAATGTCGGTAGGATTCCTGCCGGCATTTCTTGTTTGGCTAGCTTTTTCATGCATCAAGAAGGACGATGCGGCTGTACCCGGTTGTACTGCTACACCACCATCAACGATCAGTTATCAAAAGGATGTTTATCCCATCATCCAGCAGAATTGCCTGTCCTGTCATGATGCTACGAATCATTTTGGAGGAATTGTGATTGAAAATTATGACCAAATCGCTTTATCAGGTCGGTCAGGTGAGCTCTATAATTCCATCATGATTTCGTCAAATGGAAAGGCCTATATGCCGAAGGGCGGCCGACTAATGGACTGCGAAATCGCACTTATCAAGGCTTGGGCAGATCAAGGAGCAAAAAACAATTAACATCATGTTTATTTAGGCTTAACCCACGCATAAAATGATTATTTTAACTTTGGGTTTTACATTAAAATATATCACATGCTAAAGAAATTGCTTTTATCTATTATTTGTTTGTGTAGTTTTTCTGCCATTCAAGCTCAAAAACCAGACGATCACCGAGTTATTGTTATCATGACGGATGGCTTTCGTTGGCAGGAAGTTTTTGGTGGAGTAGATACATCTATCGTAAAAGTCAAACGTTTTCACCATGGTGATAGTGCCAACATCATCAAGAATTATTGGGCACCTGAGCTTGCAGAGCGTAGAGCGAAATTGATGCCATTTTTTTGGAATACTGTTGCTGAAAAGGGCCAATTACACGGGAATCGTTCATTGGGTTCATTGGTCAATGTGGCAAATCCTTATTGGTTTTCCTATCCTGGGTATAGCGAGTTGTTGACGGGTCAAGTTGACACGGCTGTTAATTCAAATGATTACAAGGCGAATCCCAACACGAATTTTTTCGAATATTTAAATGGAATGTCGGCCTATAAAGGTTCTGTAGCGGCTTTCGGTGCATGGGATGCATTTGATCGTATTTTGAATGAAAAGCGTGCAGGTTTCCCTGTGGTGAATGCGTTTGATTCGTATCAAAGTTATTTGAAAACGCAAGATAGTGACTTGTTATCGCGCATGACAAAAGATTCTTTTCGTGCCTTTGGGGATGCGGAGGTATTAGATGGATTTATGCATTTTCAAGCGATGGATTATTTGAAAAATAAGAAACCCAAAGCGTTGTTCATTTCTTATGGTGAGACGGATGAATTTGCGCACGAAGGACATTATGGTCACTATTTGAATGCTGCTCATCAATTCGATGCTTGGCTATCTGAAATTTGGAATTTCGTAGAGTCTGATCCCTTGTATAAAGGCAAAACGACGATTTTAATTACGACCGATCATGGACGTGGAGATAAGATTAAAGCACAATGGACATCGCATGGTGACAAGGTAAAAGATTGCCACGAGATTTGGTATGCGATGATTGGGGCGAAGGTGCCAGCTTTAGGAGAAGTTCATAGTCAAGAGCAAGTTTATCAGCGCGAATTGATCCATAAGGTCTCAGCACTTATGGGATTGAATTTTCAATCGGAGAAAAAATAATTAATAAGATCTAGGCTGGCAGGTATGATCCTGCCAGCGTCAGATCAAAGTCTTTATTGCTTCAATTTTCTGATAAAATAGGCACTTGAAATCAAGCAAAGTGCCATTCCTGCGATTCCTAGTAGCTTTAACCAAGCAAAAAACAATTCCGGTATATCAAGGTTAGGGAAAATAAATCCAATGGACAGGATTAATACGTTGTATCCTAAATAACCCACGGAGTCTACGATATACATTAAAAAACCGATGTTGGCCTTATGTCGCGTAATCGCAATCATCCGCTCAAAAACGGATGTCGTAATGGTTAAGTATGGAAGGTAAATCCCAAATCCAGTTAATACGATCAGCCAAAAGGGCCCCATGGAGTCGATCCCCCAAAATCCTGCTATGATTAAAAGCAGAAATCCTGTTGCAATCGCCAATATGCTCGTAAAAAAGGCCTTGTAATTGCTTCGTATCAGCACCAAACTTCCATTGATGGCAAGAATTCCTACCGTTACCCAAATTTCCGTCTGAGAATACGTTTCAGGCAAGCTTTTAAAGCCCAGAAATTTCCAAATTTCGGGGGCAAAATCAGATCGCATACCTCGTAATAATGATGCGAATAAATACAGGATGCTGATTGTAAGGATTCCCGGCCAGAGTTGTTTCACCAAATGAATTCGATCGGCTTGATTCATCGGTGTCCTTTCTGCTCGATCCGCTACTTCTTGTTCGCTTGGTTTGGGAATTCGCATCAACATCCATACAAAAAACAATAAAGGCAAGGCATATAATAATCCAGCAAAAAAGGGCATCCATGTCTCAGAAAAGCCCCAAATTAAGATGTTTATACCCACAGATTTGGACACTCCATCTGCAAGAATAAAACTGGATCCGAGCGCAGCAATATAAAGTTCCGTATTCTTCTTGCCCTCCAAGAAGCCTTGAATATAGCCGAAAATCATTCCTAAAGGAAGTCCATTCATGACAAGGAATACCAAATTCCAGGGCTTTGGTATAATTCCAAAACCGAGTAATGCTAATTCCGCAATCAAAATGCTTATGAGGATGGCGCGTGCTCGTTTTTCCCAAGTGATGGAGGATACAAAAAAGATGCCACACCATTTGGAGAGCATATATCCCGCAATTTGGGAGGAAATTAAGATGGATTTCCAATGGATTCCCAACCAATATTGATCGACATATTGCCCCGCTGTAAAAGGCTTACGAAAGCCATAGACACAGAAATAGCAACCAAATGCTGCCACCATCGACCACAGCGGATGCTTTGTCCAATGTGCGAAGGAAAACGATTTATGCTCGCGTGAAATGTGGGCGATCATTTGGCGCTTATTTTCAACATTTCCCGGTATGCACTGATAGGATCAACCGCCAGGTTAGGAATTTTAGCTAGGTCATCAATTCGTCGGAGCTGGACTGCTTCCCGATAAAACGGATTGGATTCAAATGCTAGGCATTCTATTGCCGACATGGGGCCACCCTGCAAGGCTAAACTGATTAGGGAAGGCTCGCTTAATTGGCCAAAATATTCGGGTTCTTTTGCACACAAATAACGTTTAGCGTCTACGTGCAGTCGCACGGGTTCAGCAACCGCATCAATAAAATATTTTTCCAAGAATCGAAAGCCTAATTCCTCATGTAAATCATCGATGCCCTGCTCGGGTGCATCATCAGGTAAAGCATGAAGCATGTGCCCTACATCATGTAATAAACAAGCAACAATGAGGTGAGCGTCATAGCCTTCGGATTTAGCTAAAAAAGCGGCTTGAAGCGCATGTTCACCTTGGGTAACTGCTTCTCCTCCGTATTCAGAATCTCCAGCTTTTAGAAAGAGATTTTCTATTTTTTCAATCAATGTGTTCATGGCAAATTTTTACTTAAATTAGCGCCTTCAATGTTGGAATAAAATGCCCTATTGCTTATTTAAAGCACATTTTACGCCGCGATAATGATTTCGTAATATGCCAAATGATGTATCAATCCGGGATGCGAATGCGACGGATTCCGAAGCACTAATCCTGCTGTTAAATGAGTTGGAAAATAACCAAGCGGATCCCTCGATTTTTAATCAAATTCTAGCGAGTTACCTAGCCGATCCGATGACTCTGTTACGGGTATTAGAAAGTTCGACGGATGGAATCATCGGGTTTGTTTCTTGCAAGGGGCAATACCTATTGCATCACCAGGGTTTAGTCTGTGAAATTCAAGAAATGATCGTCACAAGTTCACAGCAAGGCAAAGCTTATGGAAAGAAGTTGATTGAAGATGTCGTCCAACAAGTGCAAATGATGGGAGCTGTCTCGCTGGAGGTAACCTCGAATAAGCGAAGAAAAGAAGCCCACGCCTTTTATCAGGCTGTGGGCTTTCGAAATTCACATGAAAAGTTTACAATCTATTTTTGACCTAAATGCAAAGCGTCCCGCATTTTGGTAAATAAATCGTAGTTGTGATAAATCCCTGAGAAGTTTTCAGCGCCTGGACCAAAAGCAAAAACAGGAATCATTTGCCCCGTATGTCCTTTAGTTGTAAAGGCAGCTTTAACTTCGCCTGTCTTCATATCGCCACCCATCAGCGCCATACCTCCCGTTTCGTGGTCGGCCGTGACAATCACTAACGTCTCCTTATTTTTACGGGCAAATTCCAATACATATCCGATGCTTTTGTCGAAGTCAATCATTTCAGCAATAGCATAAGGTGCATCGTTCGCATGTCCACCCCAATCGATTTGAGAACCTTCTATCAAAGCTAAAAACCCTTTGTTGTTTTGGGACAAAAGTTCGATCGCTTTTTGGGTGGATTTTAACAAGGCATCTCCACGACCTTCCGACATTTTTACCGGATTTTCTGCCGCATACAGGTTAATTAATTTGCCGAGGTGTATGAATTCCATCGAAGCAATATCGCCCAAAACTGCGTAATTCTTTTTACGCAAGGTGTCCAATAAATTTTGCTTGTCTTGGCGTGCCTCAAAGTATTTGCGACCCCCTCCGATTACCACATCAACATCTGTTTTCAAGAAATCTGTTGCAATTTCTTCGTGCATCGCACGCTTGAATTGGTGAGCGATAAACGAAGCAGGTGTGGCATCAGTAATATCACACGTGCTAACTAGCCCCGTGGATAAACCTTTTTGTTCAGCAAGCTCCAAAAGACTAACACTTGGTTGCTTCAACGAATCCAATCCGATCGCCCCATTATACGTTTGCTTTCCTGTCGCAAAAGCCGTTGCGCCCGCTGCGGAATCTGTCACATAATTGTCGGACGCTTGGTTACGATGAAATCCAATCACCTTGAATTGTTCTAAATTCAAATGGCCTTTATTGGCAGTTAAACCAGCATAAATTTGACTCACTCCCATGCCATCACCTACTAAAAACAAGATGTTTTTAGGTTTGTTCTGAGCAAATAGACTGATACTGCACAAGCAGAATAGAATGATTTTTTTCATCTTAGAGATATAAATTTTTGATGTAATTCTGTGTAAAACCCGGGCTCGTCGTCATGCCTTTTCCTCCGATCCCGTTAATGATGTGAATCACATCGTCAATGGTTTTGGTAAAAACTTCCGACTCCGTGCCTTGTAAGTAATAACCCGCCCAGGTTTGATCAACATCCCATTTTTCTAAGTTGGTGATGCGTTTAGCTTCAGCTAACATCAGCTCATTGATTTCACGGGAAATTTCAAATCCAAAATTAGCACTTTTATGCACAGGCGCATATTCATGTGAATCCCCTAAAATAATGGAGCCATCATCTGCTTGCTTAAAAAGCATGTGAATACCGTATTTTTTGAAAGGAGCATGTTCAGGTTTCGTGCTGAGTTTTTGATACGATGGGCATGAATGAAAACTCTCGTACCGACGAATCGTAAGTCCTGTTAAGATATTGGATTTTAGAATTTTCTTCTGTGGAGCCAATCGCATCATTTGCAATTTGCACACTTTTAATTCATCGCTCGGATAATGTTCAGGAAAGAGGAATTGAGTATCCCGACCATTCGCTAAAATGACATCATCTGCCCAATAGGTTTTTTTATTGGCGGTAGTCAACATGGCGATACCCCGTTTTTTTTCTACACCAATAACAGGGCATAAATTTTGGTAATGCAGCCCCATGCTTTTAATTAAATATTCGCGAACGCGGTGAACCATGACCAACGGGTTTAATGATGCTTCCTCTGGTAGGAATAAGCCCCCTTTGACATAGTCTTTTTTAAAGTGCGGGTTGATCTCGCTTGTTTCCGTGGCGGAGTATAAGCGATTTTTATAATCACGTTCGTTTAAGAGCTCACTCATTTCCTCGAGTAATCCTAGTTCTTCATCATCCGAAGCAACATACCAAGAACCGTTTGGAACCAAAGAAATATCGAGTTCTTCTTGTAGTTCCTTGTATATTTTCAGGGACCTTCTTCCATGTTCAAACCAAGTATCTAGCCGTTGGCCTGAAGGAACCGCTTGTCCAAAGTTTCGAAAGCTTGCTTCGTAGGGTTGGGCATCTTTCTCTAATAATAGAACACTTTTATTTTTGAGTAGGGCGTGGTAGGCGCAAAATGTGCCTATTACACCTCCACCGACAATAATCAAATCGTATTTTTTGTTTTTAATCATGTTGAATGAAATCAATTAAATCTGAAATATTGTTGAGTAATCCATCGTTCGCATGCATTGCTAATTGCTCTCGGGTATGCGTACCATTGCACACGCCTAGCGCATAGGCGACCCCCGCATTGATGCCAAATTGTAAGTCGACAGGCGTATCACCGATGTTGATAACGTGTTGTTTAACGGTAATTCCTAATTGACGCATCGCGTATTCAATCATGTCGGGAGCTGGTCTGCCTTTACCTCCCACTTCGTCGGGGGTAACAGAAAGGTGGATGCCCGATTTATTGTTAATGTTTTTATAGTCTCGATTCAAGGATTGTCCCCAGCCCAATTTGGATAAAATGATATCAGCAACTTCACGGTAGAACCCGGTAGTCATTGCGATGTATATCCCTTGCTTGTGTAAAAATTCAAACGTTTCTAAACAACCTTCTGTAGGTAAAACCGGTTCGGTCCGGTAGTGATTCTCCAAAATGCTTTTGAAGTCTTGAAAGGATTTTTGTGCTAATTCCTCGGTCATTGGATTGTTCTCCCCCAGCTGTTCGGTCCACAAGGTGCGAAATACCCAAAGTTTGGCATAGCCTTGTAAGGCAAGTATACGTTCGTCAGATGAATTTAGGCCATTTTTTAGGGCAGCTTGTTTGAAGCATTTTTCAACTTCATGCTGATCCAGAACGGTAGTTCCCGCCATATCAAAGACCACTAATTTAATTGTTTTCATGGTAATATTTTTTCGAATATCCACATTGGAGATTAATCCATCGTTAGCGCATTGTGATGAAATTGTTAAGCATTTATTTGTTGTATTTTTTGAAGATTAATTGCGCTCATTTTGGCAATCGTTCAGATCCTTAACAATTCGAAAACATAGGCGCACTTTTCTTAACAATAATTTTGCAAGCACTCTATTTTGGGCTAAAAGGCTTCAACTAGTTTTGTGAAAATTTTTAACAAACAATTCAAAAATGAAAAACTATCTACCCAATTTACTTGTGAAAAAGGGATCGAAACTTGCGTTTTGGTTCGTTTTTGCAATGATTACCTGTTCGGGCTTGGTTACATTAGCCCAAAGTCGTACCGTAAGTGGTACGGTTGTTTCAGCCAATGATAACGCAACAGTTCCTGGCGTTTCCATTCGCTTAAAAGGAAGTTCGAAAGGTACTACTTCAAGTGCTGATGGTAAATTTTCGATCCAAGTAGGCGATAATGCAATTTTGCAATTTTCAATGATTGGATTCTCGGCAAAAGAAGTTGCTGTGGGAACACAATCGACTATTAATGTCGCTTTAACTTCAGATGATAAACAATTACAAGAAGTGATTGTAACTGCCTTGGGTATCAAGAAAGATGTGCGTAAAATTGGTGTTGCTATTCAGTCGGTAGACGGATCAGCAACGATCAAAGCACGTGAACCCAATGCAATCAATGCATTATCAGGTCGTGTTGCTGGTTTAACAATCGGTTCTCAACCGGAGTTGATGAGAAAGCCTAATATTTCATTGCGTGGTAGTTCAACAATCCTATATGTAGTAGACGGTGTGCCGATCAACTCAGATACTTGGAACATCTCACCAGATGATATTGAAACGTATTCCGTTTTGAAAGGTGCTTCGGCATCAGCACTTTATGGTTTCCGTGGAAAAAATGGTGCGATTTTAATTACTACGAAACGTGGGTCTTCTGATAAGCGTGGTTTTTCAGTAGAAGTGAATTCTTCAACTCAATTACAAAGTGGTTTCTATGCAATTCCAGAAGTACAAGATGAGTATGGTCCTGGTGATCACGGTTCTTATGCTTTCGGTGATGGTAAAGGGGGTGGATTAAATGATGGTGACTACGATGGTGGTTGGGGCCCTCGTTTTAACGGCCAATTGATTCCTCAATATGATTCACCAGTAGATCCAATTACAGGTGTACGTCAAGGAACACCTTGGATCGCACGCGGTAAAGACAACTTAAAGCGTTTCTTAGAAACAGGTGTTTTATCTACGAATAACGTTTCAGTTGCTGCAACGGGGGAGAAATATAATTTGCGTTTCTCTACATCGCATATCTACCAGAAGGGTATTGTTCCAAATACACAGTTGAACATGACCAACTTCAATATCACGGCAGATTACAAGTTCTCAAACAAATTAAAGTTTGAGTCGAACTTACAATATAACCGTCAATACACGCCAAATATTCCAGATGTTAACTACGGTCCTAACTCGATCATTTATAACATCGTTTATTGGGCAGGTGCCGACTGGAATATCGATGATATGCGTAATTACTGGCAAAAAGGTAAAGAAGGTATCCAACAAATTTATGCGGAATACCAACGTTACAACAACCCATATTTCATGTCATATGAGTGGTTGCGTTCACATTACAAGACAGATATCGTAGGTCAAGCAGCATTGCGTTATACGTTCAACGAGAATTTGAATTTATTAGCTCGTACACAAGTTACGACTTGGGACATGTTACGTACAGAGAAATTCCCTTATTCAGCAGGTACTTACGGACGTGATGAGCGTCGTGGAGATTACCGTGAAGATCGTCGTTCATTGTTCGAAAACAACACCGAATTATTGTTGACGTTTGACAAAGAAGTATTACCAGGTTTCAGTACTAAAATTAATGCGGGTGCATCTCAACGTATTTTCCAATACAAGTCGATGTTCGCAACAACTAACTACTTGAACGTACCAGGTTTATACAACTTCTCGAACTCAGCTAATCCAGTTCAGGTAGCTAACTTCGGTTCAGACATGCAAGTGCTTTCAGCGTATTATTCAGCTGACTTTTCTTACAAGAAATATTTGACGGTATTTGCTACAGGTCGTATGGATAAATTGTCGACTTTACCTGCTGGTAAGAACACATTCTTCTATCCATCTTTCGGTGCAGTAACAGTATTGTCTGATTATGTGAATTTGCCTGAAACGATTTCATTCTTGAAATTCCGTGGATCTTATGCGAATGTAAAAGATGGTTTGACATCATCTACGATTGATAACCGCATGGGAACTTATTCTGGAGAAAACTATAACTCTCCTTATGACGGTCCTTCATACCAAAATAATACGGTTTACTCAACCGGTTTTTATTACAATAACCAAACAGGTGCAACTTATGGAAATGAGTTAAGCAACCCGAATTTGAATCCATCTGAAACTTCGCAGACTGAATTTGGTATGGACTTACGTTTGTTCAAAAACCGTATCGGAATTGACGCAGCATACTTTATTTCAAATGATGGTCCTTCAATCTTCTCATTACCTATCTCTTCTACTTCAGGTTATACATCTGCTTTAGTGAATGGTATCAAAACGCAGAAAAAAGGATTTGAAATTTCGGTTACAGGTACTCCGATTCAAACAGCAGATTTCTCTTGGGATGTGTTAGCTAACTATTCAACTTTCGAAGAGCGTTTAACAGATATCTACCCAGGTATCAATAGCTTGAACACGTTCTTAAAAGTAGGTGATCGTACAGATAAGTTATACGGATCAGCATTTGTTCGTACGCCAGATGGTAAAATGATTAACACAGCAGGTGGTATTCCAGTAACTGTTTCAGGAACACAATCTCAATATTTAGGAAATAAAAACCCTGATTTTGTGTTCGGTTTGAATAACAAATTCAAATACAAAGATGTGACTTTGAGTTTCTTATTTGATGGTCGTATTGGTGGTGTGATTGTTAACTATACGCAACAACAAGCGTACCGTGGTGGTCGTCACATCGGAACGACACAAGGAATCTTTGCTGAAGCGCGTCCACAAGATGCATTAGGCGTAAAAGCTTTCGTAGGTCAAGGTGTTGTAGTTAGCAATGGTGTTGCAATCAAATATGATGCAAACGGAAATGTTACCAACTATGCTGATTTGCAATTCGCACCTAATACAGTAAAAACTTATGTTCAAGATTACGTGGGTCGTTACTACAATACAAATGAAGGAAACTTGATGAGCCGTTCTTTCGGTATGTTGAAAGAAGTGGTTGTAGGAGTGAAGCTTCCATCAAAATGGTTTGGTAAATATGTTTCAAACGCAAACGTATCATTTGTAGGTCGCAACTTGTTGTATTTCGCGGAGAAGAAAGATATCGATTTGTCTCAATATTTGACAGATGGTTCTTCGAGTCCACAAACTCCTTCAGTGAGAAGTTACGGGGTTAACTTAAACTTCACATTCTAATTTATTCATTCTTATAAATGAAACATCCAATGAAAGTTAAAAATATAATTTTAGGCGTTTTAGGTTTCTCAATGCTTACGTTGAGCAGTTGCGAGAAGACCTTTGACCAACTGGAAAAAGATTCCAACCGTGCGGTACAAGTTCCTGCATCTTTAGTTTTGCAGGCAGTTGAATACAATGTTTTGAATGATAATGGTCGGCCATTCTCGGCAGAAATGCGCTGGAACCAGTTCTTCTGTTCAAACTATAACTATTATGCAAATAATGAGTATAACTTAGGCCAAATGCCGAACCAATATACCACCTTGAAAAATGTGATCAAGATGGAAGAGGAGGCAAAGAAAGCGGGCTTAGCAGATGTGAATGGTTACTCAGCTTTAGGTAAGTTTTTTCGTGCATATTTCTTTGATCAAATGTCGAAGCGTGTAGGTGATTTGCCGATGACGGAAGCCTTGAAGGGTATCGAAAATACGTCTCCTAAGTATGATTCACAAAAAGTTATCTATACCCAAATTTTAAAATGGTTAGATGATTCAAATGCGGATTTAACTACGTTGATCGCAAGTGGACAAACGATTTCTGGCGATTTCTATTTCGGTGGAGATTTGAAAAAATGGCAAAAAGTTGTCAATGCTTATCGTTTGCGTGTGTTGATTACTTTATCTAAAAAAGATACGGATACAGATTTAGCCGTAAAGACAAAATTTGCTGAAATGGTGGGTAATCCAACCAAGTATCCATTGTTAGGTTCAAATGGTGAATCATTGCAATTTGTGTGGAATAGCTTTAATAAATATCCTTCCAATCCAGACAATTTTGGTTTTGATGCGACACGTCAAAATATGGCATCTACCTATGTAGGATTTTTGTCAAAAACACAAGATCCTCGTGTAATGGTTACATGTGAGCCTACAGGTGCGGATTTGAAAGCAGGTAAATTGCCTTCAGACTACACGGCATACCGTGGTGCTGGTTCTGGTGATGTATTAGATGACATGGCGAAAAATGCAGGTTTGTCGAATGGCGCTGGATTTGCTCCAGGGATCTATTCATTCCAAAACCGTGGACGTTATTATCAAAACTATGTGGGTGAAAATACTTTCATCGTAGGATATCCTGAATTGTGTTTCAATATCGCGGAAGGATATGCACGTGGATGGGCATCAGGTTCAGCGGAAGATTGGTACAAAAAAGGAATTAAGGCATCGCAAACATTCTATGGTATCGTAGAAGGAGCGAATACAATGACTTATTCTAAAACAGGTACGAAAGATGCTGCTGATTTAACGAAGTATACGGTGAACTTTAATTTCGATACATACTATGCACAATCTTCAGTTGCATATGATGCAACCAATGCAATCGAAAAAATTGTATCACAAAAATATGCGGCATTCTTCATGAACTCGGGTATGGAGGCTTACTTCAACTGGAGAAGAACTGGATTTCCAGCATTTTCAACAGGAGCTGGTAATGGTAATTCTGGTCGTATCGCTTTGCGTTGGTTGTATCCTACAACAGAAAGAACTGCGAATGCAACAAATTACAATGCAGCAATTGCAAGTCAATACGCAGGCAAAGATGATATTAACGACCAAATGTGGT
>JAHEAY010000105.1 GCA_024642485.1 Cytophagaceae bacterium
TCTTCGCATACTCTCGAAGATATCGAATATACATGCACGTGTTTTGCTGAGGTTCAAAAACGCTTAAAATCGGGCTATTACAAAGATTAATATTGATTTAAAGGTATATTTTGTCTTTTTTTTCACTTTTTGAACTTTTTTTTGGCTTTTTTATGAAGAATAATTTGCGAGCTATTCAAATTTTACTAAATTTCGCCTTATAAACGCTTCAAACAGCGAATAAAGACAATCTAATTTTTTTACAACCTAAAAATTCAAATTATTATGAGCAGATTTGCACAAGTAAAAGACCTAATTTTATCATTAGAAGGTGATTTCGAAAAATTCTACGACAAAGGAAATCAAGCAGCTGGAACTCGCGTTAGAGGAGGTCTTCAACAATTGAAAACTTTGGCTCAAGAAATCCGTACTGAAGTTCAAGAGAAAAAGAACGCAGCGAAATAATTGCAGATTTCTTAGCAATAAAAAAAAGCCCGACATCGGGCTTTTTTTTATGTTCAAACATTTCTAAAAAAGTTCTGCATGCATGACGGAGGCAATACCATCTACCATTAATTTTCCTCGTTCCATTTCAAATACCTGTGTTTTGATTTCAGCTGTATGTTTGACATCGTTAACAGATTCCACCTCAAATTTCGCTTGATAATTTTGGCCCACATACAAGGGACGCTTAAACTCTGAAACTTGTTTTAAATATACACTTCCTGAACCTGGAAACTCCATCCCCATCACACGAGAAAATACACTCGCAATTAATGCCCCATGAATAATCGGCTTTTTGAAAGGTGTCGTGGCCGCAAAAGCCTCATCCCAATGTAATGGATTAAAATCTCCTGATATTTTACAGAAATCATTTACTTGTTCTTGTGTAAATGAAAATTCAATTTCATAGCAATCGCCTACTTTGATCATATTATTATACATTATTTGCTAAAATGAGGGTAAATTGCATAAAAATCACCGCATGGTTTATTTTATATACAATCCTAACGCCGGCAACAAAAGTAATAGATATCGACAAAAGTTGATAAATACCCTGCAAAAGATTCCCAATACGCAGCTATTACTTACTGAATACCCGAAACATGCGGAAGAAATTGTCCAAAAGCTTATTTCAAACCAACCACAAAAAATCATTGCGATTGGAGGTGATGGCACGATCAATGAAATAGGCAATGCACTTAAGGGAACCGATATTCCTATGGGTATTATCCCCTTAGGCTCCGGCAATGGATTAGCCAGACATTTACATATTCCGATGCAAGTGGAAAAAGCCATCAATATTGCATTAAATGGACAAGCCGACTACATCGATGTACTTGCATGGAATCAGCGCGCATTCTTTTGTACCGCAGGCATTGGATTTGATGCTCAGGTTGCAGCGCTGTTTCACGCAGGAAAAGGCAGGGGGTTGATTAATTACATCAAGGCAACTTTTCAAGCATTAGCCACATATTCCCAAACCGAAATTTCAATCAATCAAACTGAAGTACAAAACCTGTTTTCGTTCACCGTTGCGAATGCAAATCAGTTTGGGAACAATGCCTTCATTTCACCACTTTCTAATCTGCAAGACGCTCTTTTTGAAATAGTTAAAATCAGAAAAGGCAATTTATGGCAAAAAGCCCAACTTGGAATTAGCCTATTTTCGAAGTCAATTCACCAACACCCATTAGTCGAAATACAACAGGAAAAATCAATCCAAATACACTGTCATGCAGGTATATATTATCATTTAGATGGAGAAAGCTTACAAACACAGACAAACCAGATCAACATCGAAATTATGCCAGAAAAGCTTTTAGTCATTCATCCATAAGTATTTACAACAAAACAAGTCAACTAGTTGACAAACAGTAACTTATGAAGATATTTGAAATATCAAATCCACACACCAACATTTCAAATACGATTTTTATTCAAAATATTTTAGATTTTTTTTATTTGACTTTTTCAAGTAGAAAGCCCTTAGAGAGGCTGTATTGTTGAACAATTTTTAGGTCCAAATTTTACTTCGACTATTTTCAGGAAAATATATTTTTTCGAATTTGCAACGCCCCCGAATTTTACTATTTTTGTCTCCCCGCTCGATAAAAACTTTTTAGTTTTTAGTAGTACCCAACCATTACGATTAAAATTTTAAAAAAAGGTCCAGCCATTCTATAATGGAATAGCTTCACCCAAGAAATTGTTGACCCAAAAAAATAATAACGCGTACAAATTAGATGCATAACGAGGTAAAAGAATTGTGGAATAAATGTTTGGAAATTATCCGGGGGGATATTTCTGAGCAACAATTTTCGACCTGGTTTAGCCCAATTGTTCCGCTTCGTTTTGTTAACAATACTTTAACGATACAAGTACCCTCTCAATTCTTTTATGAATGGCTCGAAGAAAACTTTGTAAGTACCTTACGCAAAGCCATTGATCATACCGTAGGAAAACGAGGCATGTTGGAGTATTCAATCGTTGTTGACACGGGTGATCGCAAGAATCCGCCCTTGACCTTCAATTTACCTACAACGAATCAACAGCCTACTAATACAAATTCGTATCGAAATCCGGTAACACCACAAGTTCAAACACAAAGCAATCCATTTCAATTTAAAGATTTAGATTCACTCGAATTAGATTCGTATTTAATTCCTAAATATACATTTGATAAATTTATCGAAGGAGATTGCAACCGACTGGGACGTGCAGCAGGTATGGCAGTGGCGAATAAGCCAGGTTTAACATCATTCAACCCGCTCATGATTTATGGCGGTGTAGGATTGGGTAAAACGCACCTTATTCAAGCCATTGGAAATGAAATCAAAAATCAGTTTCCAGATAAATTTGTGCTTTATGTTTCCACGGAGAAATTCACGAATCAATTCGTAAATGCAATTCGAAATAACTCCATTGAGACTTTTACAAATTTCTACCTGCAAGTTGACGTATTAATTATAGATGACGTTCAATTCCTATCCGGAAAAGAAAAAACGCAAGAAACATTCTTCAACATCTTTAATCACTTACATCAATCAGGCAAACAAATTATCTTGTCTTCAGACCGAGCGCCACGCGATTTAGCTGGCATGGAAGATCGACTACTTAGTCGTTTCAAATGGGGATTAACGGCAGATTTACAACAACCTGATTTTGAAACTCGGATTGCCATTATTCAGAAAAAATTACAAGACGATGGTATTCAAATCAATTTTGATGTACTTGAATACTTAGCTCATTCGATACAAACCAACGTACGTGAATTAGAGGGTGTGATTATTTCACTCATGGCACAAGCATCGCTAACACGTAAAGAGATTGATTTAGAACTTGCTAAATCAACGCTTAAAAGCATTGTTAATGATCAAGAAAAAGAGTTGAGTGTTGATAATATCCTTGAAGCTATCACCTCCCATTTCGATGTGGATATGGAATTGCTAACCGGTAAATGCCGCAAGAAAGAAACGGTATTCCCTCGTCAAGTAGCCATGTATATGCTAAAAGAGTTGACCAACCTCCCGTTAAAATCCATTGGTTACCATTTTGGAGGACGTGATCATAGTACGGTTATCCATGCGGTACAATCCATTTCGGAAGCCATGGAAACGGATAAATCTGTTGAAAAAACAGTTCGAAAATTATTTAATCGATTCAATATCGCATTAAACTAAAAAAGAGGCCGAGGCCTCTTTTTTTTATTCAATTGATTCTTGGCAAATTACTCAGCTGCAACAGCGTCTTTATCCAACAATGCACTTTCATCTCCCTTCACTTTTTCTTTAATCTTCGCCTCAATCTCCTCCATTAATTCTGGATTATCTTTAATTAAATCTTTCACGGCATCGCGACCTTGTCCCAAACGATTCCCATTATAAGAGAACCAAGATCCTGATTTATCAATTACACCTAAATCAACACCCAAATCTAAGATTTCACCAGCCTTCGAGATACCTTCTCCATACATGATGTCAAATTCAACCACTTTGAATGGAGGCGCTAATTTGTTTTTAACTACCTTAACACGAGTACGGTTACCCGTAATTGAATCAGCCGATTCTTTGATTTGACCCGCTCTACGAATATCTAAACGAACTGACGCATAAAACTTCAATGCATTACCACCCGTAGTCGTTTCTGGACTTCCAAACATCACACCAATCTTATCACGTAATTGGTTGATGAAAATACAGCAACATCCCGTTTTATTGATCGTACCTGTCAACTTACGTAAAGCCTGTGACATTAGACGAGCTTGTAAACCCATTTTAGAATCACCCATTTCACCTTCAATCTCGGCTTTCGGCACCAAGGCAGCAACTGAGTCAATAACGATAATATCAATAGCACCCGAACTAATTAAATGCTCCGCAATTTCTAAGGCTTGCTCACCATTATCTGGTTGGGAAATCAATAGATTCTCTGTATCAATACCTAATTTCTCTGCATAAGAACGATCAAATGCATGCTCAGCATCAACAAAAGCTGCAATTCCACCCGCTTTCTGTGCTTCCGCAATACAATGCAAGGTTAAGGTTGTCTTACCCGAGGATTCTGGTCCATAAATCTCAACGACACGACCACGAGGTACTCCACCTATCCCTAAGGCTAAATCCAAACCCAATGAACCCGTGGATATAACTGGCACATCCATCACTTTACTGTCTGATAAACGCATTACAGTTCCTTTACCGTATGCTTTATCTAATTTTTCCAACGTAGTCTGAAGCGCTTTTAATTTCTCTGCTGCTAAGCCTTGAGCGCCATCCGATTGTTTTGCCATGTTATATTTATTGATAATTTTGAATATTCTAAAAATGCCTAAATTTACCTTTCGATAAATCCTAACAAAAATAGTTAATTGACATTAAACTTTAATCAAATAAGTTGATAATCTCAAACGAGATTTGACACTAAAATTCAGCACCGAAAAACATAAAAACACCATCCCCGCTCCCATTGAAAACTTATCAAAAATTCTTGTCTATTTTTTTGCTTTCTTTTGGGATAATTTTGTCACTAAACTTTCAAATTAAAGCGCAAGAGCTACCTGTATTTCAGGGTAATGAACTACTCAATTATCGTATACATTTAGGCTTTATAGAAGCAGCAACGGCAACAGTAAAAAGTAGCAACTCGATTTCAACCATTAATAATCACCCATGCCGTAAAGTTGAAATTCTTGGACAAACTGTCACTTGGCTTAAGTTCTTTTCGCCCGTCGAAGATTACTGGTCGGCATATTTAGACATCAATACCCTGATGCCTATTAAAACCGAAATGCGCAAAAGAGAAGGCAGATACCGCAAACAAGAACAGGTATATTTTTCACAAGATTCTGGTCAAGCAAAAATACATTCTCCCCAAAATACGCCTGTTGACAAAATTATGTCCATCAGCCCCGCAACCTTAGATCTTATCGGGGGCTATTTTTATTTGCGTAACAAAGAATTAGCTTCAATGAATATTGGCGAAAAACTAAGCGCCAAAGTACTTGTGGATGGAAGTATTTATGAAATTTGGTTTATCGTTAAGGGATTCGAAACGGTCAATAGTGATTTAGGGCCTGTTAAATGCATTAGAACCTCACTTGTTCTACCTAAAAACAATCTATTTAAGGACGAAGATGC
>JAHEAY010000032.1:0-26199 GCA_024642485.1 Cytophagaceae bacterium
AATCATGGTTGAATATGCAGAAATAACCGGTACGTAAATTCTCTGTTGAGTCCCATTTATAGGGCACAAGTGGATTCGAAAATACGATGGCATTTTCCTTTACTTCAATGATTTTATTTGCATAGTAAATAGTACCTGAGCCTTTGACTAATGTGATTTTATAATAATCACGTCGACGGTACGGCACGGTTTTCGCCCCAGTTCCGATGTATGGGTCGAGTTTAAATACATTGAAATGTCCCCAATCTTTACTTAAGTTTTCGGGTATCCAATTGAATTTGTTTTGGTAGAAATCCTTTAAGGTTTCAATTTTTTCCATTTGCTTATTTATGGATTAATCAAACAAAGGTATGAGCCACAAGTCAGTTATTCTATACAATATTCAAATAGATGTTTATATAAATCAAACAAAAAAGGCTCAAGATTTCTTGAGCCTTTTCATTACCACTTGCTTAGTCCGAGGATTTTTTCTCCCAAAGGATTGAGTTTGGCAGTGTCATATTTCGTTTGTTCCCAGTTGCGCGGGTCGCCTGGGAAGGCATAGCCTTCTGGAGCGATGCGGTTTTTCCAGGAATTCACGCGCCATTCGCGCAAAGCTGCATTATCCTCCTCAGCCGGCATCATGGAAATGTATTGGGCACAACGTACTTTATCACTATTATTTGCCCGAATGCCGTGGGGTTGAAGGCTGTTGAAAATTAATAAATCGCCAGCCTCCATTTTAACTTTGGTTGGGGTGAAGCCTGTCGTGTCCGGTTTGAAACGATCGCGGTCTTCGGGTTGTGTTAATTTCCAAGTATCATAGCTTCTAAATAATTCCGGGATGCATTGGAACCCGCCCATGTTTTCGTCCATTTGATCTGCTAGCGCTAATACGCCTTGTACCTGAACGGGTTTTGTTTCCGGATCATAGTCCCAGTGGATGAATGCCTTGTATTCGTGGCCCGGGCGAATCGGGAAATTTAGGTTTGCGCGATCAATCGTTACCCATAGTTTTTCGGTTCCCCAAACATCCACGAAGGCGTCATATACGCGTTGCATTTGTCGGTTATTCCAAAGATGCTGATTGTTGTAGCACTCCACCATGCCCGTTCCACCTAGCTCTTTCATTTTCATTTCTGCCCGCGGAGCAGTATACCAGGTACTCGGATCATTAGGATCTTTTTCTTCGAATTCCCAAAGGAATTTGGCTGTCTCCAGCGCCTGTTCGCGTGGAACGGCTTGTTTGATGACGATATAGCCATTGTGTTTCCAAAATGTCCAATCGTCTTCGGACAATACACGTAAGGCTTCACCATTCGTGCGATTGTTTAAGGATAGTTGGCTGCTTTTCGCAGTCGACGGATTTCCGGGAATGTCATAATGCGCATTGTTCGGAATCATGGTTTCGTTTTGCATAGCGGGTAAGGTTAAATTCTTTTGACAAATCTCTGCATTTTATTGCTTGCCGATTAACCCCTTATTGATAAATAATTGTACTGTATTGATATTTATTGATAAATTGGGTTTAAATCAGGCGTATTTATGTCAATGAAATTAAAATTAGAACAGATTCAACCCGATTCGGAGAGTTCGTTTCGCTTGTTGCTGACACCACAGCTCAACGAAGTATTTTATTGGCATTTTCACCCGGAAATCGAATTAGTCTATGTGGAAGCGGAGCGCGGAATTCGGCACATTGGCGATCATGTTTCGACCTATTATGGATCGGATTTAGCTTTAATTGGTTCGAATATTCCCCATTTGAATTTTGATTACGGCGCCAAAACACGCGTGGAAACCGTCGTGATCCAATTTCCTCCTGATTATTTTCAAATCCGCATGGGGCAGGTTCCTGAAATGCAAAAAGTGCGCGCATTAATGGAGCGCGCGAAATCAGGTTTAGCCTTTGATGGCGAAACGAAACGATTGGTCGGGGAGCGCATGAAAATGATTCCAACGTTGAGTCGTTTTGATCAATTTGTCGAGTTATTACATATTTTCCAATTATTAGCGGAAAGTGAAACGGCGATTTCCTTGCGCGTTCGTCCGATTGCGAGCCAACAAGTTTTGAAGCAACAGGAGCGGATGGCGCGGGTGTATCAATATGTGGAGAAACATTTTCAGGACAAGATTAATACGGAACTGATTGCCGAGGAATTGAGTTTAACGGTTCCAGCTTTTTGTCGCTACATCAAGAAAACGACTTTGCTAACCTACACAGATTTTGTTAATCAATACCGGATCAATTATTCGAAACAGCTATTGTTACAAGACAAACCTATCAGCATTTGTTGCTATGAATCGGGTTTTGAGAATCTGTCTTATTTCAATCGGGTATTTAAAAAGCAGTTGGGGATGTCACCATCCCAATTTAAAAAGCAAGGAAGGCTTGACCATTGATGGAAGAATTCGTCCATTAATAAATTTAAGGGCGAATTTGTCTCGAAGATTCGTAGTTTTGTCGCTTAAATGGTTTCAATTTCAATTGGCTATTGAAATTTGAAGCGTCGTTACACTAACCACCAAAATATGTTAATCAAAAAAACCTTTGGCAGTTTACTGCTTACTTTTCTTACTTCGCTTTCGATTTTTGCCCAATCGCCCCTTTCCATCCAAGGGAAATTACGCGATAAACAGGCGCCCGTAGAATTTGCAAATGTGCTTTTGTATGCACAATCTGATACGGTCAAATTGCTGAAAAGTGCCGTTTCTGATAGTTTAGGTCAATTCAAATTGACAGCTTCAAACGGTAACTACCTGATCAAATTTCAAATGATGGGTTATGAACCAAAACGTATAGCGTTCCGCGTTCAAGAAAATACAGATTTGGGAACGATGATGCTGACCGAGGATAATCGCTTACTCGCTTCCGTAGAAGTTGTTTCCCAAAAAGAGCTCGTTCAAAAAACCACACAAGGTTTTATCATCAAAGCCAAAGATAATTTGACACAAGCCGGCGGTTCCGCGACGGATTTATTGAAGTCGGTACCCACCGTTGTTGTGGATGCAGATGGAGCAATTACCGTTCGTGGAAAAGGTCCGCTGATTTTAATTAATGGTCGGACCTCAGGAATCTCGTCGACGGATTTAATTCCGGCGAGTAGCGTGGAAAGTGTCGAAATCATCAATAATCCTTCTGCGCAATACGATGCGGATTCCGAAGGGGGAATTATCAATATTAAGTTGAAAAAAGTGACTACGGGCGGGACGAATGCGATGGCGTTGATCGGGGGTGGCATGGGTGCGAAGGCGCGAGGGAGCTCTGCGTTTAGCATTAATCACCAGTCGGGGAAATGGAACATCGGCTTGAATTACGACATGAAATATTCAGAACGTACCCGTGCGGCGAATACGACGCGGACGAGTTTTAATCAGCCTTTGAATTATTTATTGACGCAAGGCCGTCAGGATAATCGGACGGAGCAAACGCAAAATCTTAAATTAAACATTGACTATGCGGCATCTGATCGCGATGTGATTAACCTGGAGTTTATTGGAAATTTGGAAGGACAAGATAATGACGAGACTTTGACTTCGCGTTTCGCTTCGCAGTGGGGCTCGTTTACGTCGCGTAATCGCCGGGAATCTTTTGAGGTAGAAAAGGCCCTTATTGGGGAATTCGCCATTACTTATGCACATCAATTTGCAAGCAAGGGTGAGAAAATTGTTTGGAATGCGAGCACGTCGATTGGGAAAGAAAATCAGGATACGGGCATCATCACGAATGCACAAAACGAATCGGGTTCAGCCTTAGGGATTCCCTTCATGCAGCGGACTTACAGTTATCAAAAACCGCAAACAACGAATCTTAAAGTGGATTATGTGAAACCGCTTTCAGAAAAAGTAAAACTTGAAACGGGGTATAAAGGTATTATTCGTTCCACGAATATTGACTACCAAAATCAGACTTTAGTCGGGGGAAATTACGTCAAAAATGCGGCCTTGAGTAATGTGTTTGATTTTCATGAGCAGGTGCATGCGGCCTATGTGCAAATCAAATCGGAGCCAAGTAAGGCTTGGAAATACGATATCGGTTTGCGTGCGGAACAGGTGAATAATTCGGGATCTTCGGTTTCCAATTCTAGTATTTCGTTCCAGCGGAATTATTTCAATTTATTCCCAACGGCAAATTTGGCCTATTTTATGAATCCTTCGGATTTTGTGAAATTCAGCTATAGCCGACGAATCAATCGCCCTGGTTTGGGGGCTTTGAATCCGATGATTGATATAACGGATTCATTAAACCAGCACGGCGGTAATCCCTATTTGAAACCTGAATTAGTGCATGCATTAGAATTAGGTTACAATAAGGAAGGGGAAGGTTGGAGCCTTTCGAGCAGCGCATTTTATCGTTTGTCTAGCAACATCATAAGACCGTTCATTGAGATGAAAGCAAACGGGGTTGCCTTGACTACACCGCAAAACTTTGGTAATGGAAGTACTTATGGTTTAGAGGAGATTTTTAATTATTTCCCAACAAAATTTTGGTCGGTGAATACCAGTGTTTCCATTTTTGATCAAAAGATTGACGGCAACGTTAGCAGCATGGATGTCGCGAATGAAGTGGTGAGTTGGTATGGGAAAATGATTCATAATTTCACCCTTTCTAAGACGACAAAACTGCAAGTGATTGGAGCGTATAATTCACCAACTGCCATGCCACAAGGGACGCGCATGTCTGTTTATAATGTGGATCTAGGTTTTCAAACCAAAATACTGAAAGGCAAAGGTGGACTTGGTATCGTGATAAGTGATGTGTTCAACATGCAGAAAAGTGGTAATATCGCTTCCGCATCGAATTTTCAGTTGGAGCGAACGTTTAAAGTTGATACGCGCGCTGTATTCATCACCTTCGCCTATTCTTTCGCGAACATCTTCAAAGAGTCCTTGCTTGAAAATCAATTTTCGAATGACTAAGGTTTGATTTCGATCTCGAAGGGTCCAGCTGGCAAAGTGGTTTCGTTTGTCAAATTCCCTTCGGGATTATCTGCCCAAGCATATCGCACGAAATAGGGTTCGCTTATTTCATCGGAAGAAACGATGACCTTGTTGTTTTCGATGGAGGCTTTGGCCCAAACAAATTTGCGGTCTTTTCCTGCGATGGCGAAATATTGCAATTCGTTTTCAGCGCTTTTGTCGATATTCAATAGACCTCCATCAGGGTTAAATTCCAATTCAATTTTGTTTTCCTTTCTTGTCGCCTTTGCAATTTGCGGCCCTGCTGGCTCCTGGGTCACAGCGTCAGCAAAGCGTTCGCCCAAAGGCTTTTTACGTAAAGGATGAATGTCATTCCATTCGCCGAGTTCAAGTGCCACGACCATTTTGCTGTTGGGAATTTCCTCTTCCGCCTTTCGTTGCGCTTCGCGCAATTGTGCCCAATTGCTTTCAACCGGAAGAAATTGTCGGTCGCCAAATCCCGGTAATTGTGCATAGATAAATGGCAATTCGGGCTGTTGGAATTTCGTTCGCCAATTCGCCGCCAAAGCCTTTACTAGATCTTTGTAGTCTTGGGGTTTGCTGGTATTGGATTCTCCTTGATACCACAAGATTCCACGTAGGCTGTATGGAATAAGCGGCGCAATCATGCCATTATACAGCGCCGTTGGGCTATACATTTGTGCGGTTGAAACCTCTGGATTGGGATTCCAAACGGCACCCACTTTGTATTGCCATGGACCCATCAGCGAATGGGATTCATTGCCTAATTGCAGTTCGTAGCGTTTGTCGGGAACAAAGCCCCCTTTGCCTGCTTGGTTGCTCACGCGGATGACGAGTATGTTTTTTCCTGGGTGTAAAATACCTGGTTTGACTTCGTATCGTCGGGGTGGATATTGGTAGGTGATATTCCCGATTCGTGTGCCATTGACATACATTTCATCGGCATCCACAATCCGCCCCATGAAGATTTTGGCAGGTTGATTGACTTGCTCAGCCGTCAGCTCGATTTCTTTGCGGAACCACACCACGCCATTGAGATTGCTGAGTCCTTGATCTTCCCAAAATCCAGGAATGAAGTAATTTTTCCATCCTTGCGGCTGGTAATTTGTTTCGAACCATTTTGCGGATTCGGTTAATCCTTTGTCGGGCAATGATTTGGTTACCGCTGCGGCTTGGACCCGTGTGGTATCCTGCGCGTAGGCGGGGAATTGTTTTAATTGGTCCAGGCTTAGCCATGACTCGATGGGCGAGCCACCCACGCTGGCGTTGATGATGCCGATGGGAATATGGTTTTTTTCAAATAGTTTTTGGGCAAAGAAATAAGTGACCGCACCCATGCTGAGTACGTTTTGGGGATTGGTTTCTTGCCAAACGCTTTTCGGCAAATCGGTTTTTTCTTGAATCTTACTCGAGACCGTCGGGATGAAAAAATTACGGATCTGTGGATATTGGGCCTTTTTTATTTCTTCCGCATACAATTCTTTCACACGTTCCATGGGCAAAACCATGTTAGACTGACCCGCGCACAACCAAACATCGCCCCAGAGTACGTTGTGTATCACGACTTCATTTATGCGAATATCAAAAGGCCCTCCTGCCGCAAATGCAGGTAATTGCACCTTCCATTTCCCGGTTTTATCGGCCTGCGTTTTCATGATTTTGTTTCTTGCCTCGATGCGGATTTTCTCATTTGGACTGGCCCAGCCCCAGATCATCGTGGCTTTGTCGCGTTGCAGCACCATGTTATCGCCAACCAAAGCGGGGAGTTTGATTTGGCCTGAAGCGTTAAGTGCAATGAAAAAGAAAATGAATATGATAAATCTGTACATGGTATTTATTTTATCAGTTTACCGTTCAAAATTATGATTCCTAGCCTATACCTTTGGCAATCCTCCAAGGTTTGCCAAAGGTAAGTGGGGGGAACAAAGGTTAGAGGCCTCCTAAATGGGGGTGGTTATTCTACAACAAACACATATTTCCCGCTCGCTAATTCCTGCACAAACGAATCACTCGTTGCTTTCCATTTACGTGTTCCTTCAGTGATGCGCGCGCCAACTTTCACCGGCAAGGTCAATTGCGCCGAAGTGTTCGCTGGTAATTCAAACGTATAAGTTACCCGACCGTTTTTCACTTCCCAGCCGCTGGCAATCTTTCCATACATACTGGAAATATGCCCTTTGGCATGCGTTAACACGCCTGTCGGATCTGGAATCGGACGTAAATAGAAATGCTTGAATCCCGGAGAATCGATATCGCGCTGAATGCCCAACGAATGATTGTACATCCAGGCCGCCACCGCGCCAAACGAATAATGATTAAACGAATTCATGCTGTTATTTCCTCCAAATCCATTCTCCACCGTGTACGAATTCAAGCGCTCCCAAATCGTCGTCGCCCCATTGACTACGGAATACAACCAAGATGGATAGGTCTTTTGCGTTAATAAGCGATAAGCTTCGGCATGTTGGCCATTTGCTGCTAACGCCTCACTGATGGACGCCGTTCCAATAAACCCGGTCATCAAGGAATAGGGTGGACGCGCCACACCACCATCATCGGTATTTGAACGCTTCACCGTCTCCACCAATCCCGCTACCGCGAATGGTTTATTCGTCGCATCGAAAATGCCTAATGCCAAAGGAATGGCATAGGAAGCTTGCGTATCGACCAACTGGCCTTTGTCGGTTTTCCCCGTAACAGCAGCAGCATTCGGCGGGCCCATGGTCGCCGCTTTTACGCCCGATTTCACCGTTTTGTGCGTTGAGGCATCCATGTAAATGGCATTGAATAAAGCCTTCCGAGCAGCAGCTTTTTGAGCATAATTCTTGGCATCTTCCGCAATGCCCAAAATCTCAGCAACCTTCACCATAATCTCGTAATTATAGGCCTGATAGCTCATCCAAAATGCGGTATTGTCATTCTTGTTTCCTTCAGGGCTCAACCAATCACCAAGCGGACCCTCATTCAAAATTCCTTCAGGGTTCTGTTTGGTCTCCAAAAAAGCCACATAACGCTTCATCGCATCGTAATGTTCTGCTAATAATGCCTTGTCACCATATTGCTGATATGTCTCCCACGGAATCACAATTCCTGCACTTCCCCAAAGCGTTCCTCCAAATCCTCCGCCCATCGGCGCAACATCCGTAAAACGTCCATCCGCCCGCTGCACATCCCGCATGCCTTGTAAATGCCGACGTAAGAAATTGTTGACCGGTGCTAAATAAGTGGCTGTTTTGGAGAAGACATTGATGTCCCCTGACCAGCCCATCCGCTCATTTCGAGCCGGGGTGTCTGTAGGAATGGACAAGAAATTTCCACGCATTGACCAAGTAATGTTGGTCCATAATTTATTGACCATCGGGTCTGAGGTCTCGTAAGACGAAGAAATTTCGCTGATCGACGATAGCACAATGCCCGCAACTTGTGGCAATGCAGGTGCCTGAGCGACTCCCGTAATTTCTAAATAACGATAGCCATGGAAGGTAAAGCGGGGCTGAATGTATTCATCGCCACCCTTCAATACATAAATATCCTGTGCCAAAGCGGCGCGAATATTCTCCAACATGATCATCCCTTTTTGCGATGCATATTCGGCTAAATCTGGGTACAACATTTCCGCATAGCGCAAGGTTATGACCTGTCCGGCCTTTCCGTTTGGAATGAAAATCTTAGGAAAGCCCACCATGTTTTGCCCCATGTCATAAACGAAAACGCCTTTGCGTGGCTCTTGAATCGACTGCGCCTGCAAAACTTTGCGAACTTGTACGCGATCGTCCAACTGCCCGCTTAATTTCATGTTGCTGTAGTCCAAGGATTTGTCCAAAAAGGCTGTTCCTTCTAGCGCAATCGCAGCTGCCGGTTTCCAGTTTTTATCGCTGTAATCCGCTGTTGTCCAACCCGCAATCGCGGCATCTTTTTGTGCATCGTACACTTCTCCTTGAAAGAAACTGCCCACGCGAATGGGTCCGTCGTTATAGCTTTTCCATTGCGACGGATTCGTATGGATTACTTGTTCGCTGCCGTCGGCATATTCGATTATCAATTGGGCCAATAAGGATTGTCGGTCTCCAAAATAGTTCCAACTATCCCCGCTGTAGGTAATATTTCCGGACCACCAGCCTTCGCTCAACCAAGCACCCCAGGCATTTTCACCGGATTTTAGTAGGGAAGTCACGTCAAAACTTTGGTACTGATGCGTCTTGTTGTACTGGGTTAAGCCGGGGTTGAAATAGTCATCCCCCACGCGTTTTCCATTCAAATACAATTCATAAATCCCACGGGCCGTGGCATAAATACGCGCCTTTTTGATCGCTTTGCCTTGCGTGGAAAATTCGGTTCGCAACATCGGCGTGGCATGTTGGCTCGGATTCGCGACTGCCATCATTCCGCTGACGCGGAACTGTTTTCCATCCCAACCGGGCCATAATTTTGGGTTATCAGCTGCCGCAAAAAGTTTATTACTCGGCTGGCGGAAATTCTTGATGAATACCTCGGAGAAATAGGCCGTTTCACCTGTTGGCACCTGAAAGCCGATTTCGGCCAACATTGGATAGGAGATGAAATTATTTCCTACACCAACTGGATTTAAATTGAATCCAGCAGGGGCGAAAGGACTTGCGTTATTGGGTGTCGGGTTGATTTTATGGTCCTTATCAGCCTGATCGATGTACACATCATACACCCCAAAATTACAAGTCGCGAAGATGGTATGTGCTTGATATTGATTGGCTTTTGAAATCAAATTTGTTGGTATAGCGAAGCGATACAAAGGCTTATTCGCTTGATCTTTTGGGTCATAACCTGCGCGAAAAACATTGAAAAAGGCTTGTGTGCTATCTGAGATATCTAACTCAAATCGAATGTAGGCTTCGTATTTGGCACTCGCTACACCTTGAATATTGAGGTTTTTATTCTGCAAACGAGGGTCATTCGCACCAAAAACAAAGGACGCTTTTTTCGAATGGGAAGCCTCGTCCAACTGAACTTTGTATTGAAATTTATAAACCGAAAGGTAGTTGCTGTAGAGTGGCAAATCATTGGATCCGATCCATTTTGCATCATTCCATCCGCTGTTTAATAGCCCCGTTTCGAAGGATGAATTGGCGGATACGAGTCGGTTTTTTTGGTCCCAAACCTGCACTTGCCAAGTATATGTTTGGCGTGCTGTTAACGCTTTTCCGGCATAAGAAATACCGATGGAAATATCCGATTTGACTTTTTGGCTATCCCAAACCAAGTTTTGCTTTTCATCCTTGACTTGAATGCGGTAGGCGCTTTGTTTATCTCCCCGAGTAGCGGAATTGCCTAGCATTTGCCAGGAGAAACGCGGTTTGCTTTCATCCATCCCTAAGGGACGATCTTGGTATTCAACTTGGAGTTTGGTGAGGTTGACTTGCGCGAATGTCGAAAGACTTAGCAAGGTCAGGCAAATGCTCTGGGCAAATTTCATGTTCAATCGGTTTAGAAATCGAATGTACGGAAATTAACGAGAAGGAGTATCCCTAGAAGGGATAGGATAGTTGGCTGCCTACCAAAACCCCAGGTTAAAACCTAGGGCTATAAAATCATAACCCTAGGCTTCTGCCTAGAGACCTACCGGTAATGACGAACCTTTAACCAGTTCTCAAAATCTACCGTCCAGTTATCACTCGCAGTATTGTTTTTTCGCATCCCAAATCCGTGACTTCCATTTTCATATACATGCAATTCACTTGGGTGTTTGGCGGCAGTCCAGCGTTCGAATAGTCGGATGCTGTGCGGCGCGAAGCCTAAATTATCATCGGCAGCCACGGCGATGAAAGCCGGAGTCACCGCGTTTGGCATTTCTTTACCTGTCACCGCATCTGCATAATGGTAGATGGGTGCGATGAAATTAGGTTTTAAGTTTTGGGGAGCGCTTAGTAAAACATTCATGGTTAAGGTACCGCCGGCCGAGAAGCCCATGAAGCCCATTTTGTTCGGATCAATGCCGAGTGTTTTGGCATTTTCTTTGACATATTTAATGGCTTCGATGCCATCTTGGGTAGCCATTTCCACGACGGGGGCATTGATTTCGTCGAGCTTTTTGAAGTTATTCATCAAAGGCATTAGTTCCGCGAAAGGATTTGGACCATTGGATTTTACGACGCGGTAGGTGAGCACAAAAGCCGTAATTCCGCGTGCACTAAGCCATTTGGCGACATCATGTCCTTCTGAATCGATGGACAAAATATGGAAGGCGCCTCCTGGAGCTACGATGATGGATGTGCCATTTCCTTTGCCTGGAGCGGCAGGATAAATGGTCAGCGTCGGTTCGGTCACATTGAACAACATCCGATTATTCGGCATGGGCGTGAACTCCTTTACTTCCCAGTTCCAGTTTTCGGATCCCGGAGCCTTGCCCGGATAAAGTTTAATGACTTGTTGGCCAAAAGCCGCAATACTCATCAATAGAAACAATGCAATTTTCATTCGTTTGAGGTAGGTTTAAAGGTATATAAATAGGGTGCTTTATTCGCAGCGCCTGTAAATTGTTTTTCCAATCGGTCCACAATATTCAAATCTAAGATCATTTTTTGGAAATTGTTCCTTCGGTAGGGTTTGTCGAAAACCGTTTCATACAATTGTTGCAATTCCTTCATCGTGAAGGTTTCTGGCAAAAGGTTATAGCCTACGACATGATCGTCAAAATGTAGTCGCATGGCTTCTAGTGCTTTGACAATAATTTCTGCTCCATCCAAAATGAGTTTGGGTAGCTCCTGCACGGGGATCCATTCCATTTTTTCATCCAATTCTGAACATTGGGGTTTTACTTTATTGATGTCAACCAACGCATAATAACCCACCGAAACGAAGCGCCTCACATACCAATCATATTCTTCTTGCGGACCGGTTAATTGTGGGTTTAGGGCTAACAAATCCAGCATAAAGCGTTCATTATGTCGGTCGGCATTACCAAACACATGGAATTGCTGTAAATAGATGTTGGCCAATTGCGTTCGCTCTTCCAAAATACGTAGGGCGGCCTGATCTAAATCTTCTTCTTGGCGAACAAATCCGCTGGGCAAGCTGTAAAAATCACCCTTGAAATTAAGTTTAGGAATGAGCACCTTTAATGTCGCGTCCTGATAGCCAAAAATGACACAATCAATGGATAATTGTGCAATGTAATTCTGGTGACTTGGATGGGTAAAGCTTCCCGACATAGCTGCTATTAATTCAGTGATTTTCAAAGGTAGAAATTATTGTCTAAAAAATAGACAATGTAAAATTTGTTTCTATATTTGCCTCATTATAAACCCTTAAAATCTATTTGTTATGAAAAAGATTCTTGCACTTGTATTTGTTTTGACGACTTTGTTTTCAGCGTCAGCATTCGCTTCGAAGCCGGATCCTACTGATTTTTTCGCAGGTAAGTGGAAAATTGTTGTCGTAGGTACGCCGAATGGTGATGCGACTTTCGCGACGAACTTAGTTCGTAAAGATGGTGTCTTAACGGGCCAATTAAAAGTTGTTGGCGATGACTCGCTACCTTTGGTTGACATTTCAAAAGTAGAGGACGACAGCGAAAAAGTTGTTATCTATTTCTCTACGCAAGGTTATGATGTCAATGTAGAATTAACGAAAGTTGACACAGACAATTTGAAAGGAACCTTGATGGGAATGTTTGAGGCAAAGGGAACACGCGTTAAAGAATAAATTTCAAGCACATGAAGAAGCATTTCGGATTCGCGGCACTCGTTGTCGCGAATCTAACTGCGTACGCGCAAGTATCTGATTTATCAATAGGTTTTGTTCAGCCACCCCACACAGCGCAACCGCGCGTTTGGTGGCATTGGATGAATGGAAATATTACGAAAGACGGTATCCGAAAAGACTTGGATTGGATGAAGCAATCGGGTATCGGAGGGTTTCAAAATTTTGACGCGAGTTTATTTACACCCCTAGCGGTCAAAGAAAAACTCGTCTACATGACTCCTGCCTGGAAAGATGCATTCCGTTTTGCAACGGATTATGCTAAAGAAAAAGGCTTAGAAATGGCCATTGCCGGTTCACCGGGTTGGAGTGTGACAGGTGGTCCCTGGGTGGCGCCTTCAGACGGCATGAAAAAATATGTTTGGTCTGAATTACGCGTTCAAGGTGGGCAAAAAATTACTGTCGCTTTGCCGCATCCGTCGGATATCACAGGTCCCATGCAAAATGTTCCATTTGAATCGGGTGGATTTACAACAGGTTCTGCCGAAAAGGCCGTGAAACATTATCAAGATATTGCCGTTTTGGCCTATCCTATTGCTTCGCAAATCCAGTCGGCGCGTGACTTAAAACCACAAGTCAGTTCTAGTGGAGGGCAATTTAATTTGGCCGAATTAACGGATGGGGATTTGCATCACATGAGCTATTTGCCACCGATGAAAATAGGTGAGCAAGCTTGGATTCAATATACGTTTGAAGCGCCAACCGAAATTTCGAGTGTGATGCTTTCCAATGAATCATACGGTGAATTAGCGGCATTTAATGGTGGAGGAAATAATCGAAGTATTCAAGTAAGTATAGATGGGGTGAATTTTACGGAAGTGGTTAAAGTGCCACCAACCATCACGTCCCAAACCACGGTCTCATTTGCTCCTCAGCGCGTTAAAGCGATCCGTTTATGTTATCAAACGGAGAAACCGGGGGATGTGGGTATTGCTGCCATGTTTGGTATGCGTCCCTCTACTGAACCCAAGGGGATGAAAATTTCGGAATTTGATGTGTTTACTACGCCGCGGGTACATCTTTTTGAGGCCAAAGCGGGTTTCGAAGCGCATAAAGAATTAGCCGTTTCAGGGACTCCTGTTTCCAAAGGGCCTGCAGCAAATCAGGTGATTGATGTGACGAAATTTGTACAAGCCGATGGTACCTTGTCCTGGGATGCCCCTGCGGGGAATTGGGAAATATTGCGCTTTGGATATTCCTTAACGGGAAAGAAAAATCACCCGGCTTCGCCAGAAGCAACGGGTCTGGAAGTGGATAAATTAGACCGAGGAGCGGTGACGCGTTACATGGAAAATTACCTCGATCAGTATGCGCAGGCGACGGGTGGCCAACTAGGCCCTGGTGCTTTGAGTCACATGGTGTTAGATAGTTATGAGGCTGGGCACATGAACTGGTCGTCTACATTTGCTGCCGATTTTCAGGCAAAAAGGGGATATGATTTGAAGCCTTGGATGCCAGTTTTGACAGGTCGAATTATCCAAGATGCGGAGGCGAGTGAGCGTTTTTTATGGGATTTTCGCAAGACGATTGGGGAGTTGATCGTAGAGAATCATTATGAGTTGATTGGTGATTTATTAGCCAAACGCGGCATGAAACGTTATACAGAGTCACATGAAAATGGACGAATTTACTTAGCCGATGGCATGGATGTGAAGCGGAAGGCTGATATTCCCATGGCGGCGATGTGGCAGCCGGGGGCATTGGCAGCTGGGAAGGATGAAGAGCCGCGTTCACGGGCCGACATACGTGAATCTGCTTCTGTGGCACACATATATGGCCAAAACATCGTTGCGGGCGAGTCAATGACGACAGCAGGGAATTCCTTCAGTCCGCATCCGGGAACATTGAAACGAACGGCCGACATGGAATTAGCTTCCGGATTAAATCGTTTTGTGATACATACCTCAGTGCACCAGCCTTTGGATTCGTTGTTCCCAGGTTTGACCTTAGGACCATTTGGACAATGGTTCACGCGTCAAGAAACCTGGGCGAAACAAGCGAAGGTTTGGGCGGATTATTTAGGCCGGAGCTCGTATATGTTGCAACAAGGGCACAATGTGGCGGACATTCTTTATTTCTATGGAGGGAACCAAAATATCACTTCCTTGGCGATGAAATCCTTGCCTAGCATTCCGGCAGGTTTTGAGTTTGATTATGTGAATGCAAGCGCCTTGCGCGATGCCATTGATGTAGAAAAAGGTCAATTTGTTAGTCGGGGGGGTAGTCGCTATCAACTATTATATTTAGATGAAACGGCGAAACAGATGACGCTGGCGACTTTGAAGCGGATATTCTTTTTAGCACAAAAAGGGGCTTGGATAGCCGGTACAAAACCTATTTCTAGCCCAAGTTTAGCAGATTCAGAACAAGAATTTCAGCGGGTTTTAAATCAATTGGTTTCCTTCCCTACTGTTCATTTTGGCCAAACGGCGGAAGCTGTTTTAGCGTCGAAATCGTTGACAGCGGATTTACGTGTTTCGGGTAATACAGCTGAAGTATTGTTCCAACATCGGCAGGTAGGAGGCAAGGAAATTTACTGGTTGAACAGTCGGTCGGATCAGGCCAACAAAGCCTCGTTATCATTCCGGGTTAGCGGCAAGATTCCGCAGGTGTACAATCCAGAGACAGGAGAAATATCAGCGTTATCGTATCGGATGCAGGAAGGAAGAACGCTGATAGACATGGAATTCAGTCCTTGGGATGCGAAATTTGTTGTGTTTGAAGGTCAGGCTAAAACAAACGAATTGGTATTGAGAAAACCTGCTAAGGTTTCTTCTATGACAATTTCAGGACCTTGGCAGGTTAAATTCCAGGAAAATCGGGGTGCCCCAGAGGCGATTACTATGCCGGAATTGCAGGCATGGAATCAGCATGCGGATGCAGGCATTAAGTATTTTTCAGGTACGGCAACGTATGCGAAAACGGTGCAAATGCCTGCTAATTCAAAAGGAGCGAAGTGGCAATTGGATTTAGGTGATGTGAAGAATTTGGCAGAAATTTATGTGAATGGGCAATGGGTTGCAACGTGCTGGAAGCAGCCATTTGTGGCTGATATTAGTAAGCATTTGCATGCAGGAACGAATCAGCTTGAGGTGAAGGTGGTGAACTCTTGGGTGAATCGTTTGATCGGTGACGCTCAGCCAAATGTGAAGCGAATTACGTACCTTTCAATGCCCATGATGATTCAGCCGACGATGTCCTTGGAGACATCCGGATTATTGGGGCCTGTTCAAATTCACCAACTGAAATAGCCATGAAAATCGCAGGAAAAGTATTCTTAGTTACGGGTGCCGGAAGTGGCATGGGCCGTGAAATGACACATCAGCTAATTGCCAAAGGAGGAAAGGTTGCAGCCTTGGATATTCATTTGCCTCAATTATTGGAGACCCAACAAATTTGTTCGGGGGGGGCCGCGAATTTTTTGGCTTTGGAAGTGGACATAACGGATCGCGCCAAGGTGCAAGCATTGCCTGAACAGGTGATTAAGCATTTTGGGCAGATTGATGGCATCATCAATAACGCCGGAATCATTCAGCCTTTTGTGAAGGTGAAGGACTTGGGTTTTGATCAAGTGGAACGGGTGATGAATGTTAATTTTTACGGCTGTGTGAATGTCACGAAGGCTTTTTTGCCTAATTTATTAGAACGTCCTGAAGCGCACATTGTGAATATTTCGAGCATGGGTGGGTTTTTACCTGTGCCGGGCCAAAGTATTTATGGAGCTGCCAAAGCTGCGGTTAAATTATTTACCGAAGGCTTGTATGCGGAATTGAAGGAGACGGCTGTCCGTGTTTCGGTGGTGTTTCCTGGTGCCATTGCGACGAATATTACGGTGAATTCGGGCATCGAAATGCCAAAAGCTTCTTCGGGAGCTTCAGGTATGACGTCCTTGCCTGCCAACGAAGCCGCGCTTATTATTTTACACGGCATGGAGACGAATCAATACCGAATTTTGGTTGGTTCCGATTCCAAATTCATGGATTTTTTATGCCGCCTAGCTCCTGAATATGCGACAAACTTCATCGCGAAAAAGATGAAGGCGCTGCTCGGATAATTATCAATTTCTTGAACTTTTTCCTATATACCTTTGCCAAACCTTGGAGGATTGGCAAAGGTAAGGGAGGGTTATTTACGGATGAAAATCCGATTGTTAGATATCGTCGTATCTAGGGTATAATTTTTTAACAAGTAATTATTTACCTCCGCAACTTTTTCAATAGGTGACAAATATCCAGGGTCATCTTGCGAAGCATCAATAACGAAACGGGCCTGACTTCTTTCTAAATCCTGAAGATATCGATGAATATGATTTTGTTTTAAAACCGACTCCTGCATACAATGCAATGTTTGGTTTTCGGCCACAGCTTGAAGTACATCAGCCTCGACATAAAGCTTGCCTTGCCAGCCCCAAACACTCATTTTGTCCCACTCTTTTGCTCTTGATTTGATGTAATTCGAGACAGGGCTTATGCTTAACGCTGCGTTTGTTTTCATCAACTTGAGATGGGCTGAAATTTTGCTCATATAGGCCTCCTCCACCAGCGTCCATCCTAAAAACAGGATAAAGGGTAATAGTACAATGCGGGTATTTTTTTCTGATTGCAAGGAAAGCACCTGCACAAACAATAAACCTAACGGATAAACTAAGAAATGAAGGTAGTGAGGAAAGTTGTTTTTTGTAACGACAGCAGCATATAGGCCCGCTACCAACAAACCAAAAATGAAAATAAAAATGGGATTTCTTAGCCATTTCATTTTCCGTTTTCCAATTAACATGGACGCCCCGATGATCCCTATCCAATAGAAAAAGAAGTCAAAACTTTTGCCCAATAGTTTTACCACATTGATAATCCCATAGGCTCGTTTATTCGTCCCGGTATAAATAATATTGTCTTCAATATAGTAAGTCCAAAAATCTTCAAATAGATTAAAATAGTTCAAGAATAGGAGCAAAAGCAATGGAAAAGTTGCCACACCCACGATTCCCCCGATTAGTGATTGGGCCCATGTTTTTTGGCGTAATTGAAACAGCTGGAATACCGCCATAACTGCGATTAGCGGTATCGCTTGTAATTTTGCAAAGGGAATTATTCCTACGATCAGTCCTAAAAAAAAGTAATATAGGCCATGCGACTTTTTATTCACATACATAATAGCCTGTATGTAAATTGCTATGTTTAACAAGAAGACAGGGAATTGCTCACTGGAGTAATGCAAGAAGTCTGCATGAATCAAAAACGTAAAGAATATTGCCAGATAAACAGATGCTTGCAAGGCAGCTTTCTTTCCAAATAACATCCATGAGGTTCTGTAAAATAACAGGAGGTTACAAATCAGTAAAATAAAGCCGACCAAACGAATCGAGCGGTAATCAATACTTTCTTGAAAAAGGGTCACCACAAGTGCGCTGTAGTAAGTTGCAGGGCCAACTGTCCCACCATCTGCGTATTGCCAATAAATGGGGTTCTGTGTGAGTGCTCTTAAATTAGAAACCATTTGGCTCTCGTCGACATTCAGTTGGTTATTGTACATCAACACCGGTAGTCGCATGCAAATTAACATGAGCAAGCCTAATCCCGCAAACAAGTAAATGGAAGTGTTTGGGCGTTTGTAGCACAGTATGACAAGTGCAATTGCCAACAAAAGACTAAGGTAAAAATTATTGAATTCCGGTTGTAGTAGAATCATTCATGGATTTTTTTGTAAACGTATTCACCATCGTCAGCGCTCGTTCAATAATCTGGTGCATGTCATAATACTTGTATTCTCCCAAGCGTCCCCCGAAAAATACTTGCGCTTCCTGATCCGCCAAGGTGCGGTATTTTTGGAACAAATCATTATTCACTTGATCATTCACCGGGTAATAAGGCTCTGTCACATCCGCCTTGTAAGGCTCCGGATATTCGTAACTAATCCAGGTACTCGGTGTTTCGTTGAATTCAAAATGCTTATGCTCAATAATCCGCGTATAGGGAATTTCTTCTTCCGTATAATTCATCACCGCGACACCCTGGTGATTCGGATAATCATGTTTGACATGATCAAAATGCGTTGTTTTATATTCTAATTCGCCGTGTTGGTAATTGAAATAGGAGTCGATCGGACCGGTGTAAATGACCTTATTTGCCATCGCATTATATGTCGATTTATCTGCCAAATAATCCACCCCTAAACGTACCTCGATGCCTTCTAATAATTTTTCGAATATCTGTGTATAGCCTCCTTCCGGAATGCCTTGATAACGGTCGTTGAAATAATTCGTATCAAAGGTAAAACGTACCGGCAAACGCTTGATGATCTCCTTCGGAAGCTCCTTGGGATCCTTCATCCACTGCTTGGCGGTATAGCCCTTGATCAGTTTTTCGTAAATGTCTTTACCTACCAATTTGATCGCCTGCTCTTCCAAATTTTGAGGTTCACCTTGGATGTCCTTCCCCTGTTCGGCAATAATTTGTTGAGCCTCAGCCGGCGTGTTTACATTCCACAACTGGTTGAAAGTCCACATATTAAACGGCAAAGCGAATAATTCTCCTTTGTAATTGGCAATTGGCCGATTCGTGTAATGGTTGAATTTGGCATATTGATTAATCCATGTCCAAACCTTTTCATTCGAAGTATGGAAAATGTGCGCTCCATATAAATGCAAATGAATATCATCACGCTTTTCTGTATAGCAATTCCCACCAATGTGGTCGCGCTTCTCAATAACTAAACACGAATAGCCCTGATTAGTCAATTCTCTCGCACAGATGCTGCCGAAAAAGCCGGCGCCAACAATCAGGAAATCATAGGGTTTTTGCATGAGCAAGCGTTTATTTGGGCTGTAAATTTAGCTATTTTTCACAAGCCTTTTCTAAATCAGCTATGATGAATTTTGACATTTGCAGAAAGGCATAGGTCGCTTTGGGTGCGGTTTCCGGATTCGACATGAATTTGCCCAAACTACTCGGTACTACTTGCCAAGAAACGCCGTATTTATCTTTTAGCCAACCACATTTTCCGGGAGATCCGCCTGCCGTCAAATGATCCCAGAAATAATCAATCTCCTCCTGCGTATCAACCACGATGACCTGCGAAACCCCTTCCGAAAACGAAAATGCATGCATATGCGAACTATCCATTGCTCCAAAAGTCTGCTTGTTCAACTCAAATTGTGCATAACTTAAATGACTCGCGACATCAGCGCCACCTTCCCCATAGGGACTTGTGTGTACGGTTTTGGAGTCCGGGAAAATTGATGTGTAATAAGCAATGGCCTCTGCAGCTTTTCCATTATTATCTCCCGTAAACATCATGCTCGGATAAACTTTATCGCCGCTGACATGGTCTAGCATCAATTGCCAGTTCACGCCATATTTGTCGGCAACCCAGCCGTATTTACTACTCCAAGGATAGGTATTTAAAGGCATCATGATGTTGCCTCCCTCAATGAGTTGCGCCCAAATTCGATTAATTTCTGCCTCATTGGCTGCATTATAGAAAAAGGAAATCGATGGATTAATTTTATACTCAGGCCCGCCATTTAGATGCATGAACCGTTTGCCTGCGAGTGTATAGTTCACCGTAAAGGGATTCTCAGATAGGAGCGTTATGTCATTAAAAATAGACTGATAAAAAGTAAAGGCGTCTTTGGCTTGCTTATCAAACCATAAACAAGTCATGATGGGATGGTTCATATTGTTTTTGCTTTAAAACTCCAGATAAATGTAAATTCGGCGACAATGACGCCTTCTAAATTTTTGCCAATGGCCTTGGATGTCAACTTCACTCCTTCGCCCGTTCTGACCGTTTCGTCCACAGCAGCTTCCATGGCTCTGCCATCTTCACAAGAGAAAAAGATGGTTCCCGTCGCTTTTTTAACGAAGGTAGCCTCTACCTTTTCGACCAACATACTTACAGCCGGTTTTCGATTGTATACTTGGGCAAAAGCGAGCATTCCGCTACTCATTTCAGCTGCCATCGCTTCTACTGCGAAATACATGGAGCGGAAAGGATTTTGATTAAACCAGGATAATTTAACCCGAACGGTGCAGGTTTCTTCATCAAAGTGATGCATGTTTAAACCTGACCAAAAAGCTGCGGAAAGATTTTTGAAGATAAAAAACTTGAATAATACAGGCGTAGTAATGATGCGTTTAAACGCGCTGAAATTAGGATTCATAGCTTCGTGTTTAGGACAATAAATGTAGGTCTTTTCGCTGCATTTTAAAAATGATTTCCCCATTGGATTTATAGCCGGCTTCGCTCCAACCCTTGTAGCGGTAAAATACTTCCGCGCGCGTTCCCGGTTCTGTTCCTAAAATCAATTCTGTTGGTCCTTGTGAGAAATACGTGTTGACCATCGTATCATGCAAGCGTGACCCGATTCCCTTTCCTTCGAAATCGGGATGAACAAAAAGGGCCCAAACTTCACCCGCCTTTACATCCACAATCGCAAAACCCATTATCTGATCGGAATCCTCACATACCCAAGCGGCTCCTTCTTTGGTCAAATATGGGATGTAATCTGCTGCTTGTACAGCCAAAGGATTCGTCAAAACATTTTCCTTCACAGCCATGCGGATGCGGTGCATGTAAGGAATATCCGTGATGACAGCCTCTCTAATAAACATAGGGGATGAGGGATTTTACTTGTTGGGAATATGCCTGGTAAGATTCACCATATTGTTCGCGTAATTTTTGTTCCTCCAATCTGCTTCCTATCCAGATGTAGGAATAGCTGATGACGAGTATGGTCAACATATTGCTAGATGGGAAAAGCAGGTAAAGTCCTGCGATGAAAATAATTGTTCCAAAATACAGCGGATGTCGGACATAACGATACATCCCTGAGACAACTAATGTCGTCTGTTTTTCGGGTTCAAGTCCTAAAAATTCCTTTAGGTTAAACGCACGGAAAGCGAGTATAATCAAGATGAATCCCGTGACGCTAAGGGTCATTCCCAGATAGATGTTTGGGGCTTGTGAAGCTTTTGGCAGGCTAAGTACGAGTAATATGCCTAAGCCTAGAATGGCGTTGATATTGTATACGATTCGGTAATAGGCGAAAAGTTTTGGCCAGTTTTTGGAAAAATAATTCTTCACTCCTGTGCTTGCTAAAAAGCTGTGGACAAAGAAATATAAGAGCCAAGAAATTGTAAGCCAAGTGGTAGTCATAATCTTTACAATGATCTACCAAATCTAATTAAAATTATGACTTATTCGTTTCGAAGTTTTTCAGATTAATTACTTGTTGTAAAGCTAATTTCTTCTCCGTAGCTAGTTCCTTGTTTATTTGTAGCATAAGCTCTGACATAATAAAGTGTATTGGGACTTAATCCCGTAAGGTTAGAAACAAATGCTCCAATTGTCCCTGTTTCCGTAGTGAAGTTGTGTTCTATTGTAGCCCCAGGTAATCTTCTCCAGCAAACCCCTCGTGCAGTAACGTTTTTCCCTCCGTGTGAAACGACGATTCCTCCTGAGCTAGCTGTTGTGCTTGTGATGTTTGAAATCGTTTTAGTGTATACTGTTGGCGAATTTAATGAAACGATTGCTTCCCCATATTGGTTGTGTCCCGTACCAAAACCTCTTGCTCCATTTTTGTTAACAACCTGAGCGCTTATTGTAGAAAGTTTACCCGTTTTAATAAGTCCGTTTTTGGGTAATACTGAAATGGTAGATTGTATACTTTTTTCTGAATGGGAAGCCGTTTCTGCTTGTGTTGCAGTAATGGTGGCATCACCTTGACCTACGAGGATAACTTGACTACCTACAATCTTGACCACGCTGGTATCGCTGCTGCTATATGTGAAGGAACCTGAGCTGTTAGAGCTTGGAGGTGTTAGATTAAAGTTAGCCTGTCCTATTTGTTTGATAAGTGATGTGAAGTTAGACTGTATCGGAATTTCCCGAGCTAAAAATTGGATAGATTCACTGGAATCGTCAACGATTTTATTAGCATCTGTTTGGGTTTGGGTGTTTGTGAGCACATACGTTTGGGTGGAATTTGCATTTAGCGTTTTGACCGTAGTAACGACTGTGAGTCTGTGTTCCTCACTGGGATACATGGTTCCAATATTCCAATTGAAATCAGATCCTGAAGCGGTCCACGTACCAAAAGATGGTGTAGCTGAAATAATGTTAAGGTTGGTCGGAATTTGATTTCTTATGACTAGATTGGTTAAATTATCATATCCTAAGTAGGCTGCTTTAATTGAAAAAGTAATGGTTTCTCCAGAGTTGACGGAGTTTTTGTCTGCCGTAATAGAAGTAACTACTTCTGGATTACAATCGTAAAGAGATTGGGAAGCTGATTGATAATCGCATGAACCGGTGGAAACGATTACGTAATAATCGCCTGCAATCGATGGTGTATAAGTTGAGTTTGTTTGACCTGGGATAAGAACTCCATTTCGATACCAGGCGTAGGAAGGAAAACCGGCCGTTGCCACGAGGGTAGATCCTGGGAGACATCCGTCACCTGAGATGTTTACATTGATACTTGGGATAGTTTCAAATCCCGAAAAATATCCAGAGGCTCCAGCATTTGTATTCACAAGAATGAAACCTACAGCAATAGGTCCTGGAGCTGAAACTGCAACGTCCCCAGAAAGGCCACTGAGGTAATAGGTTTTCCAGTCAGAAGTGCCGCTAACTGATTTTTTTGCGGCTTGTAAGGTTGCTAAACTGACTGTATTAGTGCCATAATTAACTACGATATCTGCATCGTTGATCGCAGTAGAAGCGATTAGGGTGATTCCGCCCGTCATCGTGAGTCCGGCAATGTCTGTTATGTTCGAGATATTATCTACCTTATTACTCAAAAGGCAGTTCACGGGTGCTATGAAATTTAGATCGACAGTTTGAGTAGCTGTGGATCCTGCAAGACATTGAAAGGCATAAGCTTCTTTGGATGTTTGGACATACATGTTACCGCCTGGAACGGAGGATGTTGTGGATGAGGTTGAATAATAGGAACCTGGAATAATGTAGTAATCACCGTTATTGATTGTGGCGATTTCAGTTGTAGAACCATTTACATAGATTTTAGTGCCGTTTTGAGTAGCAACGATAATGGCAAATTCTGACTGATCTGTTCCGTTTCCTCTTACAAAAACATAATCGCGCCCTAAGGTGTTTTCGGGTATGATTTGGTCGGCTCCACAATCTTGGTTTGTTACATTCAATACAGGCTGAACATGTAGTTGGCCCACACTCATAGCTATGGGCTTGTCGGATGTAACGGAGGTGCCAATCCAGCCATCTACATTAGGAGATCCGGCTGTAGATGGAATAGATTCAAGTACATAACTTTGTCCTTTATTGAGTGTAATTGTGATGGCATCTGCAGTAATACCCGCTGCATTGCTACCGCTTCGAAAGGTGCAGGCAGGGTTATATCCAAATATATTTACGATTGTATTATCTTCTGTAGCCATGATACCCATCGAGTTACTTAGTAATGCATAGCTACCACCTCGATTTGGCATTCCTCCCCATTTAAATGCGGTTCCTAATGCTGCTCGACCTTTAGAGGTAACAGAAGTAGCTTGGGATCCTGATTTACCTCGATAATTAACATAAAATTTTTCTCCGTTTCTTGATTTAAAAATTAGGCCTCCGATGGATTGAACAACTCCTGTATTCGTGTTATCCATCATGGAAATATTGTTTTCGGTGGATGATGTTGTTGTTGGAAGTGTGAACGTACCTGCACTCGTTTTTGAGATGGTTACGGATGTGTAGGTTGTTGTACTCGTTCCGCGGTAAACATCCACGACGAAACTTGTCGTATTGGGTGTGGTTAAATAAATTTTATGATCAAATATGGCATAATTTGGAGAAGATTCTTGTTTCAGTGGTGGCAAATAATGAAGATCACTGAGTTGGGCTACACTACTATAAGCCATTAAAATAAAACAGGTAAAAAGTAGTCCTTTTTTCATATTAATAAATGTTGTAAAATCATTGGTAAAAAATGAATCGACATGTTTGCCAAGACTCTTCTTGTAATTGGCATTTTTGTTAGGTAAGAAATACGCTTGTCAAAATCTATTAATTACTATGTCCAAATTTTTTAATCTTATTGGGTGAATTTCTCGCAGCCTGAAGGCTAGAATACTAATTTTTTTGAGTTGAAAAATAACTTGCTTGTTTCTTAAGGCTGCTTGATTTAAACATGTACAAGCATTGCATTATTATTCTCATTAATATTGGTAATCAAATTGAATTCTATCCCCAACAGCTAAATCGTATGCACCATTGTTTGTTGGAATGTAAGTAACAGTTGAGCCACTAATCGTGTAAGCCGTATTGCTAATTCGGATACCATTAATGTACATTCGCACTTTTGAAGTTGTTGCTGGAGTATGTGCTAATGTGAAACTTGTTTGATTTAGCGTAGCGCTTGCTTCTTCATTCGAGTCTTGAGCTTGAGCTGTTGCTGTAGATGTTGTCCATGCAGGTAAACCATTTGAAATTGTTAAAACTTGGTTTTCTGTTCCTCTGGCCAATCTTGCTGCAGACCCTCCTGAAATCCCATAGATGATATCTCCTGGGGATGTCATTGGTGATAAGGCATCAAATGCTGCAGTTTTATTTGTGGCACCTGTTCCTCCCTGATTGATTGTTACAGCAGTTTGATTCGTTAATATAACTGCATCTGAATTTGGTAAGGTATATGTTTTTTCTATTCCTGTTGCTCCCGTAAATTTAGTGAATCCATTTCCTGTCCCTCCAAAATTTGATGCAATCACACCAGTTACATTCGCTGATCCATCAAAACTATTTCCATAGATTAGCCGAGCGTTTAATAAGGTACTTGCTGTGCCCGCGGCAGGTGCTGCAGAAATCCAAGTTGTCCCATTTGATGTTAAAATATTTCCTGAGCTTCCCGGTGACACAGCACCCAAATAATCGGTTCCTGCTATTGCAATGCTAGGTATCCCCGAGCTCGTTGTATTTTTTAATAATCCTGTTGAAAGTCCTGCAAGCGCTACTCCATTAATTTTCACAACGGTCGGCGCCGCAGCAGTTCCACTTAAATCTCCCGCTAATTGAATTTTACCTTTTGTGGTTGCATCCGCATCTACGATGGTGGAAGAAGCGATTTGCGAATCGACGTAAGATTTTACGGCTTTTTGTGTAGGGTATAGGATGTCTGAAGTACCTAAAGTCGTAGCAGTAGATTTGTTACTTACATCTTCTTTTCCTGCAACGGTTGTTTGCAAAGCTACACCTTGTGTGGCAGAATCGACGTAATCTTTTACGGCTTTGACACTTGGATATTTAGTGTCTGAAGTCGCATCTGTTGAAACGCTAATCGACTTATTACTCAAGTTTTCTTTATTGGCCAATCCAGGTACGGTCGGAGTTGCAGCAGTTCCACTTAAATCTCCCGCTAATTGAATTTTACCTTTTGTGGTTGCATCCGCATCTACGATGGAGGAAGAAGCGATTTGCGAATCGACGTAAGATTTTACGGCTTTTTGTGTAGGGTATAGGATGTCTGAAGTACCTAAAGTCGTAGCAGTAGATTTGTTACTTACATCTTCTTTTCCTGCAACG
>JAHEAY010000032.1:26299-28555 GCA_024642485.1 Cytophagaceae bacterium
TGAAGTCGCATCTGTTGAAACGCTAATCGACTTATTACTCAAGTTTTCTTTATTGGCCAATCCAGGTACGGTCGGAGTTGCAGCAGTTCCACTTAAATCTCCCGCTAATTGAATTTTACCTGCAGCTAAGGTTGTTGCATCTGGCACACCAGACCCCACAGCTTGATAGATTGAATTGTCAACATATGATTTGGTTGCTCGCTGGCTAGGATATAGGTCATTCGATGGATTTGCCCCGCCAAGGTTGACGTCTACCGACTTGTTACCTAACGATTCATAGGTTCCTCCTAAATTATTTACACTATTTTGTGTATTGTTCGTTTGAACGGTCAGGTTACTAATTTGCCCTTGGACTTGATTTTGGTTATTTTGGATTTGATTTTGCTGGTCAACTAATTTTTGATTTTGGTCTTCCACAGAACTTTTAAGTTGAGAAATGGATTTAGATTGACTAGTTAATTGCTCATCAACAGTTGAAATGCGTTGGTTAACTAATAAAAATTGACCCTGGGCATTCGCTTGGACTTCTTGAATTTTATTTTGTAATGGATTTAAGTCCTTTGGAATTAGGTAGCCTACATCATTCGTAAATTCAGATAATTGGGTAGGTGCACCCGCAACATTTCTATACTCAACAGATTCAGCATACAAAGCATATGCTGTATGACTTAAAGTTTGCATGCTTACTTGTGAAAAGGTTTTAGCCTGGTCAAAACTGACACTTACAGCAAGTTTTTTCACGTTGGAATCCCAAATTATATTTTGAAAACTTGAATATTTAGTTGTTACTGAACTATTCGTTACAATTCCTTGACTGGTTCCTTGTCCAATTGTAAGGTTCACTAGACCAAATTCGTCGGTGTTTGTGGCTTGAATTTCGGAGTAATCCAATTCTCCTCGGGTATTTATGAGGTCGAATTTTAACCACACCTTACTATTAATCAAGGGCTGGCCGGTTATTTTTTGTCCAGGAATGTCTAGAGTCTTAGGATCCTGAATAACAGCTTGAAAGTTTAGTCCTTTGGTTTGCCCTAAAACAACGGAGCTAATTAAATTGATAAGTAACAGGATAAGAATTTTTTTCATTCGATAGCTTAATTGGATTGACTTGGTTTTAGCGGAATAAATAATAATATTGGACCATTATATTTTTGAATCTCGAGTCCAATATTACGAAGTCTAGTATCGCCAAACGGGTTGAACAAGTCATAGAAATATTTTTTTGAACACATTTTTTATCAATCATCACATTGAATACACGTCGAAAATTCCTATTAAAAACCTCGTTTTTGGGCTTTAGCTCCAGATTACTGTCATATAGATTTAAATCTAACCGAGTGGATTCTGACCGCGCCTATTGGGTAAATCTACTCGACAAAATTGCCGCCCCCATTTTGAAAAATATGTCTAAGGGGGAGCTGCGCAAAAAAATGATCATTGCTTACAGCCCTACCTGGGATCATCGCGCCTCAGATGTGGCTTACATGGAGGCTTTTGGCCGATTATTGATTGGGATCGGACCTTTTTTAGCTTTGCCGGATGATGTTAGTTCGGCCACGGCCCGCGAAGAAACGAATATTCGCAAGCGCATGAAGGAACAAACCTTAGCGTCCCTCAAGCATGCCGCGGATCCCTTAAGCCCTGATTATTTGTATTGGGGTTCGCCTACTTCCAAACAACCCCTCGTTGATGCTGCCTTTATCGCACAAGCTTTTCTAATAGCTCCGGAGGCCTTGTGGGAACCGCTGTCTGCGGAGACGAAAATGAATTACATTCGAGAGTTTACGACAATCCGACAAATCACGCCGCCTAATAATAATTGGGTGCTGTTTGCCGCCACGATTGAGAGCTTTTTACTTTATATCGGGAAGCCTTTTGATGCCGCGCGAATCGATCAGGCGATTGCCAAAATCCAATCTTGGTATGTCGGGGATGGCTGGTACAAGGATGGTGAGAAATTTCATTTTGATCATTATAATGGCTTCGTGATTCATCCCATGTTGATCGATGTCATGCGGGTTAATTTGGCCAAAGGGCGTTTATCTCAAGCCGATTTTGATTTAGCCTACAAGCGGATGCGTCGCTATGCGAGTTTTCAAGAACGATATATTTCCCCCGAAGGAACATTTTTGGTGGTTGGCCGCTCGTCGACCTATCGGGTGGGGCTTTTCCAACCGCTTGCGAAACTTGCATTGGAGAATGCCTTGCCAGAAGGCGTCAGTTTAGCGCAAGTTCGTTCGGCCTTGACGGCGGTGT
>JAHEAY010000136.1 GCA_024642485.1 Cytophagaceae bacterium
TAGATAAAGCCTCAGTTGAATAGGGCAATTTCAAACCCATTTTGGCCGCAGATCGCTCAAATCGCGCCAAATGATCTGCCAAAAAAACAGGGTTTCCATCCATGATTCGAAAAAAATCAAAGATGCCATAACCCCGTAAGAAACCAATATCCTTGACGGAAACATGTACTTCATTCGCAGGCTTCCAAGTCCCATTAAACCAAATCGGGTAATCCATTTGCTTGTAATTTTGCTACTAATGTGATAACCTCACGTGCCTCAGCCACATCATGCACGCGTAAAATATTCGCACCTTGTTGGAGCGCAATCGTATGCAACACCGCAGTCCCATTCAAAGATTCCGCAGCTGTAATGCCCAATGTTTTATAAATCATCGACTTGCGTGAAACACCAATTAAAATTGGAGCTCTTAAGGTTTTAAAGCTTGACAAATGAGTCAATAAAGTAAAATTATGCTCGATGGATTTCGAAAAACCCAATCCGGGATCAACGATCACATCTTTCGCACCCATAGCGCGTAATTGTTGGAGTTTTTGAGCCAAATCAGACCAAACATCCGAAACGACATCTTGGTAATTGGGTATTTCATGTACCTGATCAAAGGTACCCCGACTATGCGACAAAATGTAAGGAACTTGGTTTTGGGCGACCCATTCAAAGATTCCTGCATCCATTTGGCCTGCACCGATGTCATTGAAAATATCAGCTCCTGCAGCTATCGCTGCCTGAGCCACCGATAAACGATAAGTATCAATTGAAATCACAAGCGAGGGAAAATGCTGACGCAACAATGTGATCACGGGGACAACGCGTTCAATTTCTTCTTCTACAGAAACGGGGTCAGCTCCTGGACGCGTAGAATGCCCACCAATATCGATAATTTCAGCTCCCAACGCGACCATACCCGCAACTCGTTCCAAGCAAACAGAAACTTCCAAGGCCCGACTACCCGCATAAAAAGAATCGGGTGTTGTATTCAAAATTCCCATGATAAGCGGCTTATCGAGGCTTAAGATTCGACCCTGTACGCGAATTGTTTGAATTGATGGAAAAAGAGCGTTCAAATCAACGAAATTTAGGATAATTTAAATATTTTTGTAGGCTATAATTAAAATACTGACCCGTATGATCAAGGACTCCGCGCCTTCACAAACTGAAATCGAATATCGCCAAGTAATTTCATACTGCAAAGCCTTGTTTGATAAAAAAAACAAAGATTACGGTACCTCTTGGAGAATTTTACGATTGCCTAGTTTGACTGACCAAATCTTCATTAAAGCCCAACGCATCCGCAGTATTCAAGACAAAGGAGCGCAACGCATCGAAGATGGTATCGAAGGTGAATTCATCGGAATCATTAATTATTGCATCATCGCCTTGATTCAAAAATCACTTGAATCATCCGATCAAATGGAGTTTACTCCCGAAGAATTAAGTGGTTTTTACGACCAACAAGTTGAAACAACACTCGAATTATTGCGCAACAAAAACCACGATTACGGCGAGGCTTGGCGTGATATGCGCATCAGCAGCATGACGGATCTCATCCTCATGAAAATTTTCCGCACCAAACAAATCGAAAATAATCAAGGGGTAACATTGGTTTCGGAGGGTGTGGAGGCCAACTACCAAGATATGCTCAATTATGCCGTTTTCTGTTTGATTAAATTCAAAGGGGAAAAGCAAATGCAAATGGCCCAACAGCAATAAATCAGATGAAGCAATACCGCAACATAGCCACGTTTGTATTGGTCGGGATATTTTTATTCTCTGGACTTATCAAACTCAATGATCCAATCGGAACACAATTAAAACTCGAAGAATACTTCGAAGTTTTCTCCGTGGATTTCCCTTGGATGGCTGGTTTCTGGAAATTACTCATCCCGCAAGCCCTACTATTTTCCATCGGACTAAGTAGTGCCGAAATTGTCTTAGCAATCGCTTTGGCCTTAAACTACAAGACTAAAAAGACACTTTACTTTTTCGTCGGAATCCTCATTTTCTTTAGCTTTCTAACGTTTTATTCAGCCTATTTCAATAAAGTTACCGATTGTGGCTGCTTTGGAGAGGCGATTAAATTGACACCTTGGACATCTTTTGGTAAAGACATTTTCCTACTTGTTTTAACCCTGAGCTTATTTCTGACAGACAAAATCAAGCAAAGCAAATCGACAGGAAAATGGGTAATAGCTTCCGCATTATTCAGTGTCGGCCTAGGAACTTATTGCTATTTCTACCTCCCAATTCAAGATGGATTGCCTTATGCCGTAGGCCAACATATTCCTACGAATATGAAGAATCGTAAAGATTTAAAATTCAATTATGTCTACAAAATCAATGGCAAAGAGGTCGAATTAACGGAGATGCCTACGGACCCGAAAGCTGAGTTCATTTCCATGCAGGCAATCAACGAAAAAGAAGCACGGCCTTTAATCACCGACTACCGTTTATGGATTGACGGTGATACGACGGATTATACACAAAAAATATTCCAGGGGGATCATTTGTTGGTCATCGTACCCAATGTCCACCACACTCGTTTAGCCGCATTTGAAAGCATCAGTCAATTATCGAAAACAATTAAGGTTCCCATGTGGTTAGTCAGTGCATCTTCTGATGAGGATGTGAATGCTTTGCGTCATGAATACCAATTAGCATTTCCTGCCTTATCGGCGGACACCAAAGTATTAAAAACCATCATCCGCTCGAGTCCTGGACTTTGGCTTATTAGCCAAGGCACCGTCAAAGGAAAATGGTCGGCTTATCGCCTACCAGACGCGGATGAAATTCAACAACGTTTAAAACAATAAGTGCAAGAATGAAGAATATCTATTTAGTTGGAATGCCCTCATCAGGAAAGAGTACATTAGGGAAAGAATTAGCAAGAAATTTAGGGTATAGCTTTACAGATATGGATAAATTGATTGAAACGCGTGAGCAAAAAACCGTTTCAGAGATTTTTTCAAACTATGGAGAAGCACACTTTCGTGAAATAGAAAAGAAAACATTGCGCGGATTCCAACCGAATCAGTCGATGGTGATTGCAACAGGTGGTGGCATTCCATGCTTCAATGATAACATGGATTTCATCAAAGAAAATGGTGTCAGCATTTTCTTAAATGTGGACGTCAATGATTTGGCAAAACGACTTTACAAAGCACAAGGAAATAACCGTCCTTTATTAGACAAAAGCCAAAGCGAAGAAGTGGTAATTGCCTCGATCAAAAAGACTTTTGAGGAGCGTTTAGCATATTACCAACAAGCCGACATCCAAGTGGATGGCGAAATTACGGTTAGCCAATTGCTTTGGTTATTAGACCAATACCTTCCCGTTTAGAAGAATATCCCACCCCCTAGGGTGAATTGCGTATTTGTTAATTTCAATGCGGCTGATGCATAATCGGCCGCATTTTTTAAAGTATAAGCAGAATAAGCATCCTTACCTGTTCGTTGGACTACAGCAAAATCTACATAGTATGCTGCACTTCGGTAACCTACACCTCCCGAAACCTGAAATTGATTTCGATCAATCGAATCATAGGTACTAGAAAAACCACTACCATAAAGCGCAGCGCCGCCACGTAATGTCCAAGCACCGGAAACGCGGAATTCTGCTCCCACCTTCATATTCACGACCGATTGATAGTTTTTGGAAATCTGACTGTTGTACTTGTCTTTGAATTGTTGGTTGGCATAAGGTCCTAACTCCGCGGAAGAAACCGACATGCCTGAATAGTTCAATAATTCCAAATCAGCACTAATCAAACCCTTTTTCCCAAAGAAATAGGCCATACCTCCTGAGATACGAAAAGGTGTTACTAATTGGTAAGTAAATTCATTCGGAGTTAATTTCACTGGTTTTACTTTGGTAATAAACCCGCCAGATACTGGAATCGCAGAAACCTGTGGTGTCAATAGTCCAGTCAGTTGCTCATTGAGCTGATCATAATAAGTAGGCGATTGCAGATTCAATGCAACGCGCAAATTTGGCTTCAACTTATAGATAACACCGAGGGATGCAGAGATTCCTGAACCCGTGGTAATCAATTGCTCTTCCATACTGAAACCTGCCACGTAATTATTTCCTGGAAAACCTTCGTCCCAGCGTTGTGAATGGGTTGTGTTCAATTTTGAAAAATGCACACCCAATCCTATGTAAAATTGATCTTGGTAAGCTGCCCCATAACTGATATCCCATTGAGCAATTGAGCCGGAATTCGTCCCATATCCAAATTGTTTTGTAGGCAAATTAGGTAAGTAGCGTTCAAATGGCGCTCCACCTGTCGTGGCATTGGGATTGATCAAATAAGCTTGATAAGCTGCCGCTTCAGGACTATCTGCGGTATTATAATACGTATCATATTCCGCATCCAAGGTAGCGCCTGTAGCACCCTTATCCCCTGCTTTTTGAATCAAATGATCTAAGTAAGAACTGCGATTATTCGTTCCTTCGATGGTCAAAGGCTGAGTCAAAACCACTTGCCGCGAATAACCAATTCCAAAGGCTCCTCTCCAAGAAGAACTAGACAAATAATCCCCTGAAATCACAATACCAAAATTGGGCATGTGAAATAAGTTATTGGTACTATTTGTTGATTGATTCAAGTAATCTGCATCTGTGGTAGATGAATTCACGGCAAAATTTAAACCGATTTCAGAACGCGAATAGAATCCCAATCCGGCAGCATTCCCCGCGATCGAACTTAAATCCGCACCCAATACACTTTGGCTCCCCCCCATTCCTTGCATACGAGCCGATCCCGTTACATAGGAAGTAGAAAATTGTTTGGCCAACATTGGATAAGTATATACCTGCGCGTTAGCCACGTAGCTTATCAAAATAAGCGTGAAGATTTTAAATAGATGCTTCATAGAAATTATCTTGGACCACGTGAAGAACCACCATTGGAAGAACCTCCTCCACCGTTAAATCCCCCACCAGAATAGTTCGATGAAGGAGAACTGTAAGATTCCGTTCTATTTTGACCATAATTTTGCTGCGGTGCACTCGGTTGGTATTCATAATTTGAATTTCTCCTTGGTGCCGCTTGATAAGGCGTATTTGAATTACCGGAATTCGAATTAATACGCGGCTGATTGGTACCTTGAGAATTGTAGTTATTATTTCCACCTCGAGGTGTATTGTAATAATTTTCACCCCCATATCGATTGCTTGAACCTCCATCCCGCGGTCCACGAATGTAACGAGGAGCAGGTTCTTGTGCATTCCCTACATTCGACTGATAATTGTTCCCACCGTAATAATTTTGGCCAAAGCCGTAATAGTAATTATACGCAGGGCCATATCCAAACATCATACCAGGACCCACATAACCATAAAACGGATCATAATACCCGTATGGACTCGAAAATCCAAAGGAATTAAAGCCATAGCCCATTCCCCCATAATATCC
>JAHEAY010000141.1 GCA_024642485.1 Cytophagaceae bacterium
GAAATTATGGAACCTACTGTGATTAAACGAATATTAATTGGGATAATTATTTACTTAATGGCATTTGATAGCTTGTATGGCCAAACGACAAGTGAAAGTAACAAAATGTTTCAGAGGACTTTTTCCCAGAAAAATAAATTAGATCCATTTTTTTATTTTGGGAATAAAATTAAAAAAGGGAATACTCATTGTTACGAGATTTTGGAAAATGATTTGGTAGCTGATGTACCTGTACCTGCCGACGTATTGTGCAGAAACAATTACGGTATTTTTGCTTTTAAAATTAATAGAAAAGGTAAAATTGAAAAATTAGAATACGAAGGTGATCTAGATAGCAGTATTGTCCGGAAAATCAAATTGAATATTCGCAAAACCGAAGGTAATTACACAAGGCCTTCAAAATCAAATCAAGAATCATTTCATTGGTTTGTTTTGCCTTTTATGTCTAATGGCTATCATTTAGGTCCTTTTTCCTGTGAAAATGCAGTCAATTTGGAAATTGAATTCAATTTAGAATCCAAGCGTGCAAGATCATACCTAAACATCATTGAATTTTTACCTGACTTTCCTTCGTTAACTGTTTTGCACAATATGGATCATTTGAGTGAAATGATTAAAACAGGTTTGCTGAAAGGTGACCGATACTAATTTATTGTCTAATATTTCCTATAAACTTAATCCTAGACCAAATTTTGTATCATAAGCGATTGGATTTAATTGACAGGTTTTAATTGAAATTGTGCTTAATGAGTTTGTAAACCCAAACATATAAGAAATGTTGCCTCAAAAATTATTCAAAATTATCATTTTCATATTAGCTTTTTTGCCGAATTTGAACGGTCAAAAGCTGGAATATAATAGTGAAAAAGACTTGCAAACTTTTAAATTTAACGATCAGAATCGAACGGCTCCTTTTAGTTATGTAGGCAAGCGCAATTCTGAATATGAAACGCATGGATTCGAAACGCTCGGAACTTTGGCTATTTTAATGATTATATCAGCCTTGCTTTTTTCGATTCGTTGGCCACCGGCCATAATATGCCAGACTGCCCACGCAAATAGGAAATTAGATACAAATAGTATCCAAATTAGTAGTAATAATAATCTTTTCATCAAGTAGAACACAGAGTTATCAACAATTTAGCTTAATAATATTGAATTTCTATCCTGATAAGTGTGGCTCTTGTACCATTTTGGAAATTTGGACCAAAATAGGTCATGAGCTTAATGATTCGGCATTAATCAAATATATCTGATTATTCTAGGTGAATATTATATGATTATTCTGATTATCAGTTATTTATATTCATTATGCAGGATAGAGCCTCTTAAGCTCTTTTTTATTTTAGGGCTTTTGTCGGTACCTTTAATTTCTCATTCAAATTTTAAGTTTTGTTCAATCGGATTGTAGTCATAAGCTTTTTTATTTTAAGCGTTTTGGGTGTTCAAGCCCAGCACATCGCACGCTTGCGTTTTGAAGATGACTTCTCCTATTTAAAAACAGATAGCTCCGCCAAGTCTTGGGATGAACGATTGAAGTTTATACCCATGACAAAAGACCTAAATCTCAGCGTAGGCGGCGAATGGCGAGAGCAATATCAGAATTATACGAATGCCAATTTTGGGCAATTTCCCGCTTCCTTTACGGAACCTAGCCCGCATCAATGGATGCACCGCATGATGGTACATGGTGATTTACATTTTCGAAATTCCTTTCGCCTGTTCGTCCAATTAAACAACACAACCCGATCACTGAATCCCAATCCCATTACGTCGCAACTGGATGAAAACCAATTGGCCGCACATCAATGGTTTTTGGAAACGAATGTCAGTAAGCATTGGTTGTTGCGGGCTGGCCGACAAGAAATGCAGTTCGGTCAAGAGCGCTTTGTGGCGACGAAGGAAGGGCCCAATACGCGTCAGAGCTTTTTGGGTGTAACTGCTGAAGGTAAATATCCCGGTTATCGATTAAATGCTTTTTATGTAAAACCGGTCAAAATGAACCCTGGTGTATTTGACGATGGACTAATGTCTGAAGATTTTGGCGGGATATATGCAGTCAAAACGGATAAAAAGCGGAAATTGAATATGGATGCCTATTATTTCTTTTTGGAAAGTACCCAGCGCGAATACGTATTCAAAAAGGGCTTAGAGCAGCGCCATACGGCCGGAATTCGGTTTTATTCCCCGCTTCGTTCGTTGAATTACGACGTGGAAATCGCCCATCAGTGGGGGCGGTTTAATGCGCTTGAAATTTCTGCTTGGATGTTTGTGTGGGATTTTAATGTAGAAGCCTTAAAACATAGCTTCATTGGATTTAGTGGGAATTATGTTCCAGGCGATGAGTCGGCGACGGATGGACAATTAAATACATTTAATACCTTATTCGCCCGACCACCCTTTGGTCAAACGGTTGCTTTGAATATCACGAATACCTTGAACTTAAGCCCTTATCTTCGCTATCAAGCGGGAACTAAATGGTTGGCCACCGCAAGAGCATCTTTAGTATCACGCGCGAGTACGGCGGATGGAATTTTCACCCCGAATATGTCGCCTTTGCGACCATTAGAAGCCCAAGGAGTTTCTTCTAAATTAGGTATTTGCGACATCTATGCGCTGGAGGTTAATTATGTTCCTACGAAATATTATTTCTTTCAAGCAGAATTGGGATTTTGCCAGGCCGGAACCTATCTGAAAGACTCAGGCCCCGGCAAGGATGTCGTTTATTTCGCGATACGAAATGCGATTAAATTTTAGCCTTCTCGCGAATACACCACAATAATAGATAGCAAATCGCTCCATTGAGTATCAGTTTGGCAAAGCCAAATCCACCAAATAACGCCTGCGATTGTGTTTCCAGTACAAATGTGATGATGGGGGATGCTACACAGACGAAAGGCACATAGCGATCTTTAATGGCTGTTTTGGTGAATAATCCAAAGGCAAAGAGGCCCAACAAAGGTCCATAGGTATAGCCAGCCAAATTGAATACTGCCCCGATCAATTCCTGGTTATTAAATACATGGAATAACCCAATCACAATGAAAAATAAGGCCGAAAATCCAATGTGAACGCGGTGTTTAATTTTCTCTCGTTTGGCCTCTTGAAATTTCTCAATCCGCAAGAAATCGATGCAAAATGAAGTTGTAAGTGCCGTTAAAGCTGAGTCCGAACTCGCATAGGATGCCGCAATGATGCCCAATAAGAAGGTCACGGCTGCCAAGGTACCAAAGTTGCCTCCTAAGGCCAATAAAGGATATAGTTCATCTGTTTTCGTTGGAATCGCAATCTGATTTGCTTGTGCATAAATGTACAATAATGCACCTAAAGCCAAGAATAGGAGATTGATAAACAACAGCACCCAGTAGAACCAGAACATGTTTTTCTGCGCCTCACCGATGGATTTACAGGTCAAATTCTTCTGCATCAAATCTTGATCCAGGCCTGTCATCACGATTGCAATAAACACCCCAGCCAAGAAGTCTTTTCCAAAGAAATGTGGGTTCTTCCAATCCCATTCAAACATATGTGAATACGGGCTTTTTTGGATGGTTTGAATCATGTCCCCGATACCCATGTGCATTTGTTGGCCTACTAATACAATCGTAATGAATAGCGCCACCAACAAAAACAAGGTCTGCAAGGTGTCCGTCCAAATAATCGTTTTTACTCCTCCGCGATGTGTATACAACCATATAAGCGCAATGGATATGAAAACGGTTAAGACAAAGGGTACGCCAATTGGCTCAAAAATGGCGATTTGGAGCACATTAACAGCTAAATATAAGCGTGCAGCCGAGCCAATGGTGCGAGATAATAAGAAAAATGCTGAGCCCGTTTTATAGGCCCAAAATCCAAAGCGTTTCTCTAAATAGCCATAAATCGAAATGAGGTTGAGTCGGTAATACAGCGGCATCAACACCAACGCAATGGTTAAATAACCCAAGGAATGGCCTAATATGACCTGATAATAGGTGAAATAGGTTTTTCCCACCGCGCCAGGCACCGAAATAAAGGTAAGACCTGAAATCGAAGTTCCAATCATACCAAAGGCTACGAGCCACCAAGGGGATTGCCGATTTGCCGTAAAAAAGTCGTTGGTATCCGCTCCACGCGACGTGATGTATGAGATGACGAGTAGAAGTCCAAAATAGATGGCTAGAATTCCACCGGCTAATTGTACAGACATAGAGGTTTAACGGATTTTTAGTAGATTTGTATGAGGTGAATTAATTCTTTCAAAAATATGGATTTCTCCCAAGATATTGATTTGATGAACGGTTTTTCTTTTGCAGAACAAGCGCAAGAACAAACGGATGTTGAGGTCTTATTGGAAGAGGCCACCTCGTTTGGTCATCAATTAGTTGTCTACAATGATGATGTTAATTCCTTTGAATATGTGATTATTACCTTGATCGAGGTGTGTGAACATACCGCCGAACAAGCCGAGCAATGTACCTTAATGATCCATTTTCGGGGTAAATGTGGCGTGAAGTCGGGACTTTATGAGGATTTGCTTAGCATGCGCAATGAAATATGCCGAAGAGGTATTTCGGCTGAAATTGAATCTGTTGATATTTAACCTATGATGCATACGTACCCTTCTCGGATTATAGAACAGGCGGTGGAAGAGATTTCCAAATTGCCGGGTATCGGGAAGAAATCTGCTTTGCGTTTAGCTTTACATTTATTAAAACGCCCAGAAACGCAATCGTTGCAATTAGCGCATGCTTTGGTTCAATTGCGTACAGAAACGAAGTTTTGCCCTAAATGTCACATGATTTCAGACGGGGATTTGTGTGGAATTTGTGCCAGTACAAAGCGTGATGAGAAGATTTTGTGCGTGGTGGAGGATTTACGTGATGTCATGGCCATTGAAAATACGGGACAATATACAGGCTTATATCATGTTCTAGGGGGAATTATTTCGCCTTTGGCAGGTGTTTCGCCAAGTGACCTACACATTGATTCCTTGATCCAACGGATTGCTTCGGGTGAGTTTGATGAGGTGATTTTGGGTTTGAGTCCTACGATGGAAGGAGATACAACAGCTTTTTATTTAACTAAGAAATTGGCGGAATATTCGATTAAAATATCCACCATTGCACGCGGTATCCCAATTGGTGGGGATTTAGAGTATACAGATGAGATTACTTTAGGTAGGAGTATCGTAGGTCGGGTGATTTACGAATAATTAAAATATTCAAAATGAAACGCAATACATTTTTACAATTGATGGGAGCCGGAGCGCTTTTGTCAAGTTTTCGTTCTCGTCAGGTAATGGAAAATGCTCCATTTACCTTGCCAGCATTGCCTTATGCGTTTGATGCTTTAGAGCCTCATATTGATAAGTTGACGATGGAAATTCACCACGATCGCCACCACAAAGCTTATGT
>JAHEAY010000159.1 GCA_024642485.1 Cytophagaceae bacterium
CGACTTGAGCAGCATCTAACAGAATAAAATTAAGATGTGAAGACATATAGCTTTGTTGAAAATTTTAATGATTTAATATAAACTTAAAGTTGGCCAAAATTATTGTCTTTTTCAAAAAAATCGACCGCATTTATTCAATTATTCTTGCGTGCTGTACCAATACCCCTCCTTCAAACTGAACATCGACATCCACAATTCCTTTATTGAGGTCTTTGCCATTACCTGAGCAATCAAATGATTGGCATAAGGCAACATGCTCGCACGAAATGCCTTCATTCCAGGGATTGCTTGCCTTTCAGCAACTGTCAGTTTCGCTATTTGGTCCATTAATGCATAAAATGCAGGTAAATCCAATTGATTAGCTTTTTCAATGTGCATTAAATGTCCTTGAGCCAATTGAATATCGGCCAAGGTTTCAAAGGCTCCAGCTGCACCGATAAGTCTTTCAGGTTGATATTGTTCACAGGCTTCATATAAGCTTTGTAATCCTGTTTGAATATAGATCGCTAATTCTTTGTCCAAATCCGCATGGTATTCACCTTCTTTTTGGAAAAGCGATTGCAATTTTAACCCGCCCAATTCGAGACTCGTTTTAAATAAAATCGTTTGGCCTTGAAAGAGAATAAATTCCACACTACCTCCGCCGATATCCATCACCAAAGAAACGGCATCCCAGGGCTCAGGCAAAGAATGACGAATGCCTTGAAATATATATTCCGCCTCTTGAATTCCAGAAATCACTTCGATCGGTATTCCTAGTTGGCTCTCAACCAATTCAATGAAACCAGATGCATTTCGGGCGTTCCGAAGGATACTTGTTCCAATGCCTTGAATCGAAACACAGTTTTTGTCTTGCGCATGCCAAAGAAATCGTTCCAAAGCTTCGAGGGCTCTTGCCATGGCGTCCAACTGCAACAATCCTGTTTCCATGGCGCCTTTACCTAATCCCACGGGGCGGTGATCCTCATACAATAGCTTCAGCTGACCATTTGAAGGGTCTTGATCAGCAATCAAAAGCTGAAAGGTATTCGTTCCTAAATCAATAATCGCGCGCGGCTGTGGCATTCAAATATGGGTTTGGAACAAAAGTACGCCGAAAGGCTGTTTATTAAAAAACAATTCGTAATTTAGAAACTATTACAACCCAAATTTCCTAAATGCTAGATCCAGAATTTGATGACCATAAGGAGGATATCCAATCTTCGTTAAATCGCTTCGAGAAAATGCTCAACGAGGATGAAAATTCATTCTTCGACTTGGACACATTGGAGCAAATTGCGGAGCATTATTTCATTCAAGGGAAATTTGATGAGGGCTTAAAAGCCTGCAACATTGGCTTAGAACATTTCCCCTATACCTTAGAATTAATCACGCTGAAAGCCCAAATTTTGGGTGAAATGCAGCAGGCTGAGGCTGGTTATGAGTTGATCGAAAACGCAATGTTGCTCTTTCCTACTGACCTAGATTTACTCATGGTCAAAGGTTCGCTTTTGAGCCAATTGAAGCAACACGAAAAAGCTGTCGAGATATTTTTGCATATTTTAGAATATGCAGAGGAAAAAGATGATGTCTATTTCCGTTTGGGGCTTTGCTATTTAACCTGGCCCAAACCCCGCGAAGCCGTAGATATGTTCAAGAAATCGCTTGAGCACAACCCCGAGAACGAAAATGCGCTTGTGGAATTAGCGAATGCCTTGGACGAAATTGGCAAAATTGAAGAGAGTATTCCCTATTATGAAAAATTCATCGATCAAGACCCTTTTTCCTATACAGCTTGGTATAATTTAGGGATAGCCTATTCCAAACAAAAGAAATACGAAAAAGCCATCGATGCCTATGAATATTCGTTGGCCATCGAACCCACCTTTGCCTCTTCCCTATTCAACTTAGGTAACACTTACATGAATTTGGAGGAATATGTGAAGGCAGAAGAAGCTTACCGACTCTGCTTGCAACACGATGAGCCGAACCCAGAACTTTACTGCTGTTTAGGCGCGAGTTTAGAACGTCAAAAACAATTCAATGAGGCCTTAACTTTTTACAAAGATGCGGTCAAAATTGATCCACTTTGGGACGAAGGTTATTATGGTTTAGCGGTTTGTTTAACGGAATTAGACAAGTGGTTTGAATCCTTGCATTTCCTTAAAAAAGCGATCAAACTTAACGAGACAAATCCCTTGTATTGGACTGGCTTAGCCGATGTGGAAGCTTATTTAGGTAATTCCATTTCCGCAGATGAAGCATTCCAAAAATCCATCGAGCTCGACTCATTTTTTGCCCCTACTTGGGTTAAATGGGCCCAAATGCACTTTGAATTAGGGGATTATGAGAAGTCGGCCGACATCATGCTTTCCGCCATCGATGAACTACCCGAAGAAGCAGAATTGTACTACCGATCAGCCATCTTTTTAATCAAAGCTGCCCAATTTAAAGAGGCATTTCATTTCTTAGAAACAGGTTTAATGCTTGACTACGATAAGCATGTGCTTATTTTCGATTATTTCCCAAATTTGGAAACCCAAAAGGCTATTTTCAAGTTAATCCAGCAATACAAAAAATAATCATTTCCCAATTGCCCCGATTTTCTGCCACTCATCCAAAAGGATGTGCACGAAAAACGAACTTCATTAAATTCGTAAAATTTATAAATTTTTTCTATGAAAAAACTACTCTACACAGGTTTGGCAATCTTCTGCTTTGGCATGCAAGTTTTTGCCCAACAAAAGCCTAAATCCTTACCTATTCCTGAAAAAGTCACTGCGGCTGAAGGAATTACGGAATACAAATTAGCCAATGGATTGAAAGTATTGCTGTTCCCAGATCCATCAAAACAAACAATTACTGTAAACATCACCTATTTAGTGGGCTCACGCCACGAAGGATATGGTGAAACGGGTATGTCCCATTTATTGGAACACATGGTTTTTAAAGGAACCAAAGAAAAGCATAAAGAAGTTGCCAAAGAAATCTCTGACCACGGTGCACAATTCAATGGTACAACCTGGTTAGATCGCACAAACTACTTTGAGACATTTGCTTCTACAGATGAGAATTTAGATTGGGCATTGGACATGGAAGCCGACCGCATGATCAACTCTCGCATCGCTAAAAGTGAACTAGAGACGGAAATGACTGTAGTTCGAAATGAATTTGAAAGTGGCGAAAATGACCCAGGATCTGTTTTAATGGAGCGTGTTGTTTCTACAGCATTTTTATGGCATAACTATGGAAACTCAACCATTGGTGCTCGTTCAGATATCGAAAAAGTGCCTATTGAGAATTTACAAGCTTATTACCGCAAATATTACCAACCGGATAATGCCGTGTTATTGGTAGCCGGAAAATTTGATGCAACGAAAACATTGAAATTAATCAATGAGAAATTTGGTATCATTCCGCGTCCTGAGCGTGTTTTAACACCAACTTTCACAGCTGAGCCCACACAAGATGGGGAGCGCGAGGTGACTTTACGTCGGGTGGGTGATGTCCAACAAGTAGGCATGGCATATCACATCCCATCAGGCTTACATCCTGATTTCATTGCCTGCGATGTATTAGTTGATTTATTGACTGATGCACCATCAGGACGCTTGTACAAGGCATTAATTGATACAAAAAAAGCTTCGAGTCAGTTTGGTTATACGATGCAATTAAAAGAGCCAGGTTTGGTGTATTTCGGTGCTGAGGTATTGAAAAGCAAATCGGTGGATTCTGTTAAGAACATTATGATTGAAACGATTGAGCAATTTGCTAAACAAGCACCAACTCAAGAAGAAGTTGATCGTATCAAGACTAAAGGCATCAAAAACATCGAGTTATTATTGAACAATGCACAACGTGTTGGCGTAGGCTTATCTGAATTCATCGCGCAAGGCGACTGGCGCTTGTTATTCCACACAAGAAACCAATTAGAAAAGGTAACTGCAGCTGATGTTCAACGCGTGGCAGCCAAATACTTCAAGTCGGCGAATCGCACATCCGGTATTTTCTATCCTACTGAAAAACCTGACCGTGCGGAAATTCCGGAAGCAAAAGATGTGGCAGACGTATTAAAAGATTTTAAAGGAAAAGCGGCTGTTGCTGAAGGAGAGGCATTTGATCCATCCCCAAGCAACATTGATTCGCGTACTAAAACAGAGAAGATTGCAGGTGTATCTTTGGCATTATTACCTAAGAAAACGCGTGGAAATTCTGTTTATGCTCGTTTAACCTTGCGTTTTGGCGATGAGAAAACCTTGTTAGGAACAGCAACTGCAGCTGATTTGGCGGCGGATATGTTGACGAAAGGAACAGCGAAGCACACACGCCAACAATTCCAAGATGAATTAGATAAGTTAAAAGCACGTGTTTCGATTTCAGGAGAGGCTCGTCAAGCGAATGTATCAATTGAAACAACGCGTGAGAATTTATTGCCAGCCTTACAATTGGTTGCGGAAGCCTTGAAACAACCGAACTTCCCAGCTGATGAATTCGAGAAATTAAAGCAAGAAAATTTGACGCAAATTGAAGGTCAAAAATCAGAGCCTCAAGCGAAAGCGATGGATGTATTAGGACAATGGCGTTCAGGACATTATCCTAAGAACGACGTTCGTTACCAGCCAACGATGGCCGAGCAAACAGAACGTTATACAGCGGCTAAATTAGAAGAAGCAATCGCATTCTACAAAGGTTTCTATGGCGCATCCAATGCAACATTCTCAGCTGTAGGAGATTTTGACGAAGCTGCTATTAAAGCATTTATTAAAACTGAATTGGCCGATTGGAAATCACCAAAGGCTTATACACGGGTTCCAGATAAATTTCATGAAAATGGTGGTCAAGTAAAATCAATCGAAACACCTGATAAAGCAAATGCATTCTTCTTAGCTTATCAGCCGTTGAAAATCTCGGATTCAGATCCTAATTATGCAGCTCTTGAATTGAGTAATTATATGTTGGGCGGAGGCAGTGGCCTAAGTTCTCGTTTAATGAATCGTATCCGTCAGAAAGAAGGTTTATCTTACGGTGTAGGTTCACAATTCGTTGCGAGTCCTTTGGATCAAAATGGCGCTTTCTTAGGTTATGCCATTTATGCACCTGAGAACATTGCTAAATTAGAGGCTGCTTTCAAAGAGGAAATTGAGAAGGTCTTGAAAGAAGGCTTTACACAGAAAGAAATTGATGAGGCGAAGAAATCGTGGATTCAAGCGAAGCAAGTGACGCGTTCACAAGACAATGCGTTGGTGGGAACGTTGAATAACAATCTATTCTTAGGTCGTAATTTAAAATGGTCTGAGGAATTAGAGAACAAGGTGAAAAACTTAACACCGGAAC